>DASSBA010000081.1:0-77729 GCA_035699205.1 Gemmatimonadales bacterium
CTACGAGCGCTGGGGCTGGGGCCAGACCACCCCGCGAGAAATGGCGCGCCTGGTCACCCTCATCCGGGAGGGCAGGGCAGTGAGCCCGGCCGCGAGCGAGGAGATGTACCGGCACCTGACCCGGAGCTTCTGGACCGGCGAGGCCCTCTCCCGGCTCCCGCCGACCGTACAAGCGGCTTCGAAGCAGGGCGCCGTGGACCGGTCGCGCTCTGAGGTCGTCCTCGTCAACGCTCCGTCGGGCGACTACGTGTTCTGCGTCATTACCAGGAACCAGCAGGACGAGAGCTGGAAGCAGGACAACGAAGGCTACGTCCTGCTGCGCCGCGTTTCCGCCCTCCTCTGGCGCTACTTCGAGCCCCAGCATCCGTGGGCGCCCACGCCCGGCGCAGAGGCCCTGAAGCCCTGAGTGGGGACCGGCCCGGGGCCGGGGGCTTGCGCGTCGAGTGAGGGGTTGCATATTTATGCATTATGCAATCGCCCCGCGGCCCGCTCGCGCTCGCCTTCTCCGGCGGGCTGGACACCTCCTTCTGCGTCCCCCGCCTGGCCGCGGATGGCTGGGCGGTGCACACCGTCTACGTGGACACCGGCGGCTCCATGCCGGAGGAGCGCGCCGCCATCCGCCGCCAGGCGGAGGCGGTCGGCGCGGTGTCGCACCAGGAGATCGACGCCCGCGGGGAGGTCTACCACCGCTTCGTCCGCTTCCTGATCCAGGGAAACGTGCTCCGCGGCGAGGTCTACCCGCTGAGCGTGGCCGCCGAGCGGACCCAGCAGGCGCTCTCGGTGGTGGAGGCGGCCCGCCGGCTGGGCGCGAAGGCGGTGGCCCACGGCTCGACCGGCGCGGGCAATGATCAGGTCCGGTTCGACGTCGCCCTCCGCGTGCTCGCGCCCGACCTCGAGATCGTCACCCCGATCCGCGACCTCGGCGTCAGGCGCGAGCAGGCCATCGCCTACCTCGAGCGGCTGGGCCTTCCGGTGCCCGCCAGGGCCGGCGCGTACTCGATCAACCGCGGCCTCTGGGGCACCACCTGGGGCGGCGGCTGGACCCACGATACCTGGGCCGGTCCGCCGGCCGAGCTGCTCGATCCGCCCGCCGATGCGCCCCCGTCGCGGGAGATCGTCCTCGCGTGGGACGGAGGGCTGCCGGTTTCGCTCGA
The DNA here is from genome assembly GCA_035699205.1 of Gemmatimonadales bacterium. Classification (GTDB taxonomy): domain Bacteria; phylum Gemmatimonadota; class Gemmatimonadetes; order Gemmatimonadales; family GWC2-71-9; genus CAVVWJ01. Next base: position 1,155 of record DASSBA010000081.1, read on the forward strand.
CGGCGAGGCGATGGCCGGGCCGGCGCTCGTCGGCCGGTTGGGCGACCTGTGCGAGGGCTACGGCATCGGCCGCAACATCCACGTCGGCGAAACCGCGCTCGGCATCAAGGGCCGGATCGGCTTCGAGGCGGGCGCGGCGCTGCTGCTCATCGGGGCACACCGCGAGCTCGAGAAGCTGGTGCTCACCCGGTGGCAGACGTTCTGGAAGGACCAGCTCGGCCGCTTCTACGGCGACCGGCTGCACGAGGGCCAGTATTTCGACCCGTCGCTGCGCGACATCGAAGCGCTGATCACCAGCTCGCAGGCTCGGGTAACCGGCGAAACCCGCGTCCACCTCGCCCCCGGCCGGTTCCAGGTGGTCGGCACCCGCAGTCCCCATTCCATGATGGACACCTCCATCGCCACCTACGGCGAAGAGAACCATCTCTGGACCGGCGCCGAGGCCCGCGCCTTCGCGCGGGTCTCCGCGGTGCCGTCGTTGCTGGCGGCCCGCGCGGCCGTGCCGGGCGGGCGGCAGTGATGTCTTCACCACAGAGGCACAGAGGGCACGGAGGAAAGCAACAAGTGTTTGTTGTCTCCGTGTACCTCCGTGCCCTCTGTGCCTCTGTGGTGAATCTGCACCCGGCATGACCTGAACAATGCAGAGCTCCTCCGAGCGAAGAGGTAGTCACTGATGGTCGTCACCAGCCGTGTCCGGCTCGACCGGATCAGCAGCTCCACCCGGAACGCCGCGCTCCCGTCCGAAGTGATCGTCGGCGAGGAGATCGTGGCCGCGGAGGGCTACGTGCTCGCGGTCCGCGTCCTCGAGGACAAGGCGACGTACAACACCATCGAGGACGTGACCGGCCGGATGCTCTCGCTGCGTGGCGGTGACGTCCTGGCGGGCACCCTCGGCACCCGCCGCGCGCTCCGCGGCTACGCCGGGGTGGTCCCGCCCCATCTCGCGGTGGGGGACACGGTCGAGGTGCTCAACCTCGGCGGCATTCTCGGGCGCTGTACCTCGGTGAATCCCGAGATCGGCTCGCCGTTCCGCGCCGAGGTCCTCGGCGCGATCCTGGCGTTCCCCGAGCTCGGCGACCGGGTCGGCCGCCCCGCCCACATCCGCGATCACGCGGTGCCCCCCGCGGACACCCTCGAGGCGCGCGTTCCGGTGATCTACGTAGCCGGCACCTGCATGAACGCGGGCAAGACGGTCGCCGCCACGGAGCTCGTCCGCGGCCTCGCGCGCGGCGGCTTCCGCGTGGCGGCGGCCAAGCTCACCGGGGTCTCGCTCATGCGCGACGCGCTCGCGATGCGCGACGCCGGCGCCGTCGCGGCGCTCACCTTCAACGACGTCGGCATCGCCAGCACCCACGCCGGCGTCACCGTGAGCACCGCGAAGGGGATCTTCAACCGGCTGGCCGCGTCCCGCCCCGACGTCATCGTCGCCGAGCTGGGCGACGGCATCCTCGGCGAATACGGCGTGCAGGACATCCTTCGCGACCGCGAGCTCATGGATGTCGGTGCCGCCTATATCATGGCTGCCCCCGATCCCGTGGCCTGCTGGGGTGCCGCCGAGCTGATGCGGCGCGAATTCGACCTCTCCATCACCGCCATTACCGGCCCGGCCACCGACAACGAGGTGGGCCAGGTCTACATTACCACCGGCCTCGGCTTGCCCGCGCACAACGCGCGGCGGGATGCGTGCGGGCTGCTCTCAGTGGTGCGGACGGCGCTGGACCAATGGGCGGAGGGGCGGAGCGACGGAGAGACGGAGAGAGACGAGCCCTTCCGAGAGGCTTTCCGTCCCTCCGTCCTTCCGGCATCATGAAGGTCGCGGTCATCGGGTCCGCCGGCTACGCCGGCGGCGAGCTCCTGAGGCTCCTGCTCCAGCACCCGGAAGTGGCCGAGTGCGTGGCCACCAGCCGCAGCCAGGGCGGCAAGCCGATCGCCGATGTGCACCCCGCGCTGGCGCCGGTGACGGACGCGCGGTTCTCCGGCGCCACGCCGGGTGAAGCCTCGCGCGGACGTGACGTGGTGTTTCTCTGCCTCGAGCACGGCGAGTCGTCGCGGGTGGCCGGTGAGGTGTTCGAGGCGGCCCCGGGTCTGATCGTGGATCTCGCCGCCGACTTCCGGGTACACGACCCGCGGCTCTACGAGCGCTATTACGGTCCCCACGCCGCGCCCGAGCTGGTGCACCGGTTCACCTATGGGCTCGCCGACATCGCAGGCTGCGGGCTGCGCGGCGCAACGGCGATCGCCGCGCCCGGCTGCTTCGCGACGGCGGCGCAGCTCGCGCTCTATCCGCTGGCCCGCGCGGGCCTGGACGTGACGCCGTCGCTCTTCGCCGTCACCGGCTCGAGCGGCGCGGGAGTGAAGCCCCGTCCCACGACGCACCACCCGATGCGCGCGCACAACCTGTTCGCGTACTCGGTCCTGGGCCACCGGCACGAGGCCGAGGTGCTGGCGGCGTGGCGCGGATGGCTGGGCCGCCCGGACGCCACCACCCGGCTGCTGGTCCACTCGGGGCCGTTCGTGCGCGGCATCTATCTGACGCTGCACGCGTTCGTCCCCAGGGGGGCAATTCGGGACGGGCAACCGGGGACGGTGGCGGCCGGCTGGTTCCGCGCGGCGTACGGGGACCGGCCATTCGTCCGGGTGCTGGACACCCCGCCCGAGCTCACCCACGTGATCGGCACCAACTACGCGCTGGTTCACGCGGTCGAGAGTCCGGAGGGCGAGGAGATCCAGGTGACGGTGGCGATCGACAACCTCGTGAAGGGCGCCGGCGGCCAGGCCATCCAGGCGATGAACCTCGCGCTCGGCATCGACGAGCGCGCGGGACTCGCGGGCGCGGGGATCTATCCATGCTGAATGCGCGCCGCGATTCCGGCGCTGCTCCGGGAGTCACCCTGAGCGAAGCGGAGGGGCCGGTCTCGTCCTCTCCGCCACCTGCGCTCCTCCCGGTCTACGCGGCGATGCCCGTGCGTCCCGTCCGCGGCCGCGGTTCATGGCTGATCGACGAGGACGGCCACGAGTGGCTCGACGCCTATGGCGGCCACGCCGTTGCCTCGACCGGACACAGCCATCCGGACGTGGTGCGCGCCATCGCCGGGCAGGCCGAGCAGCTCCTCTTCTACTCCACCGCCGTCCCGCTTCCCCAGCGCGAGGCGCTTGCCGAGACGCTGGCGGAGCGCTGTCCCGATCCGCTGGGTCGCGTCTTCCTGTGCAATTCGGGGGCGGAGGCCAACGAGAACGCGCTCCACCTGGCACGCCGCTGCACCGGCCGGCAGACGATCGTCTCGTTGCGCGGCGGCTGGCACGGGCGCACGGTCGCGACGCTCGCCTGTACCGACGGCCCGCGCTACGAAGCGGCGGCGCGCCGCGCCGGCATGCCGCTCAGCCGCAAGGTGCCGTTCGACGACGTCGCCGCCCTCGACGCCGCCATCGACGACACCGTCGCCGCCGTGCTGCTGGAACCGGTCCAGGGCTTCGCTGGCGCGCGCGACTGCTCGCCCGGGTTCCTCCGGGCCGCGCGCCGGCTGTGCGACGAGCGCGGGGCGGTGCTGCTGTTCGACGAGGTGCAATGCGGCGTCGGCCGCTGCGGCGCGTTCAGCGCGGCCGAAGCGGTGGAGGTGACGCCGGACGCGCTCACCTTCGCCAAGGGACTCGCCGGCGGGCTTCCCATCGGGGCGGTGGTGGCCAGTCCGCGGCTCACCGATTCGCTCGTGCCCGGTGATCTCGGCAGCACCTTCGGCGGCGGACCGGTGCCTTGCGCCGCGGCGCTCGCCAACATCGGCGTGATCGAGCGGGAGGGGCTCATCGCCAATGCGGTCGACGTGGGCGACCAGCTCGCGCGCGGCTCCCGTGCCCTCGGCGTGAAGCAGGTCACCGGGCGTGGGCTGCTGCTCGGTCTCCATCTCGATCGGCCGGCCGCCGAGGCGCAGCGGGCGCTGTTTTCGCACCGGATCCTCACCGGCACCGCAACCGATCCCCGGGTGCTGCGGCTGCTGCCCCCGCTTTCCTTCTCTCCGCGCGAGGCCGACCTGCTGCTCGCGGGCCTGCGGGAGGTGCTGGCGTGATCAAGCGCGACTTCCTCGCCCTCGAGGATTGGAGCCGGGACGAGGTGAATGAGCTGCTCCGTCTGGCCGCGCGGGTCAAGCGCGGCGAGGTCTCCGGCGGTCTCGAGAAGAAGGTGCTGGCGATGGTCTTCATGGACCCGAGCCTGCGCACCCGCACCAGCTTCGAGACCGCGATGTTCCTGCACGGCGGGCACGGCGTGGTGCTCGAGCCGGGGAGGGGAAGCTGGCCGCTCGAGACCGAGCCGGGCGCCGTCATGGACGGCGATACCGTCGAGCACATCATCGACGCCGCCCGCGTCCTCGGCCGCTACGCCGACGCGCTGGGAGTCCGGAGCTTCCCCCGGGGCACCGACTGGGCGGTGGCGCGTGAGGACTCCGTCCTGCGGAATTTCGTGAAGTACTGCGAGAAACCCGTCATCAACTTCGAGAGCGCGCGGCGCCACCCGTGCCAGGCGCTTGCGGACGCGATGACCCTGCGCGAGAAGCTCGGGCAGACCGAGGGAAAGCGCTTCGTGCTCACCTGGGCCTGGCACCCGAAGGCGCTGCCCACCGCCGTCCCGGCCAGTGCCGCGCTCGCGGCGGCTGGGCTGGGGATGGAAATCGTCATCGCGCGACCGGCGGGCTACGAGCTGGACCCGGAGGACACCGCGCTGATCCGCCGCCTCGCCCAGCAGTCCGGCGGCGAGTTCGTGCACATCATCGACGACCCCGACGAGGCCACGGTCGGCGCGGACGCGGTCTACGTGAAGTCCTGGGGCTCGGTGAAGCTGTTCGGCCAGCCCCGGGAGGAGGCCGCCCTGCGCGCGGGGCTTCGCGACTGGCGCCTCACCCCCGGCCGACTCCGCTCCACCCGCGGCGGCAAGGGAATCGTCATGCACTGCCTGCCGGTGCGGCGGAATGTCGAGATCGACGACACGGTGCTCGACGGCCCGAATTCCGTCGTGGTCGACCAGGCGGAAAATCGGCTGCACGCGCAGCGGGCCTTGTTGTTGGAGCTCATAGGCGGTGAGCGGTGAGCGGTGAGCGGTAACCGGTGGCTCCTTGGGTCACCGCTCACCGCTGACCGCTCACCGCTCACGTCTTCCTGGAGACCGTATGACGATCGATACCTCGAAGGGCATCGCCGGCCTGAAAGGCGCCCTCCGCTACGTCCGCGCCTATCGCGACCAGGTCTTCGTCGTGAAGCTCGGCGGCGACGTGCTGGGTGAGCCGGAGGTGCTCGATCATGCGGCCGCGCAACTCGCGCTGCTCTCGTCGCTCAATATCCGGATCGTCGTGGTGCACGGCGGTGGGCCGCAGGCATCCAGGCTGAGCCGCCGGCTCGGCGCCGAGCCGCGCATGGTGGCGGGCCGCCGCGTCACCGACGATGAGGCGCTCGAGGTGGCCAAGCTGGTCTACGCGGGCCAGCTCAATGTGGATCTGCTCGCGGCACTGCGGGAGCACCGGGTGCAGGCCGTCGGCCTGAGCGGCGTGGATGCCGACCTCATCACCGCGCACCGGCGGCCGCCGGTGCAGGTGGTGGACGATGCCGGCGTCACCAGCAAGGTGGACTACGGCCATGTGGGTGACATCGACCGGGTGGACCCGCGCGTCCTCGTCACGCTCATGGAGGCCCGCTTCGTGCCCGTGGTCGCGAGCCTCGCCGGGGGCGAAGATGGCGAGGTGTTCAACGTGAACGCCGACACCGTCGCCGAGTCGCTCGCGGTGGCGCTCCGGGCCCAGAAACTGATCTTCCTCACCGGCGCGCCAGGGGTGCTCCGCGACCGGAACGACCCGTCGACCCTGGTCACCTTCGCCGACCCCGACGATCTCGCGAGCCTCATGGCCAGCGGCGTGCTCGCCGGCGGCATGCGGCCCAAGGTGGAGGCGTGCATCCGCGCGGCCACCGGCGGCGTTGAACGCACCCACATCATCGACGGCCGCGCGCCGGACGCGCTGCTGCTCGAGGTGTTCACCGGCGCGGGCTGCGGCACGATGATCGTGGGGCGCAAGGAGAAGGCGACGTATCTGGGGGTGGATCTTGCCGGATGAGATCGAGCTGCTCGGGAAGATGGTCGCGATCCCCTCCGTGAGCGGGGAGGAGGAAGCGCTCGCGGTCTTTGCCGAGGCCACGGCGCACAGCTGGGGCCTGCGGGTTCGGCGCGACGAGCTGGCCGTGACGGTCGACGTCCGCGGGCGCGCCGACGGGCCGACGCTCGCGCTGGTTTCGCATCTCGACGTGGTGCCGCCGGGGAAGGGGTGGACCCGCGACCCGTTCACGCCGACGATCGAGGGGACCCGGCTGTACGGCCGCGGCTCGGGCGATGCCAAGGCGTCCGTGTCCGCCATGCTCTGCGCCGCGGCGGATGTCGCCGCGGACGGCGGCCCCGCCACCGGGCGCCTCCTCGTGATCCTGGGCTACGGCGAGGAGACCAGGCACACCACGATGGAACGGGCCGTCGGGGCCGCGGGCACCATCGGCGCCGCCCTCGTGGGCGAGCCGACCAACCTCGACTTCGCCGTCGCCCAGCGCGGGCTGATGATGGTGGACCTGCTCGCCGACGGCGACCAGCGCCACGCCGGCTACGCCGCCGCGGACGGGGAGTTCCGGAACGCCGTGCTCGTCCTCGCCCGCGACCTGCTCAGGCTCGACGGTCTCTTCGCCGCGCGGTCGCACCCCGTGCTCGGCCACACCACCGCCACGCCGACCATGCTCGACGCCGGCGTGAGCCGGAACGTCACGCCGCCGGTGGCCAAGGCCGTGCTCGACATCCGGAGCACTCCCGACTGGACCCACGACGAGGTGGCGGAGCTGCTGCGGCGCTCGCTCGAGTCTACCGTCGAGGTCACGTCCCAGCGGCTGGTGCCGTGTGAGACGCCGCCGGGCTCCCGCCTCCTCGAGGTCTTGCGGCGGATGCGGCCGCAATCGGAGACCTTCGGGAGCCCGACCTGCTCGGACTGGGTGTTCCTGCGGCACACCGACGCGGTGAAGTGCGGGCCGGGAACGAGCCGGCGGTCGCACACGCCGGATGAGTACGTGGACCTGCCGGAGGTGACGGCGGCGCGGGGGTTCTACGGGCAGGTGGTGCGGTCGTATCTGGCGGAGAAATCGGTATGAGTGGACGGGCCCCGCAGGTTCGTCGAGTCATCCTGAGCGCAGCGAAGGAGCCATGCCCGGACGCATGCCCCCTTCGCTGTGCTCAGCGTGACTCGCGCTGAGTCACTATGCCGGCCGGTCCCACCACCCTCTGGTCCCCCGCCGCCGCCCCCGACGCGGCGATGCTCGCCTACACCTCGGGCGACGACCGCGCCTGGGACGCGCGGCTCCTCCGCTGGGACGTGCTCGGCAGTCTGGGCCACATCGAAGGGCTGCGCGCCTCGCGGCTGCTCTCCGAGCCGGAGTACGCCCGCCTCCGGGCCGGTCTCCGCGCCGCGCTCGCCGAGGTGAGCGCGGGCCGCTTCAGGGTGGCCGCGCGACACGAGGACATCCACACCGCCGTCGAGGAGTGGCTCACGCGCCGGCTGCCGGGCCTGGGCGAGCGCCTGCACACCGGCCGCTCGCGCAACGACCAGGTCGCCTGCGACCTGCGGCTCTACCTCAAGCACGAGCTGCTCGCGTTGCACGCCGCCGCGCTCGCCCTGGCGGACGCGCTCCTGGCCTTCGCCGCGCGCCATCGCACGGTGCTCTGGCCCGGCTATACCCATCAGCGGCGCGCCATGCCTTCCTCGATCGGGCTGTGGGCCAGCGCCTATGCCGAGGGGGTGCTCGATACCGCCGAGTCGCTCGGCGCCCTCTGGCCGCTGGTGGATCGCTCGCCGCTCGGAAGCGCCGCCGGCTATGGCGTGCCGCTGCCGCTGAAGCGGGAGGTCACGGCACGCGCGCTCGGCTTCGCCGCGCTCGACCGCAACGTGGCGACGGTGCAGGCGGGCCGCGGCAAGCTGGAGGCCGCGGCACTCTTCTGGTGCACCCAGCTCGGGCACGAGCTCGCGCGGCTGTCGCAGGACGTCATTCTCTTCAGCGCCGAGGAGTATGGCTACCTCGTGCTGCCGGCCGAGCTCGCCACCGGCTCCAGCATCATGCCGCACAAGCGGAATCCCGATCTCTTCGAGCTGACCCGGGGCCGTGCCGCGGCGCTCGAGGGCGACCTCGTCACCGTGCTCCAGCTCAAGGGCAAGCTCGCCGGCGGCTACCAGCGTGACTTCCAGTTGCTGAAGGAGCCGCTCATGCGCGGGCTGGAGCGAACCGGCGCCATGCTTGCGGTCGTGGCGGATGCTATCCCGCGCCTGGGCGTGGACCGCGCCCGCTGCGCCGCGGGGCTTCAGGGCGGTGCGCTTGTCACGGATGAGGTAATGCGGCGGGTCGAGGAGGGGCGCCCGTTCCGCATCGCCTATCGCGAGGTGGCGGCGGCGCTCGAGGCGGGGGAGACATTCCCGCCGCCCAGCCCGGCGAAGATCGTGGCCCGCCGCTCCTCGACGGGCGGGCTCGGCAATCTCGGCCTCGACAAAGTGCGCGCCCGTCTCAGCCGCGCCCGCGCCTGGCATGCCCGCGAGCGGAACCGGTTCGACCGCGCGATCCGCAGGCTCGCCGGGCGCGGCATGACCGACCGCCCGAGCGCCCGACGGCCGGCCCGGCCATGACCGCCGACCGCCGCAAGCGCCACCTGAAGATTCTCGAGCTCATCAGCACCCGGGCCGTTCGCACCCAGGAAGAGCTGGCGGAGGCGCTCACGGCCGAAGGGTGGGAGGTGACGCAGTCTTCGGTGAGCCGCGACATCGCGACGCTCCGGCTGATCAAGGTGGACGGCGCCTATCGCCGCCCATCCGCGGTGGTGATTCCGGCCGACCCCAACGTCCGCCGCATCGCCGACGGCGTGCTGGCGGCCGAGCCGGCCGGCGAGGCGCTCGTCGTCATCCACACCCCGCCGGGCGAGGCCAACCGGGTGGCGGTGGCGCTCGACCGGCTGGCCTGGCCGGACGTGGTGGGGACCCTCGCCGGCGACGACACCATCTTTCTGGCGGTGAAGGACGGCGCGGCGCAGCGGCGGGTGCTGGGGGAGGTTCGAAAGCTGACCGGGGGGTGATGCTGCACCCGGCCGGACCAGGTCCTCAGCGGACCGGCGTCACGCGGACACCCTGGCCGACGGCCCGTGTGCCACGGCCCGTCCGGCTGCTCGGCTTACGATAGTGGCGGCGCCGGAGGCGGGCGGACGCTGCTCGCGGCGGGGCCACGGCCGGCCGCGGTATGGCCAGCACGGACCAGTCCCGTCGAGCCGTCCTGGGCGCGTGTACGGACCGCCGCCTCGCCGCCAGCGCGAGCGCGGTCAGCACGGATTGGGCGATGACTCCGTCGCGGAGTATCAAGCTGGACATTTGCGAGCCTGTGGGAGACCGGCTAACATACCGGCCCGCGGATAATTCACGGTTAGAAACCGGTTAGTGAGCCCATGGCAGGTCCCACACTCCGTCTGTTCACCCTTGGCGGCCTCACCCTCGAGCGGGATGGGCAACCGATCGGCGGCATCGGCAACCGAAAGGTGCCGCTGATCCTGCTGGCGCTCCTTGCGGGGCACGGCGCGCAGGGGATCAGCCGGGACAAGCTGGTGGCCTACCTCTGGCCCGATAGCGACGAGGCGAGGGCCCGCAACAGCCTCAAGCAGGTGCTGTTCGGCCTGCGCCGGGAGCTGGGCGATTCGCTGCTGATGTCGGCCGGTCCCACCCTCCGCCTCGACCCATCCGCAATCGGATCCGATCTCGCCGACTTCGACGCCGCTCTCATGGCCGAGGATTTGGCCGCCGCGGCTGAGCTGTACCGCGGTCCCTTTCTGGACGGATTCTTCCTGCCGGGTCGTCTCGAGCTGGAGCGCTGGATCGAGACCGATCGTCAGCGGCTCCATCGTGTACACGTGGAGAACCTCGTCCGCCTGGCTCGGCGGGCCGACGCCGAGCACGACCTGGTCCTGGCGGTCCGCTGGTGGCGGCAGGCCTCCGCCGCCGACCCGTTCAGCGCCGATGCCGCCCTCGGCGCCATGCGTGCGCTGGCCGCGACCGGCGACCGCGCCGGGGCGCTGGAGCACGGCCGGTCCTACGAGGCCGCCCTCGCCGCCGAGCTGGGGCTCCCGGCCGAGCCCGCGGTCCGAGAGTTCGCCCGATCCCTCCGGATCCCCGACCCGGCGCCGCCGGTCGCCATCGGGGCACCGCCGGCCGCCGATGCCTTCCACCCGCAGGCGCTAGCCGCGGCAATGGCCGTCTCGACCCCCCTGGCAGTGCCGGCCGGCCGGGCGCGACCGGTGGCGGCGCGCTGGACCGGCTACCTCCTCCCGCTGATCCTGGTGCTGGCCATCGCCGGCGCCGTGCTGCTGCTGCGGAGCAGCGCGCCGGACGCCGTCGCCCCGGGCGCGCCCGCGACGCTCACGGTCCTGCCGTTCGAAGCGGTGGGTGACGCGAGCGGCGATCTCGGACGCGGCCTCGATGCGCTCCTCTCCTCCGGACTCGACGGCGTGGCGGATATTCGAGCGGTGCCGACCGTCCCGGCGGGTGGCAGGGGCGGGACGCCGGGTGGATTGACCGGCTCGGCGGCCTCGGAGACGGCCCGGCGCTCCGGCGCCCGGCTCTACGTGGTAGGCCGACTGGTGGCGGATCGGGACAGTCTGCGCGCCACCGCCTCGCTCCACGACCGCGCCAACGCCGACCGCGAGGTGAGCCGCGCCCAGGCGACGGTCTCACGGGACGAGCTGTTCACCATGGCGGACGAGCTCGTGCGCGGGCTGGTGGCCGACCGGGTCGGCGGGCCCGGCGAGCGGCTGGCCAGGGCCGCCGCGGTGAGCACCCGGTCGCTGCCGGCGCTCAAGGCCTACCTGGACGGTGAGCAGCGGCTCCGGCACGACGAGTACGTCGCCGCCGTCGATGCCTTCAACCGCGCCGTCAGGGCCGACAGCGCATTCGGGCTGGCCTATTACCGGCTCAGCGTGGCCGCGGACCGGGCGGGACGCGACGAGACGTCCCTCTGGGCCGCCCGCCTGGCCAGCCGGTTCAGCGCCGGCCTGTCCGAGCACGACCAGCGCCTGGTGCTGGCCTATCTCACCGTCCGGAACGGGCGGCTGGACGAGGGCGAGCGGATCTATCGCGGGATCGTCGCGGACTACCCGCAGGACGTCGAGGCCTGGCTCCAGTTGGGCGATCTGCTGCTGCACGGCAATCCGTTGCGCGGACGCTCCGCGCTCGAGGCACGCGAGGCCTTCGAACGGGTGCTGGCGCTCGCGCCGGACCAGGGCGACGCGCTCGTGCCGCTCGCGCGCATCGCCTCGCTCGAAGGGAAGCGCACCGAGGCGGACTCGCTGCTGCGCCGCGCGGAAGCCACCGTGCCCGCGGCCGCCCTCGACCTCCGGGCCATCCGTACCTTCGCGCTGAACGACCGTCCCGGCCACGAGCGGGCGACGCGCGATCTCCTGGCCGACCGGTCGATTCTGCCCCGCCGGCTCGCGTTCGACGTGGCGGTGAAACTCGGCGATCTGGCCGGCTCGGCGCGCTTCGCGGGACTCCTCGTCCGCGCGTCCGCCACCTGCGACGTGCACGCGATGGGGCGGCGGATGCTGGCGCAGGTCGCGATCGCGCACGGACGGCTCGGTGTGGCGGACGGCGAGCTCGCGCGCGCGGCGCCGTGCGATCCGGGGGCAGCCCTGGAACACCGCGCGCTTCTGGCCGTGCAGCCGTTCGCGAGCCCGGACACCTCCGACCTCGAGGAGCTCGCGCGCGACCTCGGCGTCGCGGCCGACTCGGTGCTCGGGCACCCGGCGCGCGAGTACTACGCCGGTCTCGTCGCGATCGGCCTCGGCGATAGCCTGACCGCCGCCGCCGACGCGCGCGCACTCCTTGCCGCAGGGGATTCGACGGCCACCGGCGACCTGTCCCGCACGTTCGGCCGGAGTCTGCGCGCGCGGGTGCTGTGGCACGCCGGTCGCCCGGCCGAGGCACTGGCGGAGCTCGAGGCGGCCGGATGGGAGCGCACGGCGCGACTCTCGGTGGCGGAGGCCTCGGACCGCTATCTCCGGGCGGAGCTGCTCCACCGTCTGGGCAGGGACGAGGAGGCGATCGGGTGGTATCGGTCCATCGCTCAGCGGGCGTCCTACGAGCTGGTGTATGTGGCGCCGGCCGAGCGCCGGCTCGCGATGATCTACGACGCCACCGGGGATGAGGCGGCCGCGCGTGAGCACTACCGGCGGTTCATCGACCTGTGGCGGGAGGCGGATCCGGAGCTGCAGCCGGCGGTGGGGGCGGCGGAGCGGCGGCTGGGGGAGCTGGAGGGGGCGACGGCGGGATGACCGTGGAACATGACCGGCAGCGGTGAACGCGGGCGACCGGACGCGAAGCCGGGCCAGTGCGAAAAAGGGCGGCCCGGGAGGGCCGCCCTTCTCGTGTGTTGCACCGGCGTTCGCCGGTGGGTCAGGGCTTCACATTCGTCTTCACTTCCGCGGGAGCATTGAAGGTCTCGACGTCGCGCCCCACGACGCCGGTGATGCCGGATGCATCGGTGCTGCTCACCGTGATGATCAAACCGCCGGTCTTCGTCACCGACAAGTGGAACGTCGCATAGCCGGGTTGCAGCGGGCCGCCGGCGGTGGCCGAGGCCGACTTCGTGATTGCCGAAACGTCGTCCGGCCCGGTGTTGTCGCACTCTTTGTTCCCCGCCAGCGCGGTGTTCTGCCCGTTGTTGTTCGCCCCATGCATGTACACGCAGACGCCATTCACTCCGAGGCCATCGTCGGTCTTGGCTCGGACGATTACTTCGTAGGGCATCTTGCGAACGGACATGGTGGCCGGTGGTGCCTTCACATAGCTGAACGTGATGCTCGGCACGGGCTTGTTGGCGAACTCGCTCCTGAGGCCACCGGCCGAGCCGCCGATGGTCCTGGTGCCGGCGAACAGCGGCTGCGGGGTGAGGAATTTGACCAGCCGCTGCACGAGGACCCGCGCGCCCCAGGACTGCGGGATCGAGCTGATCGAGGCATCGCAGACGTAGTCCGCGTCGTGATAGGCCAGCACGCCGAAATCGGACTCGCTGACCATGCTGGTCGGCTCGCTGCTCGCGAGGCACAGTGCGACGGTGGCCCCGTCGCCGCCGAACGGCACGGAGGGCCGGATTGCCTCCCACTGGTACTCGCTGGTCGAATAGCCACCGATATCCGCGCCCGCCAGGGGAATCCCATAGATCAGCGCGCGCTCGGAGAGAACCTGGCTCCAGGGGAGCGCAGTGCCTGGCGCAACGAGATCGTTGGGATCCTGCGGAGGAGCCACTCCCGATAGCCGCTGGGTTACGCCGACCGTTGTGCGCGACACCACCGGTGTGTTGCCACTGGCCGGGCCGCGAACCTCGTAGGCACCCGGCACCGCCGGATCAAGCGACGGAGTGAAATCGAGCGCGTCGAAGTTGGACGGGAAGTCGCTCGAGGTGCCTGCCTTGTACATGCACTTGATCAGCTCCTTCGTCAGCTCGGAGCCGGTGCTGGCGGCCGTGTTCCCGCCCTTGACTGCAGCGGCGATCAGCTCCATGACGTTGAACCCGCTGGCCTGTGCGGCGGCAGTGTATGGGCTCGCGGTCATCTCGTCGACGAAGCCCCTCGCCTGCTGAGTCGTCGCCGGGTCGGTGAAATAGCCGCTGACGAGCGATGGGAACGCACTGCTGTTGCAGGCGAGGGTGGGGGCCGGGCGGAACTCCGGCTGTCCGGGAGCAACCGGACCCGAGTCATTCCGGTCCGCGCACGCGATCACCAGCATCCCGACCGCGATGGGGAGCATGCCAAGAACACGGCGAGCCATGGTATGACACTCCTTGATGGTCCTCGGCAAGGAGGACTCCCGAAGGAAACCTGTGGTATGAGAGAGCAATCACATATAGCAGGTTACAGGCCGCTTGTCGAGGGGTGGTCGATGGGCCGAACCCCGTGGCCCTGTGGCATCTAGGTCATTCCTGCCCATCCCGGCTTTACCCGGGCGAGGCCCCCACGCCGCAGGGCGTGGCGGACGATCGACACCACCGCCCTCCGGCCCCCGGGCCGGACCGCTAGTTGCCGACCGATGCCATCCCGATGAGCGACCGAAACTTGGGGTCGTCGCGCAGATCCTTCCACCACCAGGTTTCGTCGCGCGCCATGCCCTCTCGCATCTGGGGGTTTGCGGCCAGATAGACGCTGAGTTGCCGGACGGCTTCATCCCGGTCGCCGACCAGGGTACGGACCACAGCCTCCAACTGGGCGAGATCCCGGGTCTGATCGATCGATGCATCCGCCCGGGAACGCACCGCCACGGCTCGGGCGCTGTCCTTCAGGCCGGCCCGGGCCAGCGCCATGGCCACCAGCATCTGACCGTAGAGCCGCTTGAAGGCCCGCGCGTTCGGGGGCTCGAGCTTGACGTAATTCTCGAGCAGTTGCCAGGCCTTCGGGACATCCGGCTTGGTGTCCTTGAGCGCGAACAGCCAGAGTTGACACTCGGTGAAACGGTCGTAGTCGGGGAAGCGACGCTCTCCCTCCTGACACCAGTGCTGAGCCTCGGCCGCGTCCTCGAGGTCGAGCGAAGCCTGGAACAATCGCCAGACGGTCTGCTTGGCCGAAGTCAGATAGGGGTCGGCCTCGTACGAGCGTTGCGCCGCCAACTTCGCTTCGGCCGTCTGCGATTGGCCCATCAACATGTGACTCAGCAGCGTCCATGCGAAGGCGGCATTGGGGTTCGCCGCGACGGCTGCCCGCAGATCCTGCTCGGCACCTTCCCGGAGCTTCGCGGCTGCCGTCTGGTCGGGCTCGAGGTTGAAGACCCAGCGATAATATCGGAGCGCGCCCCGGAGCTCGAGCGCGTCGGGGTTGTTGGGCTCGATCTTGAGCGCCTGTTCGGTGAACTCGATGCCTTTCGAAATCCAGTCGGCATAGCGGGGTTTATCGAAGCTTCCGATCAAGTCGAGCTGTCGGAATGCGAGCCGCCCGCGCTCGACGACCGGGGTAGACCAGCGTGGATCCAGTGAGGCGGCCTGCGCCAGTAGGCTGTCGGCCCGCAGCAGCCTCCTGGAGGCTCCGGTCGTGTCCGCCGCCGCCAGGAGCGGATCGACGTCCTTCGTCAGCTGCTGCCCCTGCTGAAACAGCTCCCACGCCCGCTGATTTCGGGTGCCCACCCGGTTCTCCTCGACCTTCACCTCCTGGCCCAGTCGCTGGCGCAGGAACACTGAGACCTCTTTGGCGAGATCGTCCTGCAGCGCAAAGATCTCGCTTCGGGGGCGCTCGAGTGTCTTGCTGGCGATCTCCGCACCAGTCGATGCATTGACGAGCGACACGCTGACGCGCAATCGGTCCCCCGCCTGAGCCACGGTGCCCTGCACCAGCGTGCCGACCTTGAGTGCACGGGCGATACTATCGGGTGGCACCGCGACCGCTTTGTAGGGGAGTACGCCGTTCTGTGAAATCACCTGGAGGGCCTTCACTTGGCTGAGCTCGTGGATGAGCGCCTCGGTGAGGCCATCGGCCACGTAGCCTACCGAATCCGAGCTGCCACGGCTCTGGAAGTACATGACGGCCAGACGGTTGGGGTCGCTGCCATCGGTCGCGGCGCCCGAACGGCCGTCTCCATGCAGCGCCCGCCAGCCGGCCCAGCCGACTGCGGCCAGGAGCAGCACTCCAACGAACGACACCGACCAGAGCTTCACCCCTCCTTCTCGAACCGCCGCCGCGACGAACTGGACCGGTGTCCGGCGCCCGACCGCGGGGACTTCCTTGGACCCGGTTCGCCGCCCGTGCGCCCCGCTGCGCTGCCCCGACGCCCGCCGCGCCCCGCTCGAGGCCCGCCGCGCCGCCGTCCGCGCCATGGCCGCGTCGGCCTCTGCCTCCGACAGCTGCTCGGCGAATTCCTTCATGGTCTGGAACCGGTCCGCTGGCGTCTTCTCCAGTGCCTGCATGACCAGGTCCTCGACCTCATCGGTGATCGAGCCCCGCACCACCTGCATGCTGGGCACCGTCTCCATCGAGTGCCGGGCCATGATCGCCATCGAGTTCGGCCCCGTGAACGGCGGCTGGCCGATCAGCAGCTCGTACAGCACGCAGCCCAGGCTGTACACGTCACTCCGAGCATCGACGTGATCGCTCCCCAGTGCCTGTTCGGGGCTCATGTAGTGCGGTGTGCCCACGGCCATCCCGGTCTGGGTCAACCGCTCCCCGCCCGCCTCCACCGCCCGCGCGATCCCGAAGTCGGCTACCAGCGCGTGGCCGCCCATGAGCAGGATGTTTTCGGGCTTGATGTCGCGGTGGACGATGCCGTGCTCGTGGGCGTACTGCAGCGCCTCCGCGGCTTCGCGGGTGATCTGGAGCGCGTCCAGCACGGGAAGCTGCTGCTCCTTGTTCAGCCGGTCGCGGAGCGACTCGCCCTCGACGAACGGCATGACGTAGAAGAGCAGGCCGCCCGCCTCGCCCGAGTCGTACAGCCCGAGGATGTTGGGGTGCTGCAGGTTGGCGGCAACGCGGATCTCCCGCAGGAACCGGTCGGCGCCCAGCGAGACCGAGAGCTCCTGCCGGAGCACCTTGACGGCCACCGTGCGCTCGTGCTTCAGGTCCTTCGCACGGTAGACGGTCGCCATGCCGCCCTCGCCGATCTGGCGGTCCACGGCGTAGCGGTCCCCGAGTGCGGAGCGAAGCTGGTCGAGCGGATCGGTCACCAAACAGCCTTTGGGCGGGAGCGAAGCGTGAAAGTAAGCGGAGGGAAGCGCCTCCGGCTATGCCCTGTGCGGCGTACTCAGCCGACCATCACCGCCGCCAGCGCGTCCCGCATTGCGGCCGCCGACTGCCACCGGTCCTCGGGTGCCTTGGCCAGCGCGCGGCTGATGCCCGCCGCCAGTTCGGCCGGGATGCCGGGCTGGAGGGTCCGCAGGTCGGGCGCCGGCTGGTTGAGATGCATCTGCAGCACCACCGCCTCGTTCCGGTGCACGAACGGCGGCTGGCCGGCCAGGCACTCGAACAGCACGCAGGCGAGCGAGTAGATGTCGCTCCGGAGATCGATCTCCTTGAGCGCCGTGATCTGCTCGGGGCTCATGTAGGTCGACGTGCCGACGGCGATTCCCGAGCGCGTCAGCCGGTCGCTGCCGGAGGCCCACACCGCGCGGGCAATCCCGAAGTCGAGCAGCACCGCGCCGCCCGGAGAGACCACCACGTTCTCGGGCTTCACGTCCCGGTGGATGATCCCGTGTCCGTGCGCGTGCTCCAGCGCGTCGAGCAGATGGTCCGCCAGGCGGAGCGTATCCCCGACGGAGAGCCGCCCCCGCTGCGACATGAACTCGCGCAGGGTGGCACCCTCGACGAACGTCATGACGTAATAGACCAGCCAGTCACGCTCACCCGAATCCAGCAGATGGGCGATGTGCGGATGGTCCAGCTGCGATGCCAGCTTGATCTCGCGCAGGAACCGGTCGGCCGCGACACTGACCAGCAGCTCCGGATGCAGGATCTTGAGCGCGACCGGCTCCCCTCCCGGCTGGCGGGCCAGGAAGATGCGGGCGTTTCCGCCCTTGCCGATCTCGCGCTCGACCTCGTACTGCCCCTGGAACGCCTGGCGGACCAGTGCCAGCATGTCGCGGCGAATGAGCCGGTCCTTGTGGGGGACTCCCGAATGGTTGCAGTGCGGGCGGCTTCGCGCAAGATCGAAAGGCGGAAAGGCGGAAAGGCGGAAAGGGACAAACCCTTCCCTGCGTGTTTCCTTTCTGCCTTTCCGCCTTTCCGCCTTTCCCCCTACAGCAGCAGATCCGTCCGCACCCGCTTCCGGATCCCCCACCAGATGGATCCCCACACGTTCGATTCCCGGATGGTGACGCTCGCCTCCCCAGTCATCCCCGGCCGCCACCGCGCCGGGCCGCCCATCCCGATCCGCGCCTCCACCGTCCCCGAGCCGGCCGACGAGAGCTGCGCCACCCCCGTGACCCGCGCGTCCATCGTCCCGCCGTCCGCATGGAACACCAGCCGCGCCCGCTGTCCGGCGCGCACCCGCGTGGCCCCCGCGCCGGTGAGCGCGATCCGGACCTCCAGCGAATCCGGTTGTCCCAGCTCCATCAGCCCCTGGCCAAGGCTTACCCACTGGCCCGTGAGCTCCTCCGGCCGCCGGGTCACCACCACCCCGGCGGTCAGCGCCCGGACGGTCAGCGCCTGCTGCTCCACGGTCATCCCCTCGAGCCGGGCGGCGTCGGTGGCGCGCTCGGCGGCCAGTCGGGCGACCTCGGACGTCCGCCCGGCGGCGCGCGCCTGCGCCTCCCGGGCCACCAGCGAATCCACCCGCCGCCCCGCGGCCAGGGCCGCGCGCTCCAGGTCCAGGTCACGCACCTCGACCAGCGGCATGCCCGACTCCACCCGGGTGCCCTCGCGTACGTACACCCGGGAGACCAGTCCGCTGTCGGGGGCGGTGAGCGGCAACGACAGCGCGGGCGCGACGGCGAACTGCCCGGTCACCGTGATCGGCCGCGGCACGAGCGCGCCGAGCACGAGCAGCATCGCCGCCCCCGCGAGCAGCCGGTCGCGGAAGCGGCCGGTGTCGATCCTCGCCCGGAGCTCGCGCCAGCCGGCCGCGACCGTCTGGGCCGCGCTCCGGACCGCCTGCCGGGTCATCAGCCAGACGGCGATGGCGAAGAGCACGCCGCCGGCGAGGCCGAGCGCGCCGTCGAGCCAGCCGTACACGGTGCCGGCCACGACCAGCATGATCGAAGTGATATAAACCGCCGCCAGCACGGCGTAGACGATGAAGATCCGCTGTTCCCGCTCGTCGGCCGGCGGGGCGGGAACCTCGAGTCGGAATACCCGCGTCTTCACCAGCCAGCCGAGGTGCGCGAAGGCACGCTGCCGGAGGTTCGGCACCTCGAGGTAGTCGCTCAGCGCGAAGTAGCCGTCGAGCGGGATCAGCGGGTTGGCGTTCATGACGACGGTGGTGATCCCGCCGAAGAGCACGGCGGAGAGCGCGATGTGCGAGACCAGCGTGTCCGGCTCCGCCGCCCACCAGACGATTGCCGCGAGGCTGGCCGCGACGAGCTGGATCCACGAGCCCGCCGCGGTCACCCAGAGCCGGGCCTTGAGCTCGGGAAACGTCCACGCATCGTTCACGTTGCAGAAGAATGCCGGCTCGAAGTACAGCAGCATCGCGCCGATCTCGTGCACCTGTCCGCCGAAGTGTTTGCAGGTATATCCGTGCCCCAGCTCGTGGACCACGATGATGGCCGTGGCCGTGGACCAGAGCACGAACAGCTCCCAGGCGGAGTAGCGGAAGTGATAGAAGTCGCCGAACGCCGCCATGAGCTCGGGCCATTTGACGGCGACGACGAGCAGGTAGATGGCGAACAGGAACACCGAGGCGACGAGGAAGCCGCGGGTGAACATCCAGCGGATGTAGGGGATGGTGCGGTCCATGAAGTGATCGGGATCGCCGACCGACCAGCGGAGCCGCAGGATATCGCCCTGGAACGGTCCCGTCGCGAGACGCTGCCGGCGCTGAGCGCGGAGCCGTTCCATCATGAGCACGGAGCGTTCACCCAGCGTGCGCTCGAGCAGCCCCATCGTCTTGAGCTTGTTCGCGAACCCCTCGACCGCCGCGGCCGAGACCCGGAGCCCGGCCGCGACCAGCTCCTCGGCGATCTCGGCCGCGCTGCGGGTGCCGTCGAATTGTCGAATGACGTTCACTTCCACCGGCCGGAATCGGAAATACTTCCTGGTCGTGGGGTCCTTCAGGATGAAGCTCTGCTCGCCGCGGTAGGTCTGCTCGACGAGCGTCAGGTCGGCGCGGAGCTTCGGCGCGGTGGTCACGGCGTGGCTTTCACCACCTCTTCGCCCGCCGCGATGCCGCTCACCACCTCGACCCGGTCGCCGTCGAGGTCCGCGCCGAGGACGACGGCGCGCAGCGCGGTGCGGCCGTTCTCCTGCACGAGGGCAAAGCCGTCCCGGGCCACCGCCGCGCGAGGAATCGCCAGCACCCGCCGCCGCTGCGCGCCAAGCTGGACGGTGACGCTGCTGCCGGGCGTGAGCGACGAGCCGGAAGCGAGCTGCAGCACCAGTTCGCGCGTCCCGCTGGCCGGATCGAGCACGGGCGAGGCGCGCACCACGCGCGCGCCCGCGCTCGCCCCGCCGGCGGTGAGCACCCGGGCCTCGGCGCCCACGCGAAGGCCGGCCGCCGCGCCCTCGGGCACGTGGACCGTGGCCAGGACCGGCGCCAGCGCGGTAACGCGGAACAGCGAGTCGCCGGCGTTGACCAGCCGCTGGACCCGGGCCATCCGCGCCGTGACCACCCCGGCGAACGGCGCGACGATCCGGGTGAGGTCGTAGTCCCGCTGCGCCTGGCGGAGCGCCAGCTCGGCGTCGCGGTGCTCGAACTCCACCTGCTCGCTGTCCGCCCGCGTGACCACCCCCGCGGTGGCCAGGGCGCGCTGGCGCTCGACCCGCTGCGACGCGTTGGCCGACCGCTCGCGCGCCTGCGCGAGGGCGATCTCCTGATCGGTGCTCTCGAGCCGGGCGAGCGGCTGGCCCGCGGACACCCGGCTGCCCATGTCCACCAGGATGCTCTCGACGATGCCCGACGACCGCGCCACGACCGCCGCGTCGTGTTCCACGTACAGTTGCGACGGCAGGGTGAGCGGCCGGTCCACCGTGGTGCTCTCGGCGGTCGCCACCGCGCCGGAAGGAGTGGCTGCGAGGGATGCGGAGGCGGCGGTCTGGACCGGAGGCGCGACCTCCCCGCCGCAGGCCGCCAGGAGGAGCGTCACGGGAACGACGAGGCGGGTCATGACCAGATCCTCCACCAGAGAAGCCGGGCCCAGCGCGATGGCGCCCGGAGGAGCCGGGTGGCCGCCGATGCGGGATCGGTGAGCACGCGGACGTACGCGGCCATGCTCGGCCTGAGGACTCCGTCCGGGTTGGCGACGACGGCGCGGACCGGATAGCGCACCCCGGCGCCCGCCGTGTCCGCCGCCGCCACCGGCGCGATCGAACGCACCCGCCCCGTAAAGGTCCGCTGCGGGACCGCGTCGACCCGGAGCCGCACCTCCTGCCCTGGCCGGACTCGGCCGATGTCCTGCTGCGCCACCCCGAACTCGAGCTCGAGGGAATCGGTGCGGCCGATCGTCAGGAGCAGGTCGCCCTCTTCGAGCGAGCTCCCGACCCGGTCCTCCACGTGCGGCGTGAGGACGACGCCGCTGACCGGGGCGCGCAGCGTGGTGAGGTCGACCTCCTCGTCCAGCAGCGCGACCTCGCGCCGGAGCGCGTCGCCGCGGATCCGCTGCAGCCGCTCCTCCGAGGGATCGCCCCGGCTGGCGGCCAGCGCGGCGAGCCGGTCGGCCGAGGCCGCCTCGGCGGCCGTGGCCTCCCGGTCCGCGCGCAGACTGGTGGCGCGGAGGTAGGCCACCGGCGTCCCCCGCGACACCAGGCTCCCCTCGCTCACCGGGAGTCGCTCGACCACGCCCGCCACGAGCGCGCGCACCGGGGCGTAGGCCGTGGCGCGGAAGCTCGCCGCCTGGCCCGGGACGCGGAACGGCCAGCGAACCAGGAGCAGGAGCCCCAGCGCGACCGCGACGGCCGCCGCGTAGATCTGGATTCGCCGCTTGGGCATTGCACGGAGCGCCTCGCGCCTGGCCGCCAGCGCGCCGAGCGCGTCCACCATCGGCACCTGGTGATACAGCTGCGCGTTCCGCAGCGCCACCGCGGTCTGGTTGGCCAGGATCGCCGCTACCTCGCGCTGCGTGGGCGTGGCGAAATCCACGGTGGCCGACTCGAACACCAGGACCCCGAGCACCCCCTCCTCGTCCTTGAGCGGCAGGTACAAGCCGCTCTCCACGCCGTCGGTTTCCAGGTCCTGGCCGAAGATGGTCACGAACATCCGTTCGGCGTCGGAGCCCGGGTAGACGCGCTCGCTCAGATACAGCGGCTCGCCCCGCCCGGCGGCCCACTCCGCCCGGGCCACCAGGTCCTGCAGCTTGGGATCCTTGGGGTCGACGGTCTCCTCACCCGCCACGGCCCGAACGTCGCAGCGCCCCTTCTCGTAGAGCGCGACGGCGGCCCGGTCGAACGGGAGCGCGCGGGAGGCGAGGTTGACGACTGACTGGAGCACGCGGTCCAGGTCGAGCGTCGCCGTGATCTCGCGGCTGATGTCCAGCAGCAGCGCGAGGTCCCCGGCGCGCTTCTCGGCGCCGTGAAGCTGTGCGTTCCGGAGAGCCAGGGCGCCGGTGGCGGCCAGCCCCTCGAGCAGCTCGCGGTCATGCTCCTCGAACACGCCGGAGCCGGTGAGCTTATTGGTGACCTGGATGGCGCCGACCGTGTTGCCGTTGACCACCATGGCCGTGGCCATGACGTTCACCGCGATGGTCTCACTCGGGTGGTCCAGGTTCGCGTCGAACCGTGGATCGGCCGTTGCCTGGGTGACGATGGTCGTCTTCTGCTGCTGCGCCACGTCGCCCACGAACCCGGTCCCGACCGGCACTTCGGCACCGACCAGCTGATCCCCGCGTCCGCCGATCGCGATCCGGCACCGCAACACGTCACCGTCGGCGATCCAGATCGAGCCTCCCTCCGCGCCGAGCGCGGCGAGGACGCGGTGAAACACCTTCGGCAGCAGCTCGTCGAAGTCGAGCGACGCGCCGAACTCCAGGCCGATCGAGTGGAGCAGCCGGAGACGCTCGACTTCTTCGCGCAGCTCGTCGGTCGAGGTGGTGGGAGCGCTCATGGAGGTGCTTGGTGGCTCGGCGTGAACGAAAGGGCCCCGGCCCCCAGACGAACGGGGAGCCGGAGCCCGGATCGGCGCCCCGTTCCGGGGCGCCGCGAGAAGATCGCGACTAGTTGAGCCGCATCGGCGCGATTTTCTCTTCGAGCTCTTCGACGCCCAGCTCGACGTCCTTGGACGGAACCGGCTTCTTCGGCTGCTGTTCGGGAGTCTTGGTCCGGGACTGCTCGTCGTGCTTGCTCATGATAGCGCTCGTTTCGTCGGAGGTCGAGGGGTCAGGGGGCGCCGGATCCTGATCTACTTGTTCCAGAGCTTGCCCGGCGCGATGCGGGCCTCGAGCTCCTCGACCGAGAACTCCACCGCGTCGGCGTCCTTGCCGGTGGCGTTACGGATGGTGGCCTTCTGCTCGGGGGTCAGCTCGATCCGGAGATGGTCCTTGGCGTTCGACATGGCGTGCTCCTGGGTGACGAAGGGCTGGCGGTGTGGCCGACAGGGCCGGCGAACAACTGGAAGCGAAGCTAGCTGGCCTCCGTGAAAAGTCCGTGAATGCGTACTTGCCCTTCCGGGAATTGACGGTACGTTCTACCTGTCCTCCCCAAGGACCGCCCCTGCACGCCTTCGCCCTCCGCCTGCTCGGAGCACCCGCCCTCGTTGCCCCCGAGGGGGGTCCGGCCGCGCCCGTCCCAGGCGCCAAGCCTATGGCGCTGCTCGCCTTCATGGCTCTCGAGCCGCGGCCCCACAGCCGCGAGTCGCTGGCCGGCCTGCTGTGGGGGGAGTCCCCCGAGTCCGAGGCTCGGGCCTCGCTGCGGCAGGCGCTCAAGCAGCTCCGCGAGGTGCTGGGCGACCGGCTTCGCGCCGACCGGACACTGGTCGAGCTCGCGGCTCCGCTCGCCTGCGACGTCCTCGAGTTCCGCCAGGCGGCGGAAAGCGAGCCGGCCCGGGCGGCCGGCTTCGAAGTCCCGGCCTTCCTGGAGGGCTTCTCGGTCCGCCACGCGCCGCTGTTCGACGAATGGGTGGCCGCCACCCGGGTCGCACTTCTCCGTCAGTTTCACCAGGTGCTCGGCCGGCTGGCGCGCGACGCGATGGGCCAGTGGCGCTGGCGTGACGCGGTCGAGCTGGCCGACCGGTGGCTGGCCAACGATCCGGTTTCCGACGAAGCGGCGCAACTCGCGGTGGAGGCCCGCTATCTCTCGGGCAATCGAGGCGCGGCGCTCGCCCGGTTCGGCGAGTATCGGGCGCTGCTCGCGCGCGAGATGGGCTGCGAGCCGAGCCGGGCGCTCCAGGCCTTGGTGCGCCGCGTGGAGGCCGACCGGGGCGGAGCCGAACCGCGGCCGATCACCGACGAATGGTACGTGCACGCCCCCGCCTTCGAGGCGAGCCTGGTGGGGCGCGAGGCGCAGTGGAATTCGCTGACCGGCGCCTGGAAGCGCGCGGCCCGCGGCCACGCCGGCATCGTGCTCGTCGAAGGCGAGTCTGGCGTGGGCAAGTCGCGGCTGGCGGACGAGTTCCTGCGCTGGGCCGTGGCCGAAGGCGCCACCGTGCTGCGCGGGCGAAGCCACGACGGCAGCCTCGGCATCCCCTACGAGCCGGTGGTCGAAGTGCTGCGCGGCGCGCTCGACGCGCCTGGCCTGGCCGCGACCTCCGCGGAGTGGCTCGTGGAGGCCGGCCGCCTCCTGCCGGAGCTTCGGGAGCGCTTCCCCGGCCTTCCCGCCGGAAGCGAGCCGGATGCGTCCGAGGGTTGGCGGCTCTCCGAGGGCGTGGCCCAGGTCCTGGCCGCCATCGCGGCCGAGCGTCCGCTCGTCGTTCTGATCGACGACCTCCAGTGGTGCGACGAGGATAGCTGCAATCTGCTTCGCTTCCTCAGCCGGCGCCTCGAGCGGTCACCGGTGCTGTGGCTCGGGCTCCTGACCCTCGGCGAGGTCGAGCGCGACGCGCCGGCCGCCCGGCTCTGCCGGGTGCTCCGCGCCAAGGCGCATGCGGAGGTCGTGTCCCTCGGCCCGCTGAGCGAGGAGGAGGTGTGGCAGATGGTGCGCGAGATGGGGCACGTCAGTGCGCCCACGGGCGGCCGCCGCTTCGCCGGCCGCCTTTTCGGCATCACGGCCGGCAATCCGTTCTACATCATCGAGCTGCTGAAGACCATGTTCGCGCAGGGACTGCTCGCGATGGAGCAGAACACCGGGGAGTGGACGGTGTCGCCGGAGGTGGTCGGCGCCGGATGCGAGCTGCCGGTCTCCCAGACGGTGCAGGCCGCCATCGCCGAGCGGGTCGAGCGGCTGCCCGACGAGCTCCGCGACGTGCTGATCACCCTGGCGGTGAGCGGCGTGGGGTGCCGCCCGGACGTGCTGTCCCACGTCCACGGAATCTCGCGCCTGCACGCCGCGGCCGACGGGGACGCCCTGGTACACCGGCGTCTGGCGGTCGAGGAGGCGGGCACCTACCGGTGCGCCCATCCGGTCATCGCGCACCTGGTGCGTGATGGGCTCACCGCCTCCCGCCGGCAGGAGGTGCACCGGAGTCTGGCGCTCGCGCTGGGGCTCGTGCTGCGGCCCGAGGAGGCACCTTCCGCCGCCGGCGAGTTGGCCCGGCACGCCGACCGGGGCGGCGAGCCCGGCCTGGCATATCGATACGCGCTGCTCGCCGCCGAGGGAGCGGTGTCGCGCTACGCGTACACGGAAGCGCTGTCCTGGCTCGACCTGGCGGCCACATCCGCGCGCGGCGCCTCCGAGAGCGAGGTCGTGGACCAGAGGACCGCGGACGTACTGGAGAGGGCGGGGTGGCGCGAGGCGCCGCGCGGGACGCTGGTGCCGGTGACCCGCGAGATCGTCACCGAGGATCTGGATCTGCGCGTCCGCGGATAATAGGAACTCACGATGCCCATCAAGGAATCCATGCTCCCGGAATTCGACCACGAGATGGCCTCGACCCGCCGGGTCCTCGAGCGGGTGCCCGAGAAGCGGGCGTCGTGGCAGCCCCATCCGAAGTCGAAGAGCCTCGGCGAGCTCGCCGAGCACCTGGCCGGGGTGCCGGGGTGGGTGGCGTCCATCATCGACGCACCGTCGTGCGATGTCGCGCCCCCCGAGGGGCGGTCCGCGAGCCCGCCGACGTTCGAGTCCTCCGCGGAGCTGCTCCGCCGGTTCGACCGCAACGTCGCCGCCGCGCGCGCGGCGCTCGCCGGCAGGAGCGACGCCGACCTGATGACGCCCTGGACCCTCAAGCGCGGGGGCCAGGACCTGCTGACCATGCCGCGCGCGGGCGTGTTCCGCACCCTGCTGCTCAATCACATGATCCACCACCGGGGCCAGCTCACCGTGTACCTGCGCCTCAACGACGTGCCGCTGCCGATCGTCTACGGGCAGACGGCCGATGAGCGCTGGTGATGTCGCGGCCCGCTGCGTTCGCGGTGGCGTGTCTCCTGGTGGGCACGGCGTGCGACTCGCTCAGGCTGCCGGCGCTCCCGGCCCGGGCCGCCACCGTGCACGACAGCGCCGCGGCCAAGCCGGCGGCGAAGCCCCGACGCGCGGCCACGGACGCCGCGGCGGACCCGGCGCTCGCCGCCGCGCGGTTCGACCAGATCCGCCGCGGCCTTCGCCGCCTGGTGGCGGCCGAGGAGAGCTTCTACGCCGAGAACGGGGTGTACACGGAGGAACTGAGCCGCGTCGGGTTCGTGCCCGAGGGAGAGACCGCGGTGCGTTTTCTCTGGCTCTCGCGGGACGGATGGGCGGCGAGCGGCACCCATCCTGATCTGCCGGGCCGCGATTGCGTCATTTACGTCGGCCGAGCGCGCGGCGCGCCGACGACGCTCAAGAACGTGCGGTCGGGGAGGGAGGGGGTGCCCGTCTGCGACGCATCGCCGTCCGCGCGGCCGGCTGCACGCGTGCCGACCCGGACGGCCGCGGCGCCGACCGCGCCCGCGCCGGCGCCGGAGCCGGCGCCGCCGGACACGGGGAGCGCGCTCGACGCGGTGGACCCCTCGGTGCAGATGCGGGTCGATCTGCGCAACCTGGTCCGGTCACAGGACACCTACTTCGGGCAGCAGGGCGTCTACGCCCGCCGCACCGAACCGTTCGCGCTGCAGTACCTGTGGCACCGCGGCGTCACGATCACCATCCTCGGCGCCAACGACGCGTCGTGGTCGGCCAGGGCGACATCGGCCAGGCGCCCCGGGAAGAGCTGCGTGATCTGGTTCGGGCCGGTTCCCCACCGCCCGGCCACCGAGGCGCGGCAGCGCGTCCCCGATCAGCCCGGCACGCCGGTGTGCGACGACTGACCCCGCGCCGCGGCGCCGCCGTACCGCACCGCGGTCATCTCCGCCAGGATCGCCAGCGCCGTCTCCGCGGGCTGCCGTCCGCCCAGCTCCAGCCCGATCGGCCCGTGCACCCGCGCAATCTCCGCGTCGTCGAACCCCGCCTCCCGCAGCCGCTCGCGCCGGGACGCCTGCGTCTTGCGTGAGCCGATCGCGCCGATGTATCTGGCCGGCGAGCGGAGCGCGAGCTCCAGCGCCGGCTCGTCGAACTTGGGGTCGTGCGACAGGATGCAGACAAAGCATGAAGCGTCCAGCCCGACCCGCTGGAATGCCTCCTCCGGCCAGGCGAGGAGCAGCTCGTCCGCGTCGGGAAAGCGCTCGCGGGTGAGGAACGCCGGCCGCCCGTCGGCCACGATCGTGCGGTAGGCGAGAGTCCGTGCCAGCGGTACCAGCGCCACGGCGATGTGCACGCCGCCGAAGATCACGAGCCGCGGCGCCCGAGGGAAGACCTCGAGGAAGACGCTTGCCGGGCCGGTGCCGGTTTCCAGGGTGATCGTGGCGGCGGACTCGCGGGCGAGCGCCGCGAGCGCGGCGTCCCGCACCGCGGCCGGCGGAAGGCCGCGGAGATCGCCGTCCGTGCGGCCGTCCTCGTAGATCCGGGCGCTCAGTCCGGTACCGGGGCCCTCCACGATAGTGGCCACCACCTCGCCTCCCGGGCCGCGGGCCGCCGCGAGCACCTCCGGGCGCACTGCCGGCTCGACGAACACCTTGATCGTCCCTCCGCAGGCCAGGCCCACTTCCCAGGCGCGCTCGTTCGTCACCCCGAACGTCACCAGCTTCGGCGTGCCGCGTCCGATCGCAGCGCCGATCTCGGAGGCGGTGGCGCCCTCGACGCAGCCGCCGGAGACGGAGCCCGCCATGGTGCCCTCGGCGTCGGCGAGCATCGAGGAGCCTTCGGGGCGGGGTGCCGAGCCCCACACGCTGGTCACCACCGCGCGCCCGAAAGGGCGGCCGGCGGCCGCGAGGCGATCGTAGTCGGTCAGCAGGTCACGCATCGGTGTGCTCCTTACAGTGTCGTCAGCCGTCCCGCCAGCTCCTCGAGCGTGGCCACGCTGGCGGCGGGCACCAGCTCGTCCACGTGCGGCAGCGCGGCCCGGAGGCCCACGGTGCTCGGCTCGAACCCCGGACGCGCGGCGAGCGGGTCGATCCAGAGCAGCCGGTGGCAGGAGCGCCGGAGCGTGGCCATCTCGCGCGCGAGGAGCGCCGGATCCCCGCGCTCCCAGCCGTCGGAGACGAGCAACACGACGGCGCTGCTCCGCACGGTGCGCCGCACCCACCGGCGATTGAGCTCGTGCAGGCTCTCGCCGATCCGCGTGCCGCCGCTCCAGTCTACCACCTTCTCGGCCACCCGCCGGAGCGCGGCTTCGGGGCTCCGGAGCCGGAGCTGGCGGGTGATCCGCGTGAGCCGCGTCCCGAAGACGAACACCTCGAGGGGTGCGCCGCTCTGCTGGAGCGCATGGGCGAAGCGCAGCATGAACCGGCTGTAGCGCTCCATGCTGCCGCTGATATCGCAGACCAGCACGATCGGCCGGGGCCGTTCCGTCCGTCGCAGCCAGCGCCAGCCAAGCGCCTCGCCGCCGGTGCCCATGGCCCGGCGCAGCATCAGCCGGGCGGCGGGCCGGTGGCCGCTGCGTCCGCTCCGGCTTCGCCGGGCCCGGCGCACCGGCAGCCGCGGCCGGAGCGCCTCGATCATTGCCTGGGCGTCGCGTGCCTCATCGGCGGTGAGGATGCCGAAGTCGGCGGTGCGCAGCTCCGCCAGCGCGCTCGCGGCCCCCGGCCGCACCGCGGGAAGCATGTGAGCCTGGCCGGCGGCGGCATCCGGCCCCGCGGGATCGGCCGGCCGCTCGCGGCGCGTCTCCTGCCGCATCCGCGGGAGCCGGTCGCTGACGCCCGACCCGCTTCGCCGCCGCCAGAACAGGTCGAAGGCGGCCTCGTACAGCCGGACGTCCTCCCGCCGACGGACGAAGATGGCGCGGCCGGCGGCGCGCACGTCGGCGCGCCGCTCGAAGCCGAGCAACGCGAGGGCCTGGAGGAAGGTGGCGGTCTGTCCGCCATCCGCGCCGAGGCCCGCCCGGCGGAGGAGGCGCCCGAACCGGGCGACGTTGGCGAGGAACACCTGGCCATCGATCGGGTCTAACGGGATCGAATCTTGCACGCCAATTTCCCCCTCATGCAGCGCTTCGACTGCTCCGCTATCCTGTTCGATCTCGACGGTGTCCTGGTGGACTCCGCCGCTTTCGTCGAACGGCAGTGGCGCCGCTGGGCCACGGCCCGCGGGCTCCGGCCGGAGCCGTTCCTGCGGGTCTGCCATGGCCGCCGCGCTCTGGAAACGATCCGGATCGCCGCGCCGGAGCTCGACGCCGAGGCCGAGGTCAGGGCCTTCCAGCCGGAGGACGCGGAGGACGCCCAGCCGATCGCTCCGCTGCCGGGCGCCGGCCGCCTCCTCTCGGCGCTCCCTCCCGGGAGCTGGGCCGTGGCGACCTCGGGTCCCCGATCGAGCGCCACCGAGCGGCTCCGCCGGGCTGGACTGCCGGTGCCGGAGGTGCTGGTCTGCGCCGAGGATGTGGCCAGCGGGAAGCCGAGTCCCGACGCGTACCTGCTTGCGGCTCGGCGGCTCCAGGTCGTGCCGGCCGGTTGCCTGGTCGTGGAGGACGCACCCGCCGGGATCGACGCCGCCCGC
Source organism: Gemmatimonadales bacterium (assembly GCA_035699205.1). Classification (GTDB taxonomy): domain Bacteria; phylum Gemmatimonadota; class Gemmatimonadetes; order Gemmatimonadales; family GWC2-71-9; genus CAVVWJ01. The sequence goes on from DASSBA010000081.1 coordinate 30,883, forward strand.
GCCGCCGAGATGCGCGTCATCGCCCTCACCACAACCTACCCGACCGACCAGCTCCCGGCCGACGCCTGCGCCCAATCGCTCGCCGGCGTCCACCTTGGCCGCGTGGACCACAATCCCCACGGCCTCCCGCAGTTGGAGATCCTGGTAGTAGAAGCCTGAAGCTACCCGGCTGACCACCGCTCCCCGCTCACCTCTTACCTCTCACCGCCCTTCATCTCGGCCAGCACCCCCCGCGCCCCGCCGCCGCGCATGGCCCCGATGTCCTCTTGATACTTGAGCAGCACCCCCAGCGTCTGCTCGACCTGCGCCGGCTCGAGGTGCGTCGCGCCCAGCGCGAGTAGCGCGGCAGCCCAGTCGAGGGTCTCGGCCACGCCGGGCGCCTTGGTAAGGTCGGCGGTCCGCAGTCGCTGCACAAACGCCACGATCTCCCGCGCGAGCCCGTCCGGCACCTGCGGCAGGCGGGCGCTCAGGATTGCCAGCTCGCGCGCGGGGTCCGGATAGTCTATCCAGTGATAGAGGCAGCGCCGCTTGAGCGCATCGTGTACCTCCCGCGTCCGATTGCTCGTCAGGATCACGCGCGGTGGCCGCGCCGCCCGGATGGTGCCGATCTCGGGGATGCTGACGGCGAAGTCGCTCAGGATCTCCAGCAGGAACGCCTCGAATTCCTCGTCGGCGCGGTCCACCTCGTCGATCAGCAGCACGGGCGGGTCGGCGGCGCGGCTCTCGAGGGCCTGCAGCAGCGGGCGCCGGATCAGGAACTCCTCGCTGAAGATGTCGCGCGTGGCGGCCGATCTGGCCTCCCCGCGGGCCTCGAGCAGCCGGATTTCCAGCATCTGGCGCGGGTAGTCCCACTCGTAGACGGCGGTATTGACGTCGAGCCCCTCATAGCACTGGAGCCGGATCAGCTCGGCGCCGAGCACCACGGCGAGGGTCCGGGCTACCTCGGTCTTCCCCACGCCCGCCTCTCCTTCCAGCAGGAGCGGACGGCCGAGGGCGAGCGAGAGGAAGACCGCGGTGGCCAGATCGCGGTCCGCCACATAGCCGCGCGCGGCGAAGGCGGACTGGACGGCATCGATGTCGGCGAGCTGGGTCACGGGTCGGCGGGCCTCGGCTGGGGACTCCGGAATATCGCCGGGGGCCGGGCGGTGTGTCAGAACGGCATCGGCGGCTGCCGGGAATCTCCGTTCGAGTGGGTCGAGAAAGCTCGCGAGCGCGGCATGGTATTGAATGCGCTCTCAGACGGTCCGGGAAAGGCGCTCCAGAGCGCCCGCGGCCGCATACGCATCGAGCTCCATCGCGAGATTGCGCAGGAAGAAACGGCCGGTGGTGGTGACGACGAGCCGGTCCGGCTCGAGCCGCACGAAACCTTCGTCGGCAAACGGACGAAACCGCGCGAGCGGGTCCTCGTCGCCGCCAAGCGATGCCAGGCAGGCGTATGGGAGCTCCAGCGTGCAGAGCAGCCGGTCGATCGCCGCGCGGCGCACCCGGTCGTCCCGGGAGAGCGCGTGGCCGCGCACGATGGGCAGTGTGCCGGCATCGATCGCCCGCTGGTACCGTCCGAGATGGGCGTCGTTCTGCACGAACCGGCCGTCCACCTCCCCGATGCCGCTCGTCCCGAACGCCAGCAGGTGTGGCGCGGGGTCGGGAACGTAGCCCATGAAGTTGCGGCGCAGCCTGCCGTCGTCCAGGGCCAGCGACAGCTCATCGCCCGGCCGGGCGAAGTGGTCGAGCCCGATCCACTGGTACCCGGCCGCCGTGAGCGCCTCGACCGCCAGCCCGAAGAGCGCGAACCTCGCGTAGCGATCGGGGAGCGCGGCCCGGATCCGGCGCTGGTTGGGCCGCGCCCACGGGACGTGCGCGTAGCCGAAACAGGCGATCCGGTCGGGTGCCATCTCGATCACCCGCTGCAGCGTGCGGGCGAATGACGCCTCGGTCTGCGCCGGCAGCCCGTAGACCAGGTCGAAATTCACGCTGGAGAAGCCGAGGTCCCGCGCGGCGTCGCGCAATTCCTCCACCCTGGCCTCGGACTGGATCCGGCCGATCGCCTCCTGCACGCCAGGGTCGAAATCCTGGACCCCGACGCTCAACCGGTTGAAGCCGAGCGCCCGGAGCAGGCCGAGCTGCTCGACCGATGCGACCCGCGGGTCGATCTCGATGGCGGTCGGGGCGTCCGGCGCCAGCTGGAAGCGCTCGTGCAACGCGTCGGCCAGTTGTTCCATGGCGGCCGGTCCCAGGAAGTTGGGGGTGCCGCCGCCCCAATGGACCTCCGCCGCCCGACGGCGCGCACCGAGCGCGTCGCAGACCATTCCCATCTCACGAATCAGGCGGCCGACGTAGGCCTGCTGCACGTGATCGTGGCGGGTGACCGTGGCGTTGCAGCCGCAGTACCAGCAGCGCGCGACGCAGAACGGGAGGTGGAGGTACAGGGCGACGGGGTCTTCCGGGAGCCGAGCCAGGTGGCCCAGCGCCTCGCGGTAGTCACGCTCACCGAAGCTCGCGCTCCAGCTCGGGATCGGGGGGTAGCTGGTGTACCGCGGGCCGGGTCGGTCGTAGCGGTCGAGCAGCTCGCGGGGAATCGTAGCGGCGTCGGGCATACCCCAGCCTACACTGGCGGACCGAAGATTCGGTGAAGCGCGAATGAAACCGCCGAAATGGAGCGCGCCCTCCCGCCGGTTCCGGGCGGGAAGGCGCGCTCCAACCTGGTGCGACGGAGAGCCTTACTTCGGCTTGGCCGTCATCGGCGCGATCCGCTCCTCGAGCTCCTCGACGCCGAGCTCGATTGCCCGGGCGTCCTTCCCCGTGGCGGCCTTGACCTGGGCCTTCTGCTCTTCGGTCAGCTCGATGCGGATGTGATTCTGGTCGGACATGGTGTGCTCCTGGCGTGGGTGGCGACCGGACGACTCGGCAGACAGTCTACGGCGCCTGCGTGAATTCAGGGTGAATCTGCCAGCGCCGACCGTGATTTTCCGCGGGATCACCCCTCCGGGGCCCGGAGCTCCCTCGCGTAGTCCGGGAATCGGAACCGCATCTCGCTTCCCAGCACGCCCCCATGGGCCAGGTCGGCCAGGGCGGCCGCGGTGAGCGCCTCGCCGGTGAGCAGGCGGGGGAGGACCAGGTCTGCGGCGGTAGCCATCGTGAACATCCCGCACTGCGGCAGGCCGAGCAGCCGGCTCCCGTCGAGCTCGGCCAGCCAGATCATCGAGCCGGGGTGCGCCGGCACGCCGCGCCGGAGGACCCGGCCGCCGAGGGCCTCCAGCGCGACAAAGAACGGAGACAACGGATCCCCCGCCGAAACACCCCCCACCAGCACCACGGGAAGCCGGCGCTCGCGCACCGATTGAACCAGTGCCGTTTGCGCGTCCCGCTCGGCGGCCGCCGGGTCGGGGTCGCCCACCACGATCGTACCCGCGAAGCGGGACCCGAGGGCTTCCACCTTCCGCCGCGCGACCGTCTCGAACCGCTCGAGCGCCTCGGCGCTCAATGCTTCCTCCGCGATCGCGCCCACCTCCAACGGACGGTAGGGCCGGACGTCCACCAGCGGCGCGGCCACCCGCGCCAGCGCCTCACCCGACTCGACCAGGCTCTCCGCGATCACGTGAGGCGCCACCTTCACCGACGCCACCGTCTCCCCGGCCACGACCGCCTGCCCGTGATAGATCGTGAACACCTCGAGCGCGTCCAGGGTGTTGAGCCGGGTGAGCTCCGGGACCCGCACGTGGACGACGCCATCCCACCGGGCCGTGAGGTCGAGGCGGCTCTGCCGCGGCGTTCCCGCCGCGACGCCCGGCCCTCCCACCGCGCGTGCCAGCCGCCCGGCGGCCTCGTCTTCGTGGAGGTCGCCCGGCTCCGGCCAGGCGAGCGGCACCGGCCCGGTGAGCGTTCCGGTACGAGCGGCCCTGCTGAGGCGCTCGGCCATCGGCGTGTCCACCCGCGTGCCCTTCGGCAGCCGGCCCCCGTCGAGTCGCACGGGGGCCAGCAGCACCGCGCCGGTGAGCTCGTTCGCAGGGGCGGCGGCGAGATCGGCGGGGGTGAGGCGTCTGGCCCGCATCCCGGTTCAGCTCTCGCCGACCCGCCGCGCGAAGTCGGTCCAGAACTGCTCCGTGAGCCGGCGAGCCGTGCCTTCGAGCAGGCGCGCCCCGACGCTCGCCACGGTGCCGCTGACATCACTGGTGGCCGTCCAGCCGAGCCGGGTTCTGCCGTCGCCCGCGTCGTCGAGGCGAAGCGCGGAGAGCACGTCCACCGCCGAGCCGGGCGCCTTGCCCCGGGCGCGCATCTTGAGCTCCCGCCCCTCGACGATGTCGAACAGCTCGACGTCGAGCTTGAACTTCACCTTCACCGCGCCGACGCCGAGTGCCGAGATCACCTTGAAGTGAGTCGGATCGACCGTCTCGACCGACTCGACGCCCGGACCCGAGGCCGCGACGAAATTCGGGTCCCGCAGCTTCTCCCAGACCTTCTCGCGGGAGGCGGTGATCTCGGGGGCGCCGGAGAACTCGAGTTTCATGGCCAGGATCCTTCGAGGGTGTGAAGGTCGGCGGGAGTATCCACGTCGGGGTTGCGGCCGGCCACGTCGATGAAGGCGGCACCCGGAGAGTGCGGGGAAATGACCGCGGCGAGCCCGGCATCGCCCTCGAGCCGCTCGGCCAGCGGCCAGACCGAGCGGTCGGCCAGAACGGGGTGGCCCGGCTCGCCGGGCGCGTCGGCGTAGCGTGGCCGGATGAGCACGCCGCGCCGTTCACGCCAGGCGCCGATGAGCTCCGCGAGCACGTCGAGCCGGACCAGCGGCTGGTCGGCCAGGAGCAGGATGGCGGCGCCGGCGTCGGCCCCGAGCGCCGCCAGGCCGAGCCGGAGCGAGCTCGACAGGCCGCGGTCCGGCGCGTCGTTGGCCACCGTTCGGACACCCGCGGCTCGCGCCAGCTCCGCCAGGGCGGCGTCGCCTCCCGCCATGACCAGATGGCCGCCGGTCACGAGCCCGACATCACACGCCCGGCGCACCAGCTCGAGCACGTACGCCACGAGGGGCCGGCCATGCAGCGGCGCGAGCAGCTTGCGGCCGCCGAACCGGCGTCCGCCACCGGCGGCGAGTATCACCGCCGCCACGCCTTCGACGCCTCCCGCCAGGGCGGCTACTTCGCCCGCGCGAGCGCCTGCTCGAGCGCCCGGCGGACGATGACCTGCGTCAGGTGTCGGCGGTACGGCGCGGGCGCGTGGATGTCTCCCTGGATGTCGATCCCGTCCACCGACGCGGCCGCCACCCGGGCGAGCACCTCCGGTTCGGCCTTGGTGCCGACGAGCTGGTCGGCGGCCGCGACGAGCTGGGAGACCTCGCCCACGCCGGTGAGCGCCACGACCGCGTGGCTCACCGTCTTCCGGGTCCGTGCCACCACCACCGCGGCGCCCGCGAGCGCATAGCCGGAGGCCGCCTGGTCCTGGCTCAGGTACGCGGTGCCCGCGCCCCGGGGGAGGCCCGGCAGGACGATGTCCAGCAACAGCTCGTCCTCGGCCAGCGCGGTCGCGAACGGCCCCTGGAAGAACTCGCGCGCGCGGATGGCGCGGCGGCCGCGCCGGGAGCGGACGTTGAATGTGGCGTCGAGCGCCAGCATGACCGACGGCATGTCCGAGGCGGGGTCGGCGTGGGCCAGGCTCCCGCCGATGGTGCCGCGGTTCCGCACCTGCCGGTCGCCGATGTTCTCGGTGCACTCCGCGATGATCGGGAAGCGCTCGCGCAGGAGCTCGCTGTCGAGCAGCTCGCGGTAGGTGGTGAGGGCGCCGATCCGGGCCCCTTTCCGGTGTTCGGCCACACCGCGCAATTCGGCGAGGCCGCCGATGTCCAGCAGCGTCGTGGGCTGGGCCAGGCGGAACTTCATGACCGGGATCAGGCTGTGCCCGCCCGCCAGCACCTTGGTGCCGTCGCCCTTGGCCAGCACGCCCAGCGCGTCGCGGAGCGAGGCGGCGCGCACGTAGTCGAAGCTCGTCGGGATCACCGGACGTTCTCCTTTCCCGGGCCCACGGCGCCGGGAACGACCTGCGCGTCCGCGGGGCCCGCGTCCGGCTCGATGCCGGGATGGCCACCGCCGGCTCCGTTCCCGCCGCTCCTGGCGGCCTGGATCGCGGCCCACACGCGCGCCGGCGTGAGCGGCTTGTCGATGTGGGCGATCCCGAGCGGCGCGAGCGCGTCGCACACCGCGTTCACCAGGCACGCCGCCGACGCGATCGTCCCGGCTTCGCCGCAGCCCTTGATGCCCAGCGGGTTGACGGGCGACGGCGTCACCGTGTGATCGAGCTCCAGGCGCGGCATCTGGCTCGCCCGCGGGACCGCGTAGTCCATCATGGTGCCGGTGATGAGCTGGCCGTCATCGTCGTAGATGGCAATCTCCTGCAGCGCTTCGCCCAGTCCCTGGATCACGCCGCCGTGGATCTGGCCCTCGACGATCATCGGGTTGATGTGCGGGCCGCAGTCGTCCACGGCGATGTAGCGGAGGATCTTGACCTCGCCCGTGTCCGGGTCCACCTCGACGGTGCAGACGTGGCTGCCGAACGGGTAGACGAAGTTGCTCGGGTCGAAGAACGCCGAGGCCTCGAGCCCCGGCTCCACGCCCGCGGGCATGTTCCAGGCGACGTTGGCCATCAGTGCCACCTCGGCGAAGTTCTTGGCCTGGTCGGGCGACCCGCGCACCCGGAACGCGTCGTCCTTCCACTCGACGTCCTGCTCGTTGGCTTCGAGCAGGTGCGCGGCGATCTTCCTGGCCTTCTCCTTGACCCGCCGCGCCGCCACCTTGACCGCCGAGCCGCAGACCGCGGTGGAGCGGCTGCCGTAGGTGCCCCAGCCCTGCGGGGTGGTCTCGGTATCGCCGTGCACGATCTCGACGTTCTCGACCGGATAGCCGAACTCCTCCGCCACGATCTGCGCGAACGTGGTCTCCTCGCCCTGACCGTGCGGGCTGGCGCCGATGTACACCCGCACGACGCCCGTGGGATACACGCGCACGACCGCCGAGTCGTACAGCCCCCCGCCGAAGCCCACCGCGCCGGCCACCTGCGACGGCCCCAGGCCGCAGATCTCGATGTAGCTCACGACGCCGACGCCGAGGTAACGCCCCTGCTTCCGCGTCTCCTCCTGCTGCCGCCGGAACGCCGCGTAGTCCAGGAGCTTGAGGGCCTTGTCGAGCGCCGGCTCGTAGTCGCCCGAGTCGTAGGTGATCCCCGTGGCGACGGTGTAGGGGAACTGGTCCTTGGGGATGAAATTCTTCCGGCGCACCGCGGTGGGGTCCATGCCGATCTTGCGGGCGTAGAGGTCCACCAGGCGTTCGACCAGGTACGCCGCCTCCGGGCGGCCGGCGCCCCGGTAGGCGTCCACCGGCGCGCCGCTGGTGTACACGCCGTAGACCGTGCCGAGGATGTTGGGAATCCGGTAGGCACCCGAGTAGACCAGGCCGTGCAGGATGGTCGGGATGCCCGGACCCGCGGTCGAGGCGTAGGCGCCGAGGCCGGCGTAGACTCTGGTGCGGATGGCGGTGATCGTCCCATCCTTCGTGCCCGCCATCTCGACGTATTCGACGTGGTCGCGGCCGTGGATGGTCACCTTGTAGTTCTCGGAGCGGTCCTCGGTCCACTTGACCGGCCGGCCGAGGTCCATCGCCGCGAAGCTCACCAGCGCCTCGTCGGGGTAGGCGGGGATCTTGCTGCCGAACCCGCCGCCCACCTCCGGCGCGATGACCCGGATCCGGTGCTCGGGCAGCTTGAGCATGACCGAGCACAGGAACCGGTGGATGTGCGGGTTCTGGCTGGTGGCCCAGAGGGTGAGCTGGCCGCTTCCCTTGTTGTAGCTGGCCACGGCGGCCCGGCATTCCATGGCGGTCGGAAGCAGCCGCTGCTGGACGATGCGCTGCTCCACCGTCACCTCGGCGGTGTTGAACGCCTGCTCGGCGTCGCCGCCGGCCACCACCCAGGTGAACGCGACGTTGTTCGGAACCTCGTCGTGGAGCTGGGGGGCCCCGGGCTGCGCCATCTTCTCGGGGTCCACGCCCCCCTGCAGCGGATCGTAGTCCACTTCGATCAGGTCGATCGCGTCCCGCGCGGCCGCGCGCGACTCGGCGACGACCATGGCGACGCCGTCACCCACGTAGCGCACCTTGTCGTACGCGAGCAGGGGGTGCGGCGGGACCTTGAGATCGCAGTTGGGCGGGTTCCACGCGCAGGGCACCGGGACGACCTTGTCCTTGATGTCGGCGCCCGTGTAGACCGCGACGACGCCCGGAGCCTGCCGCGCGGCGCTCACGTCGATCGAACCGAGCCGCGCATGGGCGTAGGGACTCCGCAGGATGGCGGCGTAGGTCAGTCCGGGCAGCTTGACGTCGTCGACATAGGTGGCGGCGCCGGTGATGAGCCGGGGATCCTCGCGGCGCTTGATGGCGGACCCGAACAGCGTAGGCATGATCGCTCCTCAGACGCCGGCGGGAGCCGGCGCGCCCGCGGCCGGGGCGGCACGAAGGGTGGCGGCGGCCGCCTGGATGGCGGCGACGATGTTCTGGTAGCCCGTGCAGCGGCAGTAGTTGCCCTCGATCGCATGGCGGATCTCGGCCTCCGTCGGATCGGGATTCGCGGCGAGGAGGTCCACGGCGGTCATGATCATGCCGGGGGTGCAGAACCCGCACTGGAGCCCATGCTTTTCCCAGAAACCCTGCTGCAGCGGGTGCAGTGCGTCGCGGGAGCCGAGCCCTTCGATGGTGGTGATCGACTGCCCCTCCGCCTGCATGGCGAGCACGGTGCAGCTCTTCACCGCGCGTCCCTCGATCAGCACGGTACAGGCCCCGCACTGGCTGGTGTCGCAGCCGATGTGGGTCCCGGTGAGGTCGAGCTCGTCGCGGAGCACGTGGACCAGCAGTGCGCGCGGCTCCACCTCGACGGCGCGCGCCGAGCCGTTGACGGTGAGGGTGACGGATCGTTTCATGGACGCGGGCTCCTTGACTGCACGGGGCGGGATACGGCCGGAGGCGTGTCGGCGGGTCGTCTGTCACCATAAGCTTGTCACGCCCGAAGTGGGGGTCAAGGTTGGCCGGCGCGCGGCCTTGACCCGCCGTGCCTCCCCCGATAAAGTGCCTGTCCCCGTTCGACATGACCTTGGGGTGTAGCTCAATCGGCAGAGCGCCCGGCTGTTAACCGGGAGGTTGCTGGTTCGACCCCAGCCGCCCCAGTCGAAGGAAGTCGTCAGTCGTGGGTCGTGGTGTTCGCGTCTGGAAGCACCAACGACTTACGACTTACGACTTACGACTCACGACCTGCTCATACGCCGCCAGCGTGAGGAACTCCGGAAATCGCTCGGCCGCGAACAGCGCGTCCAGCAGCTGGGCCGCGTCCTTCCACCGACCCGCCGCGCCCTCCCGGAGCATCAGTTCCTCCGCCAGCAGTGCCCGCACCCAGGCGAGCGTGACCGGCCGGCCGGTCTCCGTCGGCGTGCCGTGGTGGATCCACTGCCATAGCTGCGCCCGGGCGATTTCGGCCGTCGCGGTATCCTCCATCAGGTTGTTGATCGCCACCGCGCCGGAGCCGCGGAGCCAGGCCTCGAGATACTGGAGCGCCACGCTCACGTTGCCCCGGACGCCCGTCTCGGTGACACGGCCGCCCGGAATCCGGACGTCGAGCAGCCGGCCGCCGTCCGCCGGCGCGTCGGGGACGTGCTCCTTCTGGTTGGGCCGGCCGCCCAGATGCCGGTCAAACACCTCGCGCACGACCGGCACGAGGTCCGGATGCGCCACCCAGGCGCCATCGAAGCCCAACTCCGCCTCGAGGTTCTTGTCCTCCCGCACCCGCGCCAGGGCCGTCCGGTTGACCTCCTCGTCGCGGCGGGACGGGATGAACGCGGCCATCCCGCCGATTGCGTGGGCCCGCCGCCGATGGCAGGTCCACACCAGCCGCTCGACATACGCCCGCATGAACGGAACGCCCATGGTCACCTGCGCGCGGTCCGGCAGGACGAACTCCTGACGGTGGCCGAATTTCTTGATGACGCTGAAGATGTAGTCCCAGCGACCGGCATTGAGCCCGGCCGCGTGGGGCCGCAGCTCGTACAGGATCTCGTCCATCTCGAACGCCGCCACGATCGTCTCGATGAGAACCGTGGCGCGGATCGTCCCTCGCGGCAGGCCGAGCGCGTCCTGCGCGGCTTCGAACACGGAGTTCCAGAGGCGAGCCTCGAGATGGCCCTCGAGCTTCGGCAGATAGAAGTACGGCCCGCTCCCCCGGCCGAGCAGCGCCCGGCCGTTGTGATGGAGGTAGAGCGCGAAATCGAACAGCCCGGCGGGCACCGGACGGCCGTCCACCAGCACATGCGCCTCGTCGAGGTGCCACCCGCGCGGCCGGAGCACCAGCGTGGCGAGGCGCTCGCCGAGCCGGTACCGCTTCCCCTCGGGGCTGGTGTACTCGAGGGTGCGGCGCACCGCGTCCAGGCAGCTCACCTGCGCCGCCACCACGTTGCCCCAGGGCGGTGAGAGCGCGTCTTCGCAGTCCGCCATGAGTACCTGCGCGCCCGAGTTGAGCGCGTTGATCATCATCTTGGGCTCGGCGGGGCCGGTGATCTCCACCCGGCGGTCGTCGAGGTCTGCCGGCGCGGGCGCGACGAACCAGTCTCCCGCGCGCACGGCCGCGGTCTCGGGCAGGAATCCGGGTAGCTCGCCCGCGTCGAACCGGGCCTGCCGCTCGTGTCGCTGCCCGAGCAGCCGGTCGCGTTCGTCGCGAAACCTTCGCGTCAGACGGGCCACCAGGTCTAGAGCGTCGGGCGTCAGCACCCGCTCTGCTCCAGCGACACGGCCGCCCGTCACCTGCACGCCGTCGATAGGGCCGTTCACGTTTTCCTCCCGGGTCAGCGGCTTCCGGGGCAGGTTGAAGGATGCGGTCCGAGACGAGCGCCCTCTCGCTCCCTCCGTCCTTCCGTCCGCTTACGCCACGTGCAGTACCATGAACGCGAAGTGGCACCCGCTCCCCGCCAGCACCAGGAGGTGCCAGATCTCGTGGTGCCCGAACACTCCCGGGAACGGATCCGGCCGCGCGCGGGCGAAGATGATCGCGCCGACCGTGTACGCCATGCCCCCGGCGACGAGCCAGGCCAACCCGCCGGGCCCGACCGCCGAGGCGAGCGGGACCGCGGCCAGCAGCGTCATGTAGCCCATGCCGAGGTAGATCGCGGTGGACAGCCAGACCGGCGCGTCCAGCCACCAGATCTTGAAGGGGATCCCCGCGACCGCGATCCCCCAGGCGGTGCCGAGCAGCAGAAGCCCCGTCGAATTGTGCAGCGTGACGAGCGCCACCGGCGTATAGGTGCCCGCGATGAGGAAATAGATGGCGATGTGGTCGAGTGTCCGCAGCGGCCGGAGGCGGTGCGCCGGCAGCGGCACCGCGTGGTAGACCGTGCTGGCGCCGTAGAGTAGGATGAGCGAAGCGCCGTAGACCGCGAACGCGACCGTCTGGGCGGCGCTCCTGGCCAACTGGAGCAGCGCCACCGTTCCCGCCGTGGCGAGCACCAGCCCGACGAAGTGCGACCAGGCGTTCACGGGCTCGCGGATGCGCATGGGGGGAATCTAATTCGGGTTGGACCATGGACTCCGATGTCGGTCAGGCCCTGGTGAATACAGCCACGATCTCCTCCCGCGCACCCGCTCCCTTGTCGCCCGGCCGGCTCTGATCTAGGGTTGAAGCGTGCGCATTGCCCTCTTCTCCGAGGTGTACTGGCCGATGGTGAGCGGCGTCGGGGTGACCCTGCTCCGGCTCACCGAGGCGCTCAGCGCGCGCGGCCACGAAGTGCGGGTCTACAGCGCGACTTACCCGCTCCCGTCCGGCACCCCCGACCGGCCCGAGGTCCACCGCTCACCCAGCGTCCCGTTCTTCCTCTATCCCGACGTGCAGTGGGCCTTTCCCCGGCTCCGTGACGTCGTGGAGGACCTGGCCCGCTTCCAGCCCGACATCGTCCATGTGGCCACCGAGTTCTCCCTCGGCATCGCGGGCGTCAAGGCGGCGCGGCAACTGGGCATTCCACTCATCGCCTCGGCGCATACCGACTACGACCAGTACGCCGCGCGCTACGGGGTCACCTGGGCGCTCCGGGCCGGGTGGCATTACCTGCGCTGGTTCTACGGGCAGGCGCATCGAGTGCTCTGCCCGTCGAGGATCTACGAGGAGACGGTGCATCGGCACGGGGTGACGCACACCGGGATCTGGAGCCGCGGGGTGGATCCGGAAGTGTTCTCGCCCCGCTTCCGGAGCGAAGGGTACCGGACCGGCTTCGGGGTGGGCCCGGACGACCTGCTGGTGACCTACATCGGCCGGATCGCGCGCGAGAAGAACCTGGGGCTGCTGCTCGAGGCATGGGAAGCGCTCGCGCCCGAGCGGGGCGGCGCCAAGCTGGCGCTGGTGGGCCGGGGGCCGCTCGAGGACGAAATTCGCCGGCGCGGCATCCCGGGGGTCTACGTCTCCGGCCTCCTGCAGGGCCCGGCCCTGTCGGCCGCGTACGCCTCGGCCGACATCTTCGCGTTCCCGTCGGCCACCGAGACGTTCGGCAACTCGTTGCTCGAAGCGATGGGCTCGGGGCTGCCGTCGCTGGTGGCGGCGTCGGGCGGAGTGCTCGAGTTCGCGGCGCACGGCGAGAACGCGCTGCTGGTGCAGCCGGACAGCGCGAGCGGCATCACGGCCGCGCTCTGGCGCCTGCTGCACGACGGGGAGCTGCGCCGCCGGTTGGGCGAGGGTGCGCTACGCACGGCGCGCGCGCGGGAGTGGAACGCCGTGTACGACGGGCTGCTCGGGGAGTACGCCGACGCGGTGGCGGCGCGCGGGGAGACCCGGGCCGCGTAGCGGCGCCTCCTACCTCCGCAGTATCAGGTACGCCACCGCGGCGATCGCCGCGCTCATCGGGATGGTGAGGATCCACGCCCACACGATCCGGGTCGCCACCCCCCACCGCACCGCCGAGATCCGGTTGGCCGCGCCCACGCCCACGATGGCACCGGTGATCGTGTGCGTCGTGCTCACCGGAACCCCCAGGTGGGACGCCAGCAGGATCGAGAGGCCGCCCGCCGTCTCCGCGCAGAATCCGCCGAACGGCCGGAGCTTGGTGATCCGGCTCCCCATCGTCTTGACGATCCGCCACCCGCCGAGCGCCGTCCCCATGCCGATCGCGCTGTAGGCCGAGAGCTCCACCCAGAGCGGGATGTGGTCGGCCCTGGGCACGTGCAGGTGGGCCAGCCATCCGGTCTGGTGCACGAACAGCGCCTGGGTGGAGACCAGGAGGCCGACGATGATGCCCATCGTCTTCTGGGCATCGTTGGCGCCGTGGCTGAGCGAGTAGAGCGCGGCCGAAAGGAGCTGCAGGCGGCGGAACACCCGGTCCACCGGCCCGGGGCGGCGTCCGTGGAGCAGCCAGGAGAGGGCCACCGTGAGGATGAGCGCCAGCACCATCCCGAGCAGCGGCGACAGGAGGATGAACAGGATGGGCTTGATCCAGCCGGCGAGCTGGAGCGCCGGGAAGCCCGCCTTGGCGATTGCCGCGCCGCCCAGCCCGCCCATCAGGGCGTGACTCGAGGAGCTCGGCAGGCCGAAGTACCAGGTGATGATGTTCCAGACGATCGCGCCGAGCAGCGCGCCGAGGATGAGGTCGGGGTCCACCACCGACGGCTCGATGAGCCCCTTGCCGATGGTCTGCGCCACCGCCGTGCCGACCACGAAGGCGGCCAGGACGTTGAACGCCGCCGCCCAGAGCACCGCCACCCCGGGCGAGAGCACCCGGGTCGAGACCACCGTGGCGATCGAGTTGGCGCTGTCGTGAAACCCGTTGATGAAGTCGAAGACGAGCGCGACGGCCACGATCGCCAGGACGTACACCACGTCGTGCGGCATGCTCAGGCGTGCTTGATCGAGATCGATTCGAGCACGTTGCCGGCATCCTCGATGTAGTCCAGCGTCTTCTCGAGGTTGTCGTAGATCTCCTTCCACTTGATCACCTGCAGGGCGTCCGGCTGCCCCTCGAACAGCTTGCCGAGCCACTCGTGGTAGAGTGAATCGCCCTCCTCCTCCAGTCGCTTGACCTGAACGCAGGCTTCGAGCACCGTGCCGGCCTTGTTCTTCTCCAGCGACGCCACCGCCACCTGGATCTGCTCGCTGGCACGGATGATGACCTCCGCGATGAGCCTCGCGCCGTCGGGTGCCTCGCCCGCCCGGAACATCTGCAGCCGCCGGGCGGTGCCGTCGATGAGGTCGATGACGTCGTCGAGGCGGGACGCGAGCAGGTGGATGTCCTCGCGGTCGAGCGGGGTGATGAACACCCGGTCGAGCCGGGTCACCACCTCATGGGTGACCTGGTCGGCCTGGTGCTCGAGCCGCTTGATCTGATCCACGATGGCGCCCCGCCGGTTCTGGTCCGCCCGCAGGAGGTCCTGCTGCAGCCGGGCCGCCTCGACGGTGAACGTGGCGACCGCGGTGAAGAGGTCGAAGAACTTCTCGTCGCGAGGCAGGAGGCGCATGATCGGTCCGGGTGAGCGGGCGGCGTGAAGATAACGCGTTGCCGGGGCGGGGCACAGCCGCGGACGGCTTCCTTGACGGGCCCCGTTTCCGGCCCAGATTCTCCCCGGTGACCCAGGCCATTCCGCCGTTCGTTCCCGAGAGCCCTCCCGAGGAGGCGTTCGACCGCCTCACCCGACTGGCGGCCCGGCTGCTGGGCGCGCCCGCGGCGATGATTACCTTCGTCCGGGAAGACCGGGCGGTCTTCAAGAGCGCGATCGGGCTTCCCGAGCCGTGGGCCAGCCAGCGGAGCGCGCCGCTGTCGCTCTCGTTCTGCCGCCACGTGGTGGCCTCGGGCGCACCGCTGGTGGTGGACGATGCCCGCCGCCACCCGCTGGTGCGGGGCAGCCCGGCCATCCGGGAGCTGGGCTGGATCGCGTATGCGGGCGTGCCCCTCACCGCGCCGGGGGGCCGCACCGTGGGAGTGCTGGCCGTGGCGGACTCGCTGCCGCGGCTCTGGTCGCCCCGGGACGTGACGCTGCTGGAGGACCTCGGCGGCTCGGTCATGGCCGAGCTCGAGCTGCGTGGGCGGCGACCCGCGCCGGCCCCCGCCCCCTCGCCCGATCCTGCCGCCGGTGTGTTCGACGGGTCCGCGCTCCCGATGGGCCTGCTCCTCGCCGACGGCCGCTGGCTCCGGGTCAACCGCGCGCTCGCCGGCCTGCTGGGCACCACGCCGGAGGCGCTGGCCGGCTGCCCCGCCGAGGCGTTCACCCATCCTGCCGACCGCGCGGCCGACCGCGAAGCGGTCCACCTGCTGCTGGCCGGCGAGTGCGCCAGCTACAGTGCGGAGAAGCGGCTGCTGCGGGAGGACGAGCCGCCGGTCTGGGTTGCCTCGACGGTCACCCGGCTTCCCGCCGGTGACGGCGGCGCCGGCCACTTCCACGTCGCCTTTCACGACATCACCGACCGGCGGCAGGCGGAGCTGGACCTGCTGGGGCGAGAGGAGCGCTACCGGCTCGTGGCGGAGGCCACCCAGGACGCCGTCTGGGACTGGGACCTGCTCACCGACCGGATCGTCTGGGGCGAGCGCGCGGCGGGAAGCTTCGGCTACGGCCGGCACGAGGTGCGGACCTCGGCGGCCTGGTGGTACGAGCGCCTGCACTCGGAGGACCACGACCGGGTGGTGAGCGGGATGCACGCGGCCATCGCGCGCGGGGCGGGGGAATGGGCGGACGAATACCGGTTCCGCCGCGCGGACGGGGGCTGGGCCCACGTGCGGAATCGCGCCACCATCGTGCGCGACGAGGCGGGCGACGCGGTGCGGATGGTCGGCGCCGTCGTGGACGCCACCGGGGAGACCCGCGCCGGGCTGCTGGCGCGGGGGCAGAGCCGGCTGCTCGAGCAGATCGCCGTGGGGCTCGAGCTCCCGGCCGTGCTCGAGCGGATCGCCCGGTTCACCGAGGCGCACGGGAGCGATCTCGTCGCCTGCGTGATGCTGCTCGACCCCGATGCCGGGCTGCTCCGGGCGGCGGCCGCGCCCAGCCTGCCGGCGGAGGTCCGCGATGCGCTCGCGCGGCCGGCGGCGGGCCGCGAGCCGGTCGTGATCACCGATCTCGAGGCTGACGCCGGAGCCGACGGACGGCGCGGGCCGCTCCTGGAGCACGGGCTCCGGGCGGCCTGGTCGCTGCCGCTCTTCGCGTCCGACGGGGGTCTCCTCGGCGCCCTCGACGTGTACTGCCGGCACGCTCGCGCCCCGGCCGACGAGGACACCGGCCTGATGGAGATCGCCGGCCACCTGGCCGAGATCGCGATCGAACGGGAGCGCGGCCAGGAGGCGCTCGCGCGCGGCACCCGGGTGCTCGAGCAGGTGCTCGACAGTCTGCCCGTCGGCGTGTGGGTGCTCGACGGCGAGGGCACCATCATCTTCGGGAACCCGGCCGCGCGCGCCCTCTGGGGCGGCGCGCGCTACGTCGGCCTCGCGGACCTCGGCGTCTACCGCGGGCGGCGGGCGGACACCGGCGAGCCGATCGCCGCGGAGGAGTGGGGTGCCGCGCGCGCGATCACCAAGGGGGAGACCTCGCTCGACGAGCCGGTCCGGATCGAGGGCTTCGATGGGGTCGAGCGGACCATCCTCAGTTCCGCGGTCCCGCTCCGCAGCCTCGGCGGCGAGGTCGTGGGCGCCATCCTGTTGCACCAGGACGTCACCGACCAGCGGAAGGGCGAAGAAGCGCTGCGGCGGAGCGAGGCGCAACTCCGCCATGCGCAGAAGATGGAAGCGGTGGGCCAGCTCGCCGGCGGGATCGCCCACGACTTCAACAACCTGCTGACCGGAATCCTGAGCTACACCGACCTGGTGCTGGAGGAGCTCCGCCCGGGGGACCCGATCCGGGGCGACCTCGAGCAGATCCGGCACGCGGCCCAGCGCGCCGCCGCGCTCACCCGGCAGCTCCTTGCCTTCAGCCGCCGCCAGGTGCTCCAGCCGCACGTGCTCTCGCTGAACGGCTGCGTCGCCGAGCTCGATGCGATGCTGCGCCGCCTGCTGGGCGCCGATGTCACCCTCGAGACCGATCTCGACCCGGGGCTCTGGTACGTGCAGGCCGACGCCGGGCAGCTCGAGCAGGTCCTGGTCAATCTGGTCGTGAACGCGCGCGACGCGATGCCGGGGGGCGGGCGGGTGACGATCGCCACCGCCAACCTCCCGCTGTCGCACGGCGCATACGTCACGCTCAGCGTGAGCGACACCGGGATCGGCATGGACGCCACCACCCAGGCGCGGATCTTCGACCCGTTCTTCACCACCAAGGAGCCGGGGAAGGGCACCGGGCTCGGACTCTCGACCGTGTACGGGATCGTGGAGCAGAGCGGTGGCCACGTCACGGTGGAGAGCGCGCCGGGCCAGGGCGCCACCTTCACGGTGTTCCTCCCGCGGCAGGCCGGGCCCGCGCTCGGCGCACCGGTGGGCAGCGACCGGCGGAGCCTGCCGGGCGGGAACGAGACGCTGCTCCTGGTGGAGGACGAGGCCGCGGTGCGCACCTCCGCTCGGCGGCTGCTCGAGCGGCAGGGGTACACGGTGGTGGAGGCCCGTCACGGCGCGGACGCGCTCCGGATCTTCGAGGAGGGTGGCCGGGCGATCGACCTCGTGCTCACCGATCTGGTGATGCCCGAAATGGGCGGGCGCGAGCTGGTCGAACGGCTGCGCGCGCGCCATCCCGCGGTGAAGGTGCTCTACATGTCGGGATACAGCGAGCGGGCAGTGACGGTGGACGGTGCCATGCCCCCGCGTACCGGATTCGTGGAGAAGCCGTTCACCGTGGAGCAGCTGGTTCGGCGGACGCGGGAGATCCTGGATGGGTGACGAGCGTGACCAGATCGTCCGGGGTTTCCAGCCAATAGTCCGGCGTTGCCCCTGCTAGGTGCGCCCGCCCGAACGGCCCCCACAGCGCCGCTGCCGTGCGGACGCCTGCCGCCCGGCCTGACAGCATGTCGTGGATGCTGTCCCCCACGTAGACCGTCGTGGCCCGATCCGCGGCCAGCAGCGCCACCGCCTTTTCCACCGGCTCCGGGTGGGGCTTGGGGTTGGTCACCTCGTCGGCGCACACCAGCACATCCATCATCCGCTCCAGCTTGGCCAGCGCCAGCCCCCTGAGTGCCCCGCTCCGGTTCTTGCTGGTGACCAGCCCGGTGCGGCGGCCTGATGCGCGGACCCGCTCCACGGCAGCCACGACGCCGGGATACACCGTCACCATCCGGTCGTGGTGCGCCAGGTTGTACTCGCGATAGGTGGCGATCAGCAGCTCCATCAACTCCCGGTCGTCGCAGCACTCCGCGAATTGCGCGGTGAGCGGCGTGCCCACTCCGCGGAGCCACTCCTCGTCGCTCCGCGCGGGCAGGCCATGCGCCGCGAGGGTGTGGTGATAGCTGTCGAGGATGAGGCGCACCGAGTCGATCAGCGTGCCATCGAGATCGAACAGGACCGTATGCAGGGGTGCCATTCGCGAAAGTTAGCGCCCTGCTCGCCGGGTTGCGCACGCAGTTCACCAGCCCTATGCTCCCGGGCTCTCTCCCCTGGAGCTGCAGCATGCAACCGTCCGAGCTGGTGGCGATCATGGCCGCAATCATCTACACCGGACGCCGTGAGGGGGACGCCCCGCGCCCCGAGACCCGCCAGCTCGCCGTCGAGGAGGCCTGGCACCTCTGGCATCTCGCCATGGACGAGTGGAGCGACCCGGGAGCCCGCGACCTCGGGGGGAATCCGCTGGCGCCGTGAGCGGGGGCGGCCATCCTCAGCGAAGCGAATGGGCCGGCGCCCCGCCGTGGTGCTCGAACACCACTACCCCGGTCACCCGCGCTTCGACCGACTCCCAGCGCGGCGTAGGTGCCGGCAGCCGGCCTGTCCACTTTGCAAGTTCCGCCGCATCGACCTCCGCCAACCGCCGCACCAGCTCCGCTTCTCCCGCGGTGTGACCCCCCGCCACGAATGCGAGGGCGCGCTCCAGCCGCGTGAGCGCCGGCACGTCCCGCCGCCGCGCCGCCTCGCGCACGGATGCCTGCAGCCGCGCGGCCAGCCGGCGGGCGCTCGGCTCGGGCTCGGCGGCCGTCCATCGGCGCGCGCCCGCCACCGCGAGCCGTGCCCGGATCGGCGCCGTGAGTCTGTCGAGCGCCCGCCCGAGCACCGCTGCCGGCGGCGCGCAGCGTGCTCCGCTCCGCGCTGCCTCGACCAGCCGCCGGGTCACCGTTTCTTCATCCTCGAACCACCGCCCCGCGAAGTCCAGCCAGCCCACTGCCGCCGCGATCCGCTCGACCGCGCCATCCCGCCGCCCCAGCAGTTCGAACCCGGCGAGCACGCCGCGGCTGCCACTGCACACGAGCGCCGTGCCCGGTGCCGACGGGCCCGCGACCATCCGGTCCGCCAGTGCCGACCGCCAGCGCCACAGGCGGACGCCGTCGGGGCCGAGCCCGGCGCGCCCGGGGAGCGCGGCCTTCCGCGCGAGCCGCTCTCCGAGTCGCAGGGCGGCGTCGAGCGAGGGTGGGGGAAGGAAGCGCACCACCGCGATGCGGTCGTTCGCCGAGCCCAGCCGAACCGTCCGCCCCTCACGCTGCTCCAGCCGCATCGGTGTCCATGGCAGGTCGTAGTGCACCACGCGCTCCGCGCGCCGGAGATCGAGTCCTTCGGCCGCCACATCGGTGACAACCAGACATCGCGGCGCGGCGTGCGACACCTCGGCAGGTGGCTGCTCCCGGAACCAGTCCAGCACCGCCGACCTCGGAAGCGGTGCGCGGCCGATCCCGGCACGCTCGCCGGTGCACCAGGCGACGGGTGGAGGACCGAGCCGGTCGCGCAGGTGACGCACCGTCTCCCGTCTGGCCGTGAAGACCAGCGTCGGCACGCCGTCGGCCAGGACGGCGCGCAGGCGCTCGAGCTTCGGGTCCGCTCCGGTGGCGCCCGCCGTGGCGCCCGCGATCACCGCGTCCAGCGTCGCGAGGTCTTCCAGCGCGAGCTCGACCTCGCTGCCGCCCTGGCGGACGGCAACCAGTTCCCACAGTACCAGCTGGTCATCCAGCTCGCCGGCGAACGTCCGGAGCTCCGCCCGCGAGAGCGCGCGCCCCGCCTGCCGCGCGTCCCGGGCGTGGAGCAGCAGCCCGCGATACCGCCTGAGCGCGGCCGCCAGCGCGGCGGGGCTCGACCCCGCGGCACGCTGCAGCACGCTCCGCACGAGCGCGGCGGTCGGCGGGTGGCGCGAGAGGCGAAGACCCGCGAGCAGCTCGAGCGCGCCCGCCACGGCCAGACCCTCCGCCTCGCTGGCCGGGCTGGTGCCGAAAGCCCGGATGGGACGCGGGCCGGCCTCTGCGGTGTCCTCGATGACGAGGGCCCCGAGCGCCGACGTGCCCGCGCCCGACGCCAGTGACGCCCTGAGCGACACCACGCCGTCCGGCAGCAGCGCGTCATCCCGCACGCCGAGCAGGAGCTGGTGGGCCAGGTCGTCCAGCCGGTTGACTAGCGGCGTCGCGCTCAGGAGCAGGACCGGCCGTCCGATCAGCCACGGCGCCACGTGGGCGTATCGCCTGGTGCGTGGATGGCGGAAGTGGTGGCTCTCGTCGATGACGACGAGCCCGGCGGTGCCGGCCGGCAGCCGGCCGCGGCTGGCCTGTTCATGACTCCCCACCTCGACCGCAATGCCCAACCGTGCCGCGACCAGACGCCATTGCGTCGCGAGCGTGGCCGGAACGAGGCATGCAGTCGGGCGTCGGCGCTGCAGCGCGGCGGCCACGGCGAGCGCCACGTACGTCTTCCCGCTACCCACCGGTTCCGCCAGCAGAGCGCCGCCGAACCGCTCGATGGCCGCCAGCGCGCGACGGTAGCTCCGCGCCTGGCCGGCCAGCAGCCATGCCGGCGGAGGGACCACCCGTTCGGCCGGGAGCAGGCTCGCGGCCAGCGCCCGCGCGACGTGGCCGGCCGCTGCCGCCGGCCCGGCCGTGAGTCCCGTGCGGAGCGGGTCGGCGACCGCGACCAGCGCCTCAGCGACGATCCGCGGCGCCCAGCACGGCGCGGTCGCGGGTCGAGAGGGCAAGGTGTCGGGCCACGGTCTCATCCAGGGCCTCCTGAACGTCCTCCCCTCGCCGGCCTGCCCGAGCGAGCGCGGAGAGCTGGGCATCGGCCGGAACCCCGGCCGGCAGCGGCAGCCGGCTCACGATTCCCGCGCTGAACCGGTGAAAGCCGCCGGCGGCGGGTACCGCTCCCAGCCGGGCCACGGCGCGGATCCAGCGCGAGTTGAGCCAGGCGGCCAGGCGCTCGGCCACCTCGGCGGTGGGCACGGCCGCCACATAGCAGGTGTTGAGGGGGATGCTGGCGGCGTCACGCCGGCCGGTGAGCGCGGCGGCGGTGAGCCGCCGCGCGAGATCCGACCAGGCCACGCGGTGGAGGGCGGCTGCCGCGCCGGTCCGGAAGAGCGTCCACGGCGGACCGCCGTCGAAGTCGGTTCGCGCGCGGAGCGCCGGCTCGTGGGGCGCGAGATACGCCGCGGCGGCCGGCGGAAGGCAGCCGAGCGGCGTGCCGTCCGCGCCGTGGGTCCACAGCAGCCGGACGCGCGGACATGCGCGGAACGGGCGCAGGTCGCGCCCGCGCACCGCCCAGCGCACCAGCTCGGCCTCGATGTCCCCCGGCGGATCCAGGAAGATCCGATTGGCGCCGGTCTTGACGCCGAGGCGGCAGCTGAACCGCTCGCCCAGCGCGGGGTGGTCCCGCGCCAGCCCGGTGACGATGGCGCGCGATCGGTCGGCGGAAAGAATCCACGGCTGGCCGCCCCTGAGCGTGGCCTGCGGTACCGTCGTCCGCGTGCCTTCCAGGCTGGTGCGTACGCGATGACCGCCTGGCGGCGGCGACTTGCGCGCCACGAGCGCCAGCGGATAGACCGTTGCGTCGAACGCCGCATCGGGCCGGCCGGTCAGGTCGGCCACGTGAAGCAGTGTCGTGGACGCGGCCAGCGCATGACGGGCGGCGGCACCGTATCCCGCGGTCGCGAGCTTGGCCGGCACGAGGAGCGCGATGACTCCGCCCTCCGCCGTCAGCTCGACGGCGCGCTCGAGGAAGGCGATGGCGAGGTCGGGCCGGTGCCCGAACCCCGCGTCCGCGCCACGCCACCAGCGGTATCGCCCCTCGAGCCGGCGCCGCATCTCGGCCGGGATTTCCTCGGCGCGGAGCCATGGCGGGTTGCCGGCAACGATGCTGAATCCGCCCGCCGCGAAGACGTCGGCAAAGTGGCTCCGGTACTGGAACCAGGGCACCTCGCGCTCGCGCGCGAGCGCTCGCCGCGCGGCGCGGAGCCCGCGCAGCTCGGCCCGGGCTTCGACGAGCCCGGCCCGGAGCTCGCGGTCCATTCCCCGTCGCTCGCCGAACAGATCGACGCTCCGCGCCATCCGAAGGCGCTCGGCGATGTCGGCCCGGAGTTCCGACTCTGCCGCCTCGAGTGCCACGGCCGCCGCGCGTGACTCCGCCGTCCGGAGCTCCCGCACCAATTCGCGTTTGCCGCTGCCGGTGGCGATGACCAGCCGGCGCCGGAGCCGCGCGATCGACTCTGCCAGGCGTGCATCGGGGCTCCGGATGCGCGCAGCGCTCCCCGGCTCGAACAGACTGTCGCCCTGGCGGATCAGGCAGTCGAGGTTAGGCAGCGGTTCGACCCGGTCCGGGCATTGCTCCCGGTCGTCCGCGATGACCGCGAGCCAGAGGCGGAGCTCCGTCAGCCGCACCGCCGCGGCGCTCCGGTCGACCCCGAAGAGATTGCGCTGCAGGATTCGCCGTCGGCCGGACGCTGTGGGATTGCCGTCGGGGGCGGCGTACGACGACAGCAGATCGAGCGCTCCCAGCAGGAATGCCCCGGAGCCGACGGCGGGGTCGAGCACGGTGAGCCGGTCGACCACTGCCCGTGCCGCGACGTCGCGATCGGCCAGCCTCCGCTCCGCTTCGGCCTCCCCGCAGCCGAGCCGCCCGGCCACGGCCGCCTCGAGCGCGGTGTCGAGCAGCTTCCGGACGAGGCCGGCGGGGGTGTAAAAGGTTCCCGATGCCCGGCGCACGTCGGGCGCCATTACCCCCTCGAACACCCGACCCAGCATGTCCGGCGCGACGCCGGTGCGCTGGCCGTGCTCGGAGACGGTGAAGTGAAACCGCTCGAACAGCCGGTCGAAGGCATCCCGCCAGAGCGGGTTGGGGATGTCGCCGCGGAGCGAGCGCTCGAGCGGATGGGGCTCGAACAGCCCGCCATTGAGGAATGGCACGGCGCCGAACGCGGCGGCGCCGCGGCTCCGCTCCGCGGCGGGACGGTTGAGCGTTCCGAAGAACAGCGGGCGGAGCAGGTCGCGATGGATGCCGCGCTTCCGCACCAGGCAGCGGTCTACCTCCTCGGCGAGAAACCGGTCCCGCCCGGCGAGCCAGCCTTTGGCCTGGATGAAGTAGAGGAAGAGGACGCGGGTGAGCTGGAGCAGAGCCAGGCTGCGCCGCTCCTCGCCGTGGGCCGCGGTGGGCAGGCCTTCCGCCATGCGGTCGAGCGTCGCCCTGAACTCGCGGAAGAAGCGGCCGCCGGCCGCTTCTCCGCTCAGGGCGTCCGCCGCGCGGGCGGCGTAGGCCAGCGCGCCGCCCGGGCCCGGCGCGGCGAGCCGGCCGAGCGCGGCGAGCGCGGCGCCCCGCGGCCGGTCGAGCTCCAGTGCGATCGAGGGGGTGCCGTCGAACGCGATGGCGACGGCAAGCCGCCGCTCGGCGGCGTCGAGCGCCAGCACTCCCGCGATCCTTCCCCGGGCCGCGAGCCGTCGCGCCACCCGGCGCGCGAGCCGCTCGGGATCGGCGCCGGCGACCGCGAACCAGGGGAACTCGCCGGCGCGCGCGACCGCCACCGCGATGGTGCCGACGTGGCGTGTACCCGCTCCGGTCAGACCCGGCACCGGGTCATGCAGCGGCTCGTGGCCGAGCGCCGCCAGCAGCTCGCTCAGGTCATCGATCGAGCGGACCCGCTCGATCAGGGGACCGAGCTCCACGCGGCACTCCCGGATTGGAGGAGCGCGCACGATACGGCCGGGCCTTCAAGGTGCCGGGATCATTCCCGCGCATTCCGGGTCGCCGTCGTTCGCCGCTGGACGGTGGCGGGCGCCGTCCTTATCCTCAACGCATGCGACTCGACTCCCGCTGGTTCGCCAGCCTCCTGGCCGTGGCCTTTCTCCCCGCGTCTCCCGCGCTCCCACGGCGCACCCCCCCGGCCGGCCCGCCGGTGTCGGACAGCGGCGCCTTCGTGATCCGCCACGCCGCCGACACCGTCGCCATCGAGCGATTTGCCAGGACGCCCACCGGGCTCACCGGCACCCTCGAGATCCGCAACTCGAAGAGCACGTCCCAGAGCTACAAGGCGGTGGTGGCGCCGGACGCGTCGGTGGCGCTGATCGAGGTGACGGTGAAGGAGCGGCCGATAAAGGATGCCGAGGTAAGGGTGGTCCATAGCGCCCGGGTCGTTTTCAAGGAGGACAGCGCGGCGGTGGACGACATGTCGCAGCGCGGCCTCCAGACCCGCGTCTTCGGGACCGAGCGGGGCGCCGTGCCGTACCTCAATCTTTCGTTCGCCCTGATCGAGCAGGCGGTGCTCCGCTCGCGTGCTCCGGGCGCGACGGCGGGGCTCGTGCCGCTGTTCAACCTTGGCGGCGGTGAGCGCGGCGGCGGCCAGACGCTGGACGCGAAGGTCTCACCCCTCGGCGGCGATTCGCTGCTGGTGGCCATCGGGAACATCGAATTCCGTTTGCGGATCGATCCGGCCGGTCGGGTGCTCGGGGCGCGGATCCCGGCGCAGGATGTGGTGGTGGAGCGGACGTCGTAGCTGGCCTCGGCACGGTCCCTCGTTCCGGCTCACCTCTCTCCGGTCTGCATCCGCTCCCCCTCCCGCTCGTACACCCTCCCACGCCACTCGACCCGCCGCGAGCCGCGCCAGACGGACCGCGCGAAGATGTAGAGCGCCATCGCCGCGCCCGCCGGGTACAAGAGTCCGTACAGCATCGGGATCTTCATCCCGTACGACACCAGTGCCCAGAAGAGCGCGCTGAGCCCCAGCGCTGCCGCTGCCGCCCTCTGGAGGCCGGCCACGTCGGCCCCGAGCGCGCCGGCGAGAAGCACCGCGGGCGGTACCAGCCAGAAGACCGTCGCCGCCGCGAGCATCACCGGCACCAGTGCGCGCAGGACCGGCTCGTCGGGGAACGAGCGGCGGCCGCCGAGATAGACGTTCTTCGACCATCCCTCGACGAGCTGCCGGAGATTCCGGTACATCCGCGTCTCCATCAGCCGCTCCGCGAACGCGAAGTGGAGACGGCGGCCGTGCCGCAGATACGCCTGCGCCAGCGCCAGGTCCTCCGCCACTGCGCCGCGCACCGCCCCGTGTCCGCCAACGGACTCATAGGCGGCTCGCGTGGTCAGGATGAACTGGCCGTTGGCGATGACGTCGCGGGGGCGGCGCGCCCGGTTCACCCGCCGCGGATGATACCGAAGCCCCAGCAGAAGCCAGATCTGCGGCATGACGACCCGCTCCCAGAACCCCAGGCAGAGCTGGCGCGGCGCGACCGTGACCAGGTCGGCCTGCTCCCGCCGGAGCGCCGCGACCGCGCGGCCGAGCAGCTCGGGCGCGTGGCGCGTGTCGGCGTCGGTGAAGAGGAGCAGCTCGCCCCTGGCCGCGCGGAATCCCTGCTCGCATGCCCAGGGCTTGCCGTACCACCCACCGGGCAGTGGCGTGCCGCGTACCAGGCGCACGCGCGGGTCTGCCGCCGCGAGCCGCTCGACCGTCGCCGCAGTCCCGTCGGTCGAGCGGTCATCCACGACGAGCAGCTCGAACGGCCGGTACCGGGAGGCAAGAATGGAGCGGACGACGGTCTCGATCGTCTCCGCCTCGTTGCGGGCGGGGATGATGACGGAGACCGGAATCCCCTCGACCGGAGGGACGTCGCTCAGATTGGGATGCGCCCAGGCGAGGCGGAACAGTGCGGCGTACGGCGCGAGCCAGGGCAGCGCCGGAAGCAGGTCGACCATCGGTCTCGGGATCCGGCGGAGCCGCGCCGGCTACTGCGCCTGCTTCCTGGCGAAGGCGTGGAGCTGCAGCTCGATCGCGTCGAGCTGGCGCTCGACTTCCAGGGCGTCGTACTCGGTGCCGAACGAGGGCACGCCGTTCTGCGCGAACAGCGTGGCGACCAGCGCGTCGGTGTATCCCACCACCGCGACGGCGATCCCCTTGTCGATGACGCGGTTGAGGCGGAGCATGATGGCCATCCCCTGCCGGGCACGCACGGCGGCGAGCACCGGAGCGAGGTTCCGGATCAGCAGCTCGCGGAGGAACTGCAGCTCCTCCACCACTTCGCCGGCCGCGAGCCCGCGGGTCGAGGCCATCCGCCCGTAGTGCTCGCAGGCATGCAGCCACACGGCCCCGACCTCGCGGCGGAGCGGGCCGACCATCTCGCTGATGATGTCGATCAGGATGCGGAACTCCCGCTCGACGAGCGGCCGCGGTATCGTGGGAGCGCCGGTGATCCGGTCGCCGAGCCAGTCCGCCCACTGGGCGACCATCTGGTCCCGCAGCTCGGCGATGACGCGGCCGGCGGCGAGCAACGCGGGCTGCGAAGCGCGCACTACCGTCCTCCCTGGAAAAGGTGGGATCAATCTAACCGTGGAGCGTTCATGGGGTCAAAACCGCTGGTCCGTCCTCCACGCCTCGCGCCCGGGATTCGGATGGCGCTCGTGGCGCCGGCGGGACCCCTGCTGGAACGGGATGATCTAACGCGCGCGGAAACGCTCTGCCGTGCGCTGGGGTACGAGCCGGTGCCGGGGCCGCATGCGGGCGGCCGGTATGGCTATTTCTCCGGCACCGACGAGGAGCGCCTGGCCGATCTCAACGGTGCCTTCCGCGATCCTGCGATCGACGCGGTCTGGTGCATCCGCGGCGGCTACGGGGTGACCCGGATCCTCGAACATGTGGACTTCGAGGCGCTCGCCCGCCGCCCGCGTGCCGTCATCGGTTACTCCGACATCACGGCACTGCTGGCCGGCATCACCCGGCGCGCCGGCCTCGTCGCCTTTCACGCGCCCACCGCACGCGCCGAGATGCCCGGCTTCAGCCGCAGACACTTCGCCCGGGTGCTCACGGCCGCGGAGCCGGCAGGGACGCTCGAGTCGCTGCCCGTGCCGGCCGACGTGCTGGTGCCGCGGGAGAACCGGATCGTGACGATTCGCGGGGGCGTGGCCGAGGGACCGCTCGCGGGCGGCAATCTCACCCTGCTCCAGTGCCTGATCGGCACGCGATTTCTCCCGGATCTCGATGGTGCGCTGCTGGTTCTCGAAGACGTCAACGAGGAGTTGTACCGCATCGACCGGATGCTGGCCCATCTCCGCCTGGCGGGCGCGCTGACCCGGATTCGCGGGGTCCTGATCGGCCGCTTCAGCGGACTCGAACGCCACAACGCCGACGGCGCGCTCGGCCTCGATGAGGTACTCGAGCATCATTTCGGACCGCTCGGTGTGCCGGTGGCCCACGGGCTGCCGATCGGGCACATCGATGATCAATGGACCGTGCCGCTCGGCGTGCGTGCGCGGTTCGACGCGGACGCGGGCGTGGTGGAGCTGCTGGAGTCGGCCGTGGGGTGATCCGCCACACCTGTTGTTAGCTTTCACCAATGGCCACCCCCTCCCTCACACGTCACCGGCTCGCGGGCGCCCTCGGCGAGATCCTGGTCGACGTACGCGCCGCGGGCCGGGACGCACCGCGGCCGGCCGTGGTCGTGGTGCATGGATTCAAGGGTTTCAAGGACTGGGGGTTGTGGCCCTCGCTCGCCGAGCGGCTGGCCCGGGCCGGGTTCTCCGCCATCACGCTCAACCTGAGCGGCAGCGGCGTGGACGACACCGGCGAATTCGTCTTTCCCGAACGCTTCGGTCACAACACGTTTTCGGCCGAGCTGCAAGACCTGCGCCGGGTAGTCGATGCGCTGGTCGCGGGCGAGCTTGGCGTGGCGCCTCCGACCGCGCTGGGTCTGCTCGGCCACTCGCGCGGCGGCGGGATCGCCATCCTACACGCGGCGGAGGATTCGCGGGTGCGGGCGCTCGTCACCTGGGCCGCGATCTCGACGGTCGAGCGGTGGCCCCCGGCGACGCGGGCATCGTGGCGGGCGGCCGGCGTCAGCCCGGTCGAGAACGCCCGCACCCATCAGGTGCTCCCACTCTACCCCGACGTACTCGACGACATCGAACGGAACGCCGAGGCCCTCGACATCGAGGCTGCGGCCGGGCGAATCGCCGCGCCCTGGCTCATCGTGCACGGGAGTGAGGACGAAGCCGTCGCGCTCGCCGAGGGCCGGCTCCTGGCGTCGGCCGCGCCGCCCGGCACCAGCCGGTTCCTCGAAATCGAGGGCACCGGGCACACCTTCGGCGCCGCGCATCCGTGGAGCGGCGCCACCCCCGAGCTCGAGCGGGCCCTCAACGCGACCCTTGCCTTCTTCTCCGCGGAGCTCCGCTAGCCATGGCCGGGCTCGCGGACATGACCGGCCGTGTCTGCGTGATCACCGGCGCCACTCGCGGGATCGGCCGGGCCACGGCCGAGCGCCTCGCGGAGCTCGGCGCCACCCTGGTGCTGGTGGTCCGCCGGCAGGAGGACGGCGCGGCGGTCGCGCGCGAGCTGCGCCACGCGCACGGCGCGCCGCCGCCCGAGGTGATCCCCGCTGATCTCTCGTCGCAGCGATCCATACGCGCCGCGGCGGAGGCGATCCGTGCGCATCACCCGCGACTGAACGTGCTCATCAACAACGCCGGCACCATCCCGAAGGAGCGGGAGACCACGGTGGACGGCCTCGAGATGCAGCTCGCCGTCAACCATCTCGCCTATTTCCTGCTCACCAACCTGCTCCTCGACCGCCTCATCGCCGGCGCACCGGCCCGGGTCATCAACGTCTCGTCCGGCGCGCATCAGGGCGGTACGATCGACTTCGGCGACCTGCAGAGCGAGCGCCGCTACGACCCCGTGCGGGTCTACGGGCGCACCAAGCTCGCCAACGTGCTGTTCACCTACGAGCTTGCCAGGCGGCTTCAGGGCACCGGCGTCACGGCCAACTGCCTCCATCCCGGCGTCATCGCCACCAGGCTCCTGGCCGACTACATGAACGTGCCGCTGATCGGGGGCGCGATTGCCCGGACGTTTGGTGGCAGCCCCGAGTCGGGGTCGGAGACCAGCGTTTATCTCGCCGCCGCGCCCGAGGTCGAGGGCGTGACCGGGAAGTACTTCGTGGAGCGGCGGGAGGCCCGCTCGTCGCGCGCCTCGTACGACGAGGCGTCGCAGCGCCGCCTGTGGGAGGTGAGCGCGCAATTGGCCGCTCTCGCCGGCGCCGCCGCACCTTGACCGCCCGGGTCCGTGCGGCCAATCTCCGGCATGCCGATCTACAACTACCGCTGCGCCGCGTGCGGCGCCGAGTTCGAGCAGCTCGTCCGCTCGGACACCCGGGTGAGCTGCCCCGACTGCAATAGTGGCAAGCTCGACCGCCTCATGTCGATTCCCGCGCCACCCGCGGGGGCAGGGAAGCCCGCCGCCGTCGGCCGGCTCGGCCCGCCTCCGGCCGGCGGGTGCTGCGGCGGCGGCTGCCACTCGCACCACCACTGAGCACGCGGCTCGACCGGCTGCGTGACCGGCTCGCCGGTCACCCTCCGGCGGTCGGTGACGGAGACCCGGCACTGCTCTGGGCCGCCGTTGCCGTCGTGCTGGCCCCCTCGCCCGACGCGGTCCTGCTCATCCGCCGCGCCGAGCGCGCGGGCGATCCCTGGTCGGGTCACATGGCGCTGCCGGGCGGTCGCCGTGCCGTGGGCGACGCTGACCTCCTCTCCACGGCCATCCGCGAGACCACCGAGGAGGTCGGCCTCTCCCTCGCGCGGTCGGAGCTGCTCGGTAGCCTGGACGACGTCGTGCCGCGCACCCCCGTGCTGCCGCCGATCGCCGTCCGGCCGTACGTCTTCGCCCTTTCCGGGCGCCCGCCGCTGATTCCCAACCCCGAGGTGGCTGCCCTCCGCTGGGTCACCCTCGACCGGCTGCTCCATCCCGAGACCTACCACTCCGTCCGGCTCCAGATCCGCGGCGAATCCCGCGATGTCCCGGCCTACGAGCTCGAGGAGGCCATCGTGTGGGGAATGACCGAACGGATCGTGTCCGGCCTGCTGGAACTGCTCGGGCAATAGCTCAAGCCTTGACGTGAGTCCTGCGAAACCTCATAATTAGCCAAGCCTAATTCAGGATTTCGTATGGACGCAACTGCCACCACGGAGCCCCTGACCCGCTCCGTCGAGGACTATCTCAAGGCTATCTACCGGCTGAGTCCCGAGGGCCGGCCGGCCTCGACCAGCGAGATCGCCCACCTGCTCCAGCTCTCACCTCCCTCGGTGAGTGGAATGGTGAAGCGGCTCTCCGAGCTCGGTCTCCTCGAGCACGTCCCCTACAAGGGCGTCCAGCTCACCGACTCCGGCCGCCGCGCGGCGCTCCGGATGGTGCGCCGGCACCGACTCATCGAGGCCTACCTGGTCGAGTTCCTCGGCTACCCCTGGGACGCGGTGCATCCCGAGGCGGAGCGGCTGGAGCACGCGGTCAGCGATACCCTGGTCGAGCGGATGGCCGTGGCGCTCGGCCACCCGGCGGTCGATCCCCACGGCGACCCCATTCCCGAGGCCGATGGCTCCATCCGGGAGCCCGCCTCCACGCCACTCAGTGATCTCGAGGTCGGCCGCACCGTGGAAATCGTCCGGGTTGACGAGCGCGAGCCCGAGCGGCTTCGCTATCTCGCCTCGCTCGGCCTCACTCCGGGCGTGGTCATCACGCTGCAGGACCGCCAGCCGTTCGGCGGGCCGGTAACGGTGGAGTCGAGCGGCGAGCGGCACGTACTCGGGCAGGAGCTCGCCCAGGTGGTCCGCTGCGGAGCCGAGGGCGCCCGATGAACACCGCCTCCACCCCGCCGGTCGAGGAGCTCGGCGGTTGGCGCTACCCGCGTACCATGCCGAGCCTGCCGGAGGCGCACCACACCGTCCAGGTCCCCCGCGGAGTCTCGTTCTGGCGGAAGGCGCTCGCCTTTGCCGGACCGGGCTACATGGTGGCGGTGGGCTACATGGACCCGGGCAACTGGGCCACCGACCTGGCCGGCGGTTCGCGGTTCGGCTACACGCTGCTCAGCGTCATCCTGATCTCGAACCTGATGGCGATCCTGCTGCAGGCCCTCGCCCTCAAGCTCGGCATCGTGACCGGCCGGGATCTGGCGCAGGCGTGTCGCGACCACTACTCCCGTCCAGTGAGCTTCGTGCTCTGGGTCCTGTGCGAGATCGCGATCGCCGCCTGCGACCTGGCCGAGGTCATCGGCTCCGCCATCGCCCTCAACCTGCTCTTCGGGATCCCGCTCATCTGGGGCGTGTGCCTCACGGCGCTGGACGTGCTGCTGATCCTGCTGCTGCAGCACCGCGGCTTCCGCTACCTCGAGGCCTTCGTCATCGCGCTGGTGGCGACCATCGGCATCTGCTTCGCCGTGGAGCTGGCGATGGCCCGGCCCGCGCTGGCCGAGATCGTCCGGGGGCTGGTGCCGCGGGCCGAAATCGTCACCAACCCCGCGATGCTCTACATCGCCATCGGCATTCTCGGCGCCACCGTCATGCCGCACAACCTGTATCTGCACTCCTCCATCGTGCAGACGCGCAAGGTGCTGCCCGACGAGAGCTCGCGCCGGGAAGCCATCCGCTTCGCCACGCTCGACTCGACGCTGGCGCTGCTGTTCGCCTTCTTCATCAACGCGGCCATCCTCATTCTTGCGGCGGCAACCTTCAACCAGACCGGCCACCAGGAGGTCGCCGACATCGGCGACGCCTACCGGCTCCTCGCGCCGGCGCTCGGCACCACGTTCGCGAGCACCCTGTTCGCGGTGGCGCTGCTGGCGTCGGGCCAGAATTCGACCATCACCGGGACGCTCGCTGGCCAGATCGTGATGGAGGGATTCCTCGACATCCGGCTCCCGCCGTGGCTCCGCCGGCTCATCACCCGCCTCATCGCGATCATTCCTGCCGTCATCGTAACCGCGCTCTATGGCGAGCGCGGCGCGGGCGGGCTGCTCATCCTGAGCCAGGTCATCCTCAGCCTGCAGCTCTCCTTCGCGGTGGTGCCGCTGGTCTACTTCACCAGCGAGCGCCGGAAGATGGGCAGCTTCGTCAACTCACCGCTGCTCGCCGGAGCCGCGTGGTCGGTCGCGGCCGTGATCGTCGGGCTCAACGGCTGGCTGCTGATCGGGACCTTCCGCGAGTGGCTGAGCTGACGCCGGCGCGGCTCGCCCTGACCGCCCTCGGCCTGGGCATCGCACCGCTGGGGGCACAGCAGAAGAGCGCGGCTGATCCCATCGCCGACAACAGCTTCCTGATCGAGGAGGCTTACAACCAGGACGCCGGGGTCGTCCAGCACGTCGGGACGCTCGTCAGGGTCGATGGCGGCGGCGCCATGGCCTATGCCTTTACGCAGGAGTGGCCGCTCCACGGAATGAAGCGGCAACTCAGTTACACCATCCCCCTCTTGCAGGCGGATGGCAGCGGCACCGGCATCGGCGATGTCGCCCTCAACTTCCGCTACCAGCTCGCGGGCGATGGTGGCGATGGCCTCCATCTCGCCCCTCGCATGACCCTGCTCCTCCCCACGGGTGACGAGCGCCGGGGCCGCGGCGCCGGCGGCGTGGGGCTTCAGGCCAACCTGCCCTTGAGCGTCCGGCCGCTCCCGCAACTCGCGCTGCACGGCAACGCCGGCCTCACCTACACCCCCGTGACGAAGAACGCCGCGGAACAGGCGGCGCGCACGCTGAACGTCAATCTCGGCGGCAGCGCCATCTGGCTGGTCCGGCCGACGTTCAACCTCATGCTCGAGCTGCTCTGGCTGAGCACCGAACAGGTGGTCGGTCCGGGAGAGCGGATGCGGCAGAGTGGCTGGCTCCTGAATCCCGGACTGCGGGGGGCCATCAACTTCGCGGGCGGGCTGCAGATCGTTCCCGGCGTGGCCTACACCGTCGGACTTGACGAAGGCGCCGGCGAGGACGGTCTTTTCCTGTATCTGAGCTTCGAGCACCCGTTCCGGCGAAGTTGAGCTTCGGATTCACCACGGAGGCACGGAGGTACCCGGAGGCTGTTACCCTTCACTCCTCTGTGAGTCTCCGTGCCCTCTGTGCCTCTGTGGTGAACCCGTCGTGACCACGCCCATCCCGCTCCTCAATTCGCTGCTGCTCGCCGCCGCCGTTCTGCCGGCACCCGCACTGGCCCAGCTCCCCGCCGTCTCCATTGAGCGCCGCCTCGCCCAGGACCTCTCGCTCCGCGTCGGCGACACGATCCGCCTCGGCACCGCTCCCGATTCGATGGGGCTCGTCGCCACCGTCGCCGCCGTCTACGAGCCCCGCCCCGATCCCGCCGAGATCGCCAAGGTCGAGCGCCACCTGCGCATGCACCTGCCCGA
The DNA here is from genome assembly GCA_035699205.1 of Gemmatimonadales bacterium. GTDB lineage: Bacteria > Gemmatimonadota > Gemmatimonadetes > Gemmatimonadales > GWC2-71-9 > CAVVWJ01. Next base: position 64,362 of record DASSBA010000081.1, read on the forward strand.
CCTGGCCGTCCTCCTCGGCGCTCCCGACCGGGTGGACCGTTTCGGCGTCGGGCTCGTCCCCGGCACCGCGGTGGACAGTGCCGTCGCCGCGCTCGAGCGGAACGCCTTCGGTTTTCGGGTCTATCCATCCGCCGCCATCGCCGCCGAATCGTCGGAGACCTTTCTCGTGGTGAGCCGGTTCCACCGCGCCATCGCGATCATCACCATCGTCGCGAGCGCCGTCTTTCTGCTCTGCATCATGCTGCTCAAAGTGGAGGAGCGCCGAATGGACGCCGCGGTCATGCGCTTCGTCGGCGTGCGCCGGCGCACGATCTTCGGCGCGCTGCTGCTCGAGGCCGCGTTGGTGGCGGCGCTCGGCTGCGTCATCGGAACCGGGCTCGCGCTGGTGGCCGGCGCCGCCACCAACGCCTACTACCGCAGCTTCTTCGACACCGCGCTCACCTTCTCCCTCGTCACGCCCGGCATCGTGCTGTTCAGCGTAGCGCTCTCGCTTGCGCTCGGGCTGCTGGCCGGCGCCGCGGCGGCTTGGCGGTTGGTGCGCACCCGCCCGATGGTGCTCTGGGGCAGGGGATGAGAGGGATCGCGTGGGGGCTCAGGAGTCTCGGCCGCCAGCCGCTCAGGACGGCGCTCTCGCTCGCGGGGATCGCGGTGGCCGCCGCGATGCTGCTCGACATGGTCATGCTGAGCGGTGGGATCGACCAGTCGTTCTCCGATCTCCTGCTCGTGCGCGGGTACCAGCTGCGCCTCACACCCAAGGGCACGCTGCCGTTCGACACCGAGGCCACCATGACCCGCGCCTCCGAGGTCGTCGCGGCGCTCCGGCGCGACCCCGATGTCGAGGCGGCCGGTGCCGTGCTCGGCACCTCGCTGTACGCGCGCGCCGCCGACTCGCTCGTTACCCTCTTCGGCTTCGGGGTCGAGCCGGAGGCGCAGGGGCTCTACGAGGTTACCGCCGGCCGCGACCTGACGTGGGGCGACACCGCGGGCATCATCCTCAGCGAGCCCGCCGCCCGCCTGCTCCGTGCCGGTGTGGGCGACAGTGTCACCCTCGTCGGCCGGCTCGATCCGCAGGTCGCCGCCGCGGCCGTGGGCCGCCGACTCGCCGTGCGGGGGATGGTGCGCTGGCTCTACGACTCCCGGGACCAGCCGTCGGTCGGCACCGTGCTCCCGGTCATGCAACGACTTTCTCGTGAGCCGGCGGAGGACCGCGCCTCGCTCATCCTGGTCAAGGCGCGCGCGGACGAGCGGGTCCCCGCCCTCGCCGCGCGGCTCCGCGCCGAATTCCCGGCAGTCGAGGTCAACAGCGCGGCGGAGCTGGTGGTCCACTTCCGGCAGCGGCTGGTGTACTTCCGCCAGCTCTCCTACATCCTGGGCAGCATGAGCCTGATCGTCGCGGTCCTGCTGATCGCGACCCTGCTCACGATCGGCGTGAACGAGCGGCTCGGCGAGATCGCCACCCTCCGCGCCATCGGCGTGAGCCGCGCCACCGTCGTCGGCCAGGTGCTCGCCGAGGGAACCGCGCTCACCGCCCTGGGCGCCGCGCTCGGGATCCTGCTGGGGCTGGTCACGGCCCGCTATCTGGACGCGATCCTGACCAGCTTCCCCGGTCTCCCGGCCGCGTTCAGCTTCTTCGTGCCGCGTGCCGGTACCCTGAGCTTCGCCGCCATCGTGCTGCTCGTCACCGGCTCGCTGGCCGGGCTCTATCCCGCCTGGCTCGCCGCCCGTGCGCCGATCGCGGCCACCCTCCGCGCGGAGGCGACGTGACCCCGCCGCCGCTCCTCGCCCGCGACCTCCGCAAGGACTACCCGATGAACGGCGAGACGGTGCACGCCCTCCGCAGCGTCTCGCTCCGGGTGGACACGGGCGACTACGTCGCGATCGCCGGCCCGTCCGGCAGCGGCAAGTCCACGCTGCTCCAGCTCCTGGGCGGGATCGACACCCCGTCGGCCGGCACCGTCGAGCTGCTCGGTACCCGGCTCGACAGCCTGCCGGACCGCGAGCTCACCCGCCTCCGCCTGACCCGCCTCGGGTTCATCTTCCAGCGCTTTCACCTCCTGTCGGTACTCACCGCGCGCGAGAACGTCGAGCTCCCGATGGCGGAGGCCGGGGTCGGGCGGATCGAGCGCCGCGCCCGCGCCGAGAAGCTCCTCGCGTACGTCGGCCTCGAGCACCGCGGGGGCCACCGTGCCACCCAGCTCTCGGGCGGCGAGATGCAGCGCGTCGCCATCGCCCGCGCGCTCGCCAACCGGCCGGCCGTGCTCCTGGCCGATGAGCCCACCGGCGAGCTCGACGCCGCCACCGGCCTGGAAATCCTCGACCTGTTCCGCCGGCTGAATGAGGACGGCACCACGCTGGTCGTGGTGACGCACGACGACCGACTCGCGGCCCAAGCCGGACGGGCGATCCACATGCTCGACGGGACCATCCGCGACTGATGCTGCTCACCCTCGCGTTCCGCCATCTCTTCGTCCGGAAGCTCCGGTCGCTCTTTCTCCTGCTCGGCTTCGCGCTCGGCGTGGGTGTCATGATCGTGCTGCTCTCGGTGGGTCAGGCAATGCTCGAGCAGAGCCGCGACGTCTCGCTCGTGGGCGGTGGGGAGATCACCGTGCTGCCACAGGGCATCGACATCGAGGCGATGCGCACCGGCGGACTCGGCGCGATGTTCTTCGGCATCGACCGCGCCCGCTTCCTCACCCGGCAGGTGCTTGGCGGCCCTCGGCACACCGGCGAGGTGCGGACGGTCGCGCCCGCGATCGAGGGGAAGCTGCTCTACCTGTGCAAGGCGGGCGGTCCGTGTCATCCCGAGGCGGTGCGAGCCGGCGGCGAGATCCCCAGCCGCGCCGCGGCATTGGGCGCCGGCCTCGACGTGCGTCAGGGGACGTGGCAGGACTCGCCCGCCGACTCCGCCTACGTCTCGCCCACCCCCCAGCAGCTGTACGACGAGCTCGATCGATTCCACGTCCCTCTGCGGCCCGACAGCAGCTGGGGTGAATGGCAGTACTACAACCTCGTGACCGCCCCGGACGAGTGGTGGTACGTGACCTATCTGGTGGGCGGAGAAGTGGGCCTGCCGGCCACGGCGCGCGCGGGCCGCTGGGGCGGACGCATGCTCGTGACGCACCGCCGGCCCGACGGCCGGTACGAGCGCTTCACCGCTACGGCGCCGGCCTCCGACGTGCAGTTCGACACCACGCGCGCCGATCTCACCATCGGCCCGAGCACCGTGCGCCAACGCGACGGCGCCTATACTCTCCACCTGGGAGCTACGGGACCTGCCGGAGTGGTCCGGATGGACCTGCGGATTCGTCCGCTGACCAACCGCTACTTCCCCCCCGTCGAGCTGCGTGAAGCAGAGTTTCTCTCCGGCTACGTCGTCCCCGGACTCGCCGCCTCGGCTTCCGGCACCATCTGCCTGGCCGGACGGTGTACGGCTGTGGCGGACGTCCCCGCCTACCACGACCACAACTGGGGCATCTGGCGCGACGTGACCTGGGAGTGGGGCGCCGCGCACGGGGTCACGTGGAGCTTGCTCTACGGCGGCGTATTCGGTCCGGAGCGGCCGGCCGCCGGCGCCGCCGTCAGCTCCCCCTTGTTCCTGACGGTGGTGGACTCGCTCGGCGTCCGGCAGGTGCTGCGCTTCGATCACATCGCGTACGAGGGGAGCCAGCCGGCCCCGGGCGCGTCGGGTGGCACCGCGCCCCGGCGCTTCAGTCTGATCGGCACCCGCGGCGGCGACACGGTCAGGCTGCGGGTGGACGTGGAGCACGCGCTCGCTACCGAGATGGCGGCCACTTCCTTCCACCGCGTCTTCCTCCAGATGCGCGGCCGCTTCGAGCTGCGGGGCAGGCTCGCGGGCCAGGTGGTGAGCGACACCGGCCGGGGGTTCTTCGAGACTTATCGCACCAGGTAGATGGCGCTTCTCAATGAGCCCGACCGGAGACGCGGGCCGAGGGGATTCGCTGTAGGGGCGGTTCGTGCGCCTGTGGGACAAGGCCGGAGCCCGGAGTCGGTAGCTCGGGCCTCGCGGCGCTGCCACGCCACGCCCCCGGAAAGGCTGTATGTTCAATCGTATGTCTACCGAGGAAGCCCCCCCGGCCGCCGCATCCGAGCAGGTGTACGACGCCCGTGAGCTCGGGCGGACCCTGATCGACAGATTCGGAGGCGGCTGGGCCAAGTCGGACATCGATCTCCTCACCTCGGTGTTCGCGCCGGAGGCCACCTTCGTCGAGACCCCCTTCTCCGAGCCGATTCGCGGCGCCAACGCCATCCGCCGCTGGTGGCTCGACGTTCCCTACAGCCAATCCGAGATCAGCTTCACCTCGGGCGAGATCTACAGCGCCGGCCCGTGGTTCTCGACCGAGTTCAAATGTGTGTTCCGCCGGAAGCGGACGGGCGAGTGGGTGGACGCTCGCGGCGCCATCTTCTGCGAGACCGCGGGAGGGTTGATCAGCGAGATGCGCATGTACTGGCACCGGTGGAACGGAGGACGGGAGACGAGCAAACCTTAGAAACGGTGGGCCTAACACGAGGCCCCCGTACTCGTCATCCCTGGACTGCGGAAAGGGACACCGCAAGGCCGCCACCGCTGCGGAAAGTGGACGCGGGGAACAGGCCGGCCCGCGTAAGTGTTGAGAGGGTATGCAAGTAGTCCGTGGCACAGCACTCGCAGTCCATCGAACGGACGTCCGTCCAAGCCTCGAACCCTGTGCCCCGTCGAAGTTTCACCGTTGGAACCGCAGTCCTCGGGAGGCGCCATGATCACGGCCCTGCTGCTTCCTCTTCTCCTCGTTGCCGCTCCGGCGAGCGGGGCAGTCCGCGCCGATCGGGCAGCGGTCGGGGACGATCCGCCTGTCCAGCTCTGGATCAATAGCGACCGGACCTTCGTCCCGGGCGACCGCGCCAAGGTGGAAGTCCGCGCGCGCGAGGATGGGTATCTGCTGGTTCTCCACGTCGATCCTGACGGTACGCTCCGGGTGTTGTTCCCCCTCGATCCGAACGATGACAACTTCGTGCGCGGTGGCAAGAAATACGAGATTCGCGGCCGCGGCGGCCGCGAGTCGTTCGCGGTCGACGGCCGATCCGGTCGCGGAACCGTCTACGCTGCGGTCTCCAACGGCCCGTTCCACTTCGATCAGTTCGTCCTCGGCGATCACTGGGACTACCGCGGCCTGGCGCCGCAGCGACTGCCCGCAGACCCGGAACAGGACCTCAACGAGCTGGTCCGCCGAATGGCGGACGCCAGCTTCGACTACGACATCCTGTCCTACACCGTCGTCGAGCGGGTGGTCTACGCCGATAATTACTCCACCTCCTATTACGGGTACGACGGCTACTCCGGCTGTGGTTACTCCTACTACGGCTGTGGAGGCCCGTACTTCGGCTCGCCGTACGGCGTCTCGGTCGGGCTCTTCTTCGGCCGTCCGTATCACCGGCGCGCGTTCTACGACCCGTTTTACGACCCCTTCTTCTTCGACCCGTACTACTATCGGCCGGTCTACGTGTACCCGGTCCGCCACTACGGCTATTCCTACGGCTACCCCTACTTCGGGTACCCGCACTACGGTTACCCGGGCTACGGCGGCCGCTACTACGGCAGCCGGAACTACGGCTGGGATCGCCCGTACACCCCGTACCGCTTCCGTCCGGCCGACGGCGTGCAGGCCGGCTACCGGGACCGCGGGTTCGGCCTGCGCCGCGCGGTGAATACGGTGTACCTGCCGCCCACGGTCCGCGACCGCCAGCCGGCCAACGCGAGCCCGGTCCGCCGGGTGACGGACCCGCGGCCGAACAGCGAAGCGCGCCCCGTCGAGGCGCGGCCGGTCCCGGAGCGGCGGGCGACCTCGCCGGCGCCCGACGCGAGCACTGCCCGACGCGCGGGAGGTGCAGAACGGGCGCCCGATCGGGCTCACGACCGCGGCACGGCGCGCCGGGCGGAGAGCCGGACCGTTCAGCCGAACATCGAGGCGCGGCGCGCACGCGAGCCGGAGGAGCCGCGCACGACGCTGCCGGACATTCGCGAGCGGCAGAACCTGCCGACCGAGGTGAGGCCTGCGGGACGCTCGGATGACGCGCCCCGTCGCACGGTGGTGGACCGCGCGCCGGAGGTCCGCGGTCCCGATTCACGGCCGGAGCCCGCGGTGGAAGCTCGCCCGTCCCGGGAGAGCGATGGGTACAGCCGCCCGGAGCCACGTTCTGAACCCCGGGCGGCCCCGCGCGCGGAGCCGAGGGCCGAGCCCCGATCGCAGCCCCAGGCGCGGCCCGCGCCGCAACCGGATCGCGGCAGCTACTCGCCCTCGCCGCGCTCGGACGGCGGATCGCGCGGCGCAATGAGCGGCGGGAATCGTGGGGGCGGCGGAAGGTCGAGTGGAGGCGGCATGTCGGGCGGCCGCCGGAGATAGCCCGGGACCGGGTGGCGGCCCGCTCCGCCGATGTGGAGTCATCCTGAGCAAGGCAAAGGGGGCATGATCGAGGTCATGCCCCCTTTGCCTTGCTCAGAACCGCCTGGGCCGGTCACCTCACCAGATCTGCACTCTCGTGCCGGCTCCGCGGACCATCGGCTCTCCCGCCTTGCAGCCGAACGCCTTCGCGAACGCCGGCGGCAGGGGGCGCAGGTGGTGTCCAGATTGGCGCCGTCACGGTGACCGGTTTCGGCGGACATAGTCGAGCCCCCACTCCATCAGCTCGGCGCTCCGAAGCCCGACCCGCATCGCCTGCGCGACGGCGTCTTCCTCCTCCAGCCCGTGGTCGAGCATGAGGAAAGGGATGAGGGCGCCGCCGACGCGATTGCCGCTGCCGCAGTGCACCAGCACGAGCCGGTCGCCGGCGGTCCGCAGCACGCCGAGGATCCGGTCGAGGGTTTCGTCGGTCAGGGTTCCGGGGCCGACCGGGACGTTGACGTACTCCATGCCCTGGCCGGCGACCGCGGCGGGCTCGTCGAACGGTCTGCGCTCCATCGGGTCGCGCAGGTCGAGCACGATGCGGCCGCCGGCCGCGTGGAGCGGCGCCAGGTGCGAGGGAGAGGGCTGCCCGCCGGTGACGACGGTGGGGAGGATCTGGCAGGCGTTCGGCACGCCCGCGAGGGCCTGCACCGGATTGCTCATGGGTGGCTGTCCTGGGGGCCGTCGCCCCGGTACATGATGACCTGCGCCCGTTCCAGGGTAATGAGCCCGCCGCCGATCATCTCGTCCAGCTCGGGGAGGATCGCCTGGATCTTCTCTGCCGTGTCCACGCATTCCACGACCAGCGGCAGGTCGAGCGACAGTCGGAGCACTTTCTCGCTGTGGATCCCCGCGCTCGCGCCGAACCCCATGATCCCGCGAAACACGGTCGCGCCCGCGAACCCGCGCTCGCGGAGCCGGAGCACGATTGCCTCGTAGAGCGGCTTGCCCTGATAGCGATCCCGCTCCCCGATATGGATGCGCATGAGCGTGCGCTCGCCGGTCAGGCCGTGCATGCGGGCTCCCGGTGGGGCCGAGCCGGCATCGTGGCTGTATTTACCACGAAGGCACGAAGGGCACGAAGGTGCACGAAGGTGGCTGGGGATACGGAGGCCATTCGGGAGCGGAGCCGCCACCAGGTTGTTGGTGTTGTCCGGGTCCAAGGCGCCGCTCCGGAAGCAGAATCCTTCGTGGGCCTTCGTGCCTTCGTGGTGAATAGAGCATCTGAGCTCCCCTCCGCAGCACTAGACCCTCCCTTGCAACGCCACGATCTCGCGCGCCGCGGCGAAGCCGAGGAAGGTGGCCGCGAGCGAGAGGGCGAGGCTGAGGGTGATGTAGAGCGCCGCACGGGTCCAGTCGCCGTCCTCGACCAAGGCGACAGTCTCGTAGCTGAAGGTGGAGAAGGTGGTGTAGCCGCCGCAGAGGCCGACCGTGAGCAGTGCCCGGAGCTCGGGGGTCACGGCCGGGGTCTCGATAGCGTATCGCAGGATCAGGCCCAACAGAAAGGAGCCGGTGACGTTGACGAACAGCGTTCCGGCCGGAAAGGTGCCGGCCGCCAGCCGCTGCACCAGGCCGCCCAGGAGGTAACGGCCCACCCCGCCGATCGCGCTCCCCACGGCGATGTACCAGAGCATGGAGGAAAGTATACATTTCCGGCGTGCTCCGCCTCGCTATCGCCCAGATGCGCCCCAGGAAGGGTGCCTACGAGGAGAACCTCGCCCGGCTGGGCGCCCTGTTCCACGAGGTGGCGGGCTCGGCGGAGCCGCCGGAGCTGCTCGTGGCGCCGGAGGCAGCGCTCACCGGGTACTTCCTCGAGGGCGGCGTGCGCGACCTCGCGGTCAGCGCCGACCGCCTCTTCCACGACCTCTCCTGCCAGCACCGGGACGCCCACGCCCCACCCCTCGACGTGGCGCTCGGCTTCTACGAGGTGCACCAGAACCGGCTCTTCAACTCCGGCCTCTACGCCACGCTGGGTGGCCCCGACGCCGGGATCCGGCACGTCCACCGCAAGGTCTTCCTGCCGACCTACGGCGTCTTCGACGAGGAGCGGTTCGTCGAGGCGGGCCGCGGGGTGCAGGCGTTCGACACCCGCTGGGGCCGCGCGGCGATCCTGATCTGCGAGGACGCCTGGCACTCGTTCACCCCGATGCTTGCGGCTCTGGGCGGGGCTCAGCTCATCCTGATCCCGAGCGCGAGCCCCGCGCGCGGTGTGGAACCAGCGGAGGAAGCCCCCGGGCGTCCCGCCAGCCTGGCCCGGTGGAATCGGCTGGTGCAGGACATCGCGGGGGAGCACGGCGTGTACGTCGCCCTCGCGCAGCTGGTGGGGTTCGAGGGAGGGAAGGCGTTCCCGGGCGGCAGCCTGGTGGCGGGCCCACGCGGTGAGCTGGTGGCCGAGGGGCCCATCTTCGAGGAGGCGTTGCTTCGGGTGACCCTCGACTTCGAGGAGATCACCCGCGCCCGCGCGGACATGCCGCTGCTGTCGGACCTCGAGATGCGGCTGCCGCACCTGCTCGGCTCGCTGCACGAGGCGCGGCGGGGCGGAAAGGGGGGCGGGGTGTCGGCGGTGGGGAGGGCGACGGGTTCGGCGGGGATGCCCGGGATCGCCGGAATGCCGGGCGTGGGAGCCGCGGGGGCCGGCGCCAAGATCGACGGGCGCTCATCCCCGGTCGGCCCGTGCGACGCCGCCCCCATCCCGCACATTGCGCTCGCCCCGGCCTCCATGCGGGCGGACCCCTCGCGCGACCCGCTTGCCATCGACGAGGGGCTTACCCGGCGCTGGCTCGTCGAGTTCATCCGCGACGAAGTCCAGCGCCGCCGCGGGTTCGAGCGCGTGGTCATCGGCCTGTCCGGCGGGGTGGACAGCTCGGTGGTGGCATACCTGGCCGCCGAAGCGCTCGGACCCGGGAACGTCGTCGGGGTCCGGATGCCCTACCGGACGTCGAGCCCCGAGAGCCTCGCCCACGCGCAGCTCGTGGTTGACGCGCTCGGGATCGAGGCGGCCACGGTAGACATCAGCGCTGCCGTGGATGGGCTTGCGGGCGCCATCCACGAGCAGCCCGACGCTTCCCGGCTGGGCAACATCATGGCCCGGACGCGCATGATCACGCTGTTCGACCTCTCCGCCGCCCGGCGCGCGCTCCCGCTCGGGACCGGCAACAAGACGGAGCGACTGTTCGGCTATTTCACCTGGCACGCCGACGATTCGCCGCCGGTGAACCCGATCGGCGATCTCTTCAAATCGCAGGTCTGGGCGCTGGCCCGCGATCTCGGCCTTCCCGATGTCATCGTGTCGAAGCCCGCGAGTGCCGATCTCATCACGGGCCAGACCGACGAGGGCGACTTCGGGATCAGCTATCCCCGGGCCGACGCCATCCTTCACTGGATCCTGCTCGGCTACCGGAGCCCCGAAATCGCCGCGCTCGGCTTCAGCGAGGAAGAGATCGCGCTGGTCCGGAGGCGTCTGGACTCCACTCACTGGAAACGCCGCCTTCCCACCGTTGCCATGCTCAGCGCGACGGCGATCGGGGAGTATTATCTGAGGCCGGTGGATTATTAGGGACGGAGGAACGGAGAGACGGAGGGACGGAGAGGAAAGGCGCGTCGCTCCGGTGTGCTGTCCCTCTCCTTCCCTCCGTCCCTCCTTCTTTCCGTCCCTCCGTCAAGTGTGGCTCCGCCCTTCAAGAGGAACCCCGATGCCCCCCGATTCCCGCCCTATGAGCTACTCCGTCGGCACCATCACCACCTTCGTCATGCCCCACATGCAGAACATCCGCGGCGACCTCTTCGGGGGCGAGCTGATGGCGCTGGTGGACCAGGCGGCCGCGGTGGCGGCGATCCGGCACGCGGGCGGGGCTGCGGTCACGGCGAGCATCGATCGGGTCGACTTCCGTGAGAGGATTCCGGTGGGGTCGCTGGTGACCTGCGAGGCGACCGTGGACTTCGTCGGCAACAGCTCGATGGACATCACCGTCGAGGTGTACGCCGAGCAGGTGAGCACCGGCGAGCGGCGCCACACGCACACCGCGCACGTGGTCTTCGTGGCCATCGACGAGGCCGGCAAGCCCGTGCGGGTGCCGCGGCTGATACCGGGGACCGACGAGGAGCGCGAGCGGTATGCCCGCGCGGAGACGCACCGGTTGAGCACCCGGCCGGGATGACCGGCCCGGCGGTGACTCTGGTGCTGAGCGGGGGCGGAGCCAAGACCGCGGCCCACCTGGGGGCCTCCCGCGCGCTGGCGGAAGCGGGGCTCGAGCCGGCCCGGTACGTCGCAACGTCGATGGGCGCGGTGATCGCGGCGGGGCTCGCGGCCGGCGTGGACCACGCGACGCTGCTGGAGCGGCTGACCGGAGTGGGCCGCCAGGGCATCGTGCGTGATCCGCTGGCTCCCGTGGCGGGATTGTTCGCGCGCGCGCTGCTCCGACCGGCGCCGTTTCGCCGGGCCATCGAGGCGCTGATCTCCGCGCGCAGCTTCGCCGACCTGGGCGTGCCGCTCACCGTCTCCGTGGTAGACCTCGACACGGGCGAGCTGCTGCTCTTCGGCGCGGCGGGCGACGATGCCCCGCTGATCGACGTGCTCTGCGCGAGCTGCGCCCTGCCGCTCTACTTCCCCCCGGTGCCGCTCGCGGGCCGCCGCTGCGGCGACGGGGGCCTCCGCGGCGTGCTCCCGCTGGAGGCGGCTGCTCGGGTGGCGGCGGCGGAGCCGGTCGTGGCGGTGGACGTGGGGCCGGGTCTCGACATGGTGGGCGGGGAGCCGGCCGCTCCGCCGCCGCCGCTCGTCCGGGCACACGACGAAGCGGTGGGCACGCTCATGGCGGCGCACACCGCGGCCCAATTGGCGGCGTGGCGCGGGGAACCCGGGCGGCCGCCGCTCGCCTACGTGCGGCCGCGGGTGGAGCGGAACGCCACCTTTCAGGTGGAACGGATGCGGCGGTACGCGGAGGACGGCTACCAGGCAACGCGCATCGCCGTCGCCGCGCTGGCGCAGCGCACTTGACGGGCACCTCGTTCGGAGCAAATTGACCACATGAGAGCCTCGGAAGCGATGGTGGCGGATCCTCACGTCGCGGTGGCCGGCACCATGGCCAGCGAGGTGGCGATCATGTTCAAGACCCGCGACATCTCCGTCGTCCCCGTGGTCGACGATCATCGTACGCGCCTGTTCCTCGGCACGCTGAGCGACCGCGACCTGGTCACCCGCTGCCTGGCCGAAGGGAAGCATCCCTGGCACACGCGGTCCGACTCGCTGATGCGGACCAACTCGCCCGTCGTGGGACCGGATCAGGAGCTCACGGGGTACCGGGTCCGGATGGATCTCGAGCCGCACGAGTCTCACCTCCGGCCGACCATCACGGTGGTGGACGAGGCCGGATGCGTGCTGGGATTCATCAGCCACCCGGAGCAGATTCCGGGAGTAGAGATCGTGTGGGGAGACGGGTAGGACGCGGGCAGAGAGAGAGGATCGTTCCTGATGCCCGACTTCAAGCTGTTCAGTCTCCACGAGGCCGAGCGCACGTTGCCGCTGGTGCGGCGGATCGTGCACGACCTTACGGTGGAGTACCCGGCCTGGCGCGGCGCGGTCTCGCGGTTCGAGATCCTGACCGGCGGCGCGCGGGCGGACTGGGGGGAAACGCCGGAGCTCCTGGAGGCGCGGGAGACGGTCACGCGCCACGCCGAGCGGATCAACCGCTACCTGCAGGAGCTCGAGGCGGTCGGCTGCGTGTTCAAGGGATTCGAGGCGGGACTGGTGGACTTCTACTCGCTCCGGGAGGATCGGCCCATCTTTCTCTGCTGGCGGCTGGGCGAAGATCGCATCACCCACTGGCACGAGATCGAGTCCGGCTTCACCGGGCGCCAGCCGATCGACGGTGCCATCCTCTCGGCGGTCAAGTCATGATCCGGTTCTGGCTGTTCCTCCACCTGCTGGGCTTCACGATGTGGCTGGGCGGCGCCCTCGCGGCGATGGTGGCCGGGATCGCCGGCAAGCGCGAGGACCGTGCGGGGCTCGGCGCCATCGCCCGCTCGCAGGCGTCGGCCTACAAGGCGATCATCGCTCCGGGCGCCATCCTGGCCGTCCTCTCCGGACTGATCCTGACGTTCAGCGTATCGGGCCGGATGGGCGAGCTGGTCGGGTTCAATCTCTGGCTGGTGGTCATGCAGGGCGCCGGCATCCTGGGCGCGCTGCTGGTGCTCCTGATCGGCCTGCCGACGGCCGCCAAACTCGCGCGGCTCGATCCCGTGGGGCAGGCGGCCGCCTACTTCGACGAGCTCCGGCAGCGGCAGAAGGTGGTGGGCTCGGTGTCGGGCACGCTGGCGCTGCTGGCGCTGGTGGCGGGGGCGCTGGTGAGGACAGGAGGGTAGGGGGCGGCCGGATGGCGGGTCGGACGGTGGGACGGTGCGACGCCCGGGCGCTCGCGTTTTATTCCGTGTACGGACCCGGAGTCACCCTGCCGGAGTCACCCTGCCGGAGTCACCCTGCCGGAGTCACCCTGAGCGCAGCGAAGGGGCCATGAGCTGACGCATGGCCCCTTCGCTGCGCTCAGGGTGACTCGTGAGTGCGCCGCGCCGCCGCGCCGCGGGCGCGGCTGTGGTGAGCCGGACTCGGCGCCTGTCCGGTCGGCCGGCGCGCCTGCCGCGCTGCCCGAGCTCTACCTCCAGTGCACCGCCAGGTCCTCCCAGGCAGGGTTCGTCTCCTCGATCAGCGCGAGCTTTCGCCTGCGGGTCCACCCCTTCAGCTGCTTCTCCCTCCGGATTGCCTCGCGCGCCTGACCTGCGGCCTCGACGTGGACCAGCCGTGTGGTGGCATGGCGAAACACGTAGCGGAACGGATCGCGGCCTTCGCGGTGCTCGATGATGCGCCGGACCAGGTTGTTGGTAATCCCGACGTAGAGCTCGCGCGAGTCGCTGGCGAGAATGTAGACGTAGAACGGGCGGT
>DASSBA010000082.1:0-1018 GCA_035699205.1 Gemmatimonadales bacterium
GCCGGTAGCGCCCGGCGAGCCCGTGCTCGAGCTGCTGCTGCAGTGTGTCCATGAGAACGGGAAAGATGCGCGGGAATGCGATGGGGTGCCAGGCTGGGGCGACAACGTCGCAGGTCACGGCTTCGGCGGTGCGGCCCCCGCGAACAGTTGAAGGACGCGCGTATGCTGGCCCGAGGGAATAACAGGGGGGTGAATGAGCACGGGCAGGAGATGGGAGCAGTGAACCGCCGCCGAGAGATCGAGACTTCCGGCGGTCAGGATTTCGCGGCGGTCGAGCGGCGCGCCTCGATCAGCTTCCACCCGTTGCCGGACGGGTCGCGGAAGCCGGCGTCCACGCTGCCGTAGCGATCCACGGGCTCCTGGGTGAACTCCACGCCCCGGGCGCGCATTCGTTCGCAGGCGGCGCGGCAGTCGTCCACCACCAGCACGAGCGGCGGCATCGCCCCCTTGGCCACGAGGGCCTGCAGCGTCTTGGCCGTCGCCGCGTCCAGGACCGGCGGTCCCGGCGCAAACAGGCCGAGCTGGAACGACGGCTGGTCCGGGTGCTGCACCGTCAGCCAGCGGTAGTCACCGTTCCGCACGTCCGTGTGAACGCGAAACCCGAGCTTCTCCACGTAGAACGCGAGCGCTTCGTCCTGATCCCGCACGTACAGGCCGACCACTTCGACGCCCTGGCTCATTCGACCCTCCCTGGTTGGCGCCCAGTATATCGCCTGCCACCCGGCGTCGCTTCTCCGAAACTGCGGTCGTGAGGTCGGGCCGGTGAGCGGCGCCGAGCCAGCAGGCGGGCACGCGGCCGAGCTGGTGCGTCGTCCGGCGCTCGCGCGCCCGGAGCTCGCCCGGGCTCTCGCCGGTGACGTCGCGGAAGGTGCGCCCAAAGGTGCCCAGGCTTCCCCAGCCGGTCCGAAACGCGATCTCGGTGATGGAGAGGTCGGTGTCGCGGAGCAGCGCCGCGGCCCGCTCGATCCGCCGGGTGAGGAGGTACCGGTGCGGCGGCAGGCCGAAGGCCTGCTTGAAC
>DASSBA010000083.1:0-25332 GCA_035699205.1 Gemmatimonadales bacterium
TTCCACCGCCGCGTCTGGTGGCCGAAGTGGACGCCGGCCTCGAGCAGGTCCTGCAGTTGGGGCTGTGCCATGCGGGTGTTCGTGTCCAATCTGGCTTTAGGGTTGAGCGTCCACCGCGTTCACCTCCCGGCGCCTACCCCGCAGGGCACCCACGCCGGAATCCCGCGGTGTGCGAAGTCGGCGGAAAGTCGGAAAGTGGGAAAGACGGAACGTTCCGTCCGCTTCAGCTTCCGCCGTTCCAACTTTCCGCCGTTCCAACTTTCCGTCCTTCCGTCTACCGCTTGCTGAACTGGAACCGCTTCCGCGCGCCCGGACGGCCGGGCTTCTTGCGCTCGACCGCGCGGGGGTCGCGGGTCATGAGTCCCGCCGCCCGCAGCTTGGTCCGGTGCTGTCCGTCGGCCTCGACCAGCGCGCGCGCGATGGCCAGCCGGAGCGCGCCGGCCTGCCCGGCCTGCCCGCCGCCGTCCACATGGGCTCTCACGTCGAACGCCCCCAGGGTATCGGTGGCCGTGAAGCTCTGCTGGATGTGCTGCACCAGCGAGGGCCGGGGGAAGTAGTCACCCAGGGTCCGGCCGTTGATGTCCCACTTGCCGGTGCCGGGGGTCAGGTACACCCGTGCCACGCTCGTCTTGCGGCGGCCAACGGCCTGCCAACGGAACTCGGGGACGGCGGTCATGCGCTCACCTTCGGGGGAGTGACGGAGAACGGCTTGGGCTGCTGGGCCGCGTGCGGGTGGTCGGTTCCGGCATAGACCTTGAGCTTGCCCCGCAGCTTCTGCTTGGCCAGCGAGGTCTTGGGCAGCATGCCGAAGACGGCCTTCTCGATGACGCGGTCCGGGTGCTTGGCCAGCATGTCGCGCGCGGCGGTCATGCTGTCGTGGCCCATGTACCCGGTGTGCCGGAAATACTTCTTGTTGTCCAGCTTCCGGCCGGTCAGCCGCACCTTCTCGGCATTGACCACGACGACGAAGTCGCCCCCGTCCATGTGGGGGGTGTACGTGGGCTTGTGCTTGCCCCGGATGAGTTGGGCCACGGCGCTGGCCAGCCGGCCAAGCGGCACGTCTGCCGCATCCACGACATGCCACTCGTGGCTGATGTCGTCGGGCGTGGCGGTGAAGGTTTTCATCTCGTCAACTGCCTTGAATGAGCGCGGGACCAGTAAACGGAAACAGACTCACAAGATACCGGGAGCGATGGACTTGGGTCAAGAGCCCGCCTCGAAGTCGACCAGCACCTGGCCCTTCTCCACCGCCTCTCCCGGGCGCACCCGGACGGTCCCCACCACGCCCGCGGCCGCGGCCCGGAGCTCGTTTTCCATCTTCATGGCCTCGAGCACCACCACGCCCGCGCCGGCGGCCACCGGCTGCCCCGCTTCCACCTGCACCCGGACGACGAGGCCGGGCATCGGCGCCCGCAGGGCTGCCGGCCCGCGTGGCCCCGCCACCGCGCCGGCGAGCCCCCGGATGTGCCGCGCGCGCTCGTCGAGGACCTCCAGCTCGGACCGCTCGCCCCGCCGGGTGAGCAGCCAGCGGCCCTCGCCCGCGGCCTCGACCGCGAGCGCATCGGGGGCGCCGTCCAGCAGGAGCAGGCGGACCGGCGTGCCGGGGCGGGCACTGAGGCTCGCGCGGTGAATGCGGCCCGCGACGGTCACCTGCTCGCCGTCCACCTCCACCTCGATCTCGCGGCCGTGCACGCTCACGATGTACTTCACGAGGCGAGCTCCAGCCGCGCGACCGTCTCGACGTGCGCGGTCTGCGGGAAGAGGTCGAAGGCCCGGAGATCCGCCACGCGGTACGCCGGCAGGCGCGAGAGATCGCGGGCGAGCGTGGCCGGATCGCAGGAGATGTACACCAGCCGCCCGGGGCGGAGCCGCTCCAGCGCCCCGGTCACCCGCGGGTCCATGCCGGTCCGCGGCGGGTTGGTGATGACGAGCTCCGGCGGATGCAGCTCCGCCAGCACGTGCTCGACCCGGCCCGCGAGGCGGCGCGCGGCCGGACCCCGGCGGTCCGCCTCGGCGACGGCTCGCCGGTCGGATTCGACGCTCTCGACCGCGGCGCCGGCCCGCGCCAGGACGGCCGTCGTCTCGCCGATCCCGGCGTAGAGGTCCCAGACCCGCCGGCCGCTCACGGGGCCGATCGCCTCGAGCGCATGGGCGCGTACCCGGTCACCCATCTCGGGGTGGACCTGCTCGAATACCGTGGCCGGGTATGCCTCGTCCCCGCCGGCCATGGCGCGGGGCGCGCCATCGTCGGGCTGCCACCAGATCGTCGCCGGTGACCCCTGCCGGCGGAGCTCCGCGAGGAGCCGCGGAGCTCCGCCCCACACCTCGGCTCCGCCCCTCGCGCGGAAGAGCACGTGCCGGCCGCCGTCGCGGTCGCTCCGGAGCACGACGCCGGCCAGCCGCGCGGGCAGCAGCGGCCGCAGCCGCCGGAGCATCTGCCAGAGCTCCATCAGCTCGGGCACGGTGATGTGGCACCACTCGAGCTCGAATACCTCGTCGGCGCGGTCGTAGCGGTGAAGGCCGATGCGCCGGCCGTCCGCGCTCACCGCGAGCGTGATCCTGGTCCGGTAGTCGTACTCGCGGACGGCGGGCACCAGCGGCGGGTCCGGCAGATCGCGGCGCGCGATCCGGCGCATCGCGTCGCCCACGAAGCCGCGGCGCGCCTCGCGCTGAGCGGGCGCCGCGAGGTGCTGAAGCTGACAGCCGCCGCACTCGTCGTGCACGTAGTGCGGGCAGCGCGGCGTCACGCGGTCCGGCCCCGGTTCGAGCAGTCGCGCGAGGCGGGCGCGCGCGAACCGCTTGTGGGTCCGCAGGCCGGCCAGCTCGACCAGGTCGCCGGGCGCGGTGCGCGGCACGAAGACCGTCCGGCCGTCCTCCAGCCTGCCCACCCCATCGCCGCCGGCCGCCAGCCGGAGGATCCGCACCGCGCTCACCGGACTCCCTCCAGCCGCGCCTGCCGGCGCCATGCCTCATTCGGCGGGTCGTCGCCGGGCCGGCCGTCGCCGGCCGAGGCGGGCCGCCGGCTGCGGCGCGCCCCGTCCTCGGCGAGCGCGGCGGCCACGGCCAGTCGGGTGATCTCGTCCTCCGACGGGGCGGGCTGCGCGAGATCCGCGCGCCGGTCGAGGAACTGGATATCGATCTCGCCCGCCTGGAAGTCCGGATCGGCCAGCAGGCGGCGGTGGAATCCCTGGTTGGTGGCGACGCCCACGATGGCGAGCTCGTCGAGCGCGCGCCGCATACGGGTGATCGCCTGCGCCCGGTCGGGCGCCCAGACGAGCAGCTTGCCGAGCAGCGAGTCGTAGTGGAGCGTGACCTCGTCGCCGATGTCGATGCCGCCATCCCATCTGACGCCGGGCCCTCCCGGGAGGCGGAGATACTGAATCGGTCCCGTGCTCGGCAGAAAGCCGTTGGTGGGGTCCTCGCTCGTGATCCGGCACTCGATGGCCCACCCGCGCGGGTGCATCCAGCCGCCGTGCACCCGCATCGGCTCGCCCGCGGCGATGCGGAGCTGCTCGCGCACCAGGTCCACCCCGTAGACGAGCTCCGTCACCGGGTGCTCCACCTGGATCCGGGTGTTCATCTCGAGGAAGTAGAACGTGCGGTCCGGGGCGAGGAGGAACTCGCAGGTGCCCGCGCCCAGATAGCCCACGGCCTCGGCGGCCGACACGGCCGCGGCGCCCATCCACTCCCGCAGATCGGGGTCCACCGCGACCGATGGGGCCTCCTCGACCAGCTTCTGGTGGCGCCGCTGGATCGAGCACTCGCGCTCACCGAGGTGGATCGTGCGGGTCGCGTCGGCCAGGACCTGGACTTCGACGTGGCGGGGCCGCACGATGAGCTTCTCGAGGTAGACGCTCGCGTCGCCGAACGCCTTGAGTGCCTCGGTGGCGGCGGACGCGAGCGCGCCCGGCAGCTCCTCGGGCGTCCGAACCACGCGCATTCCCCGCCCGCCGCCGCCAGCCGCGGCCTTCACCATTACCGGATAGCCCAGGTCGCGAGCCAGGCCGAGCGCGGGGCCGATGTCGCCCACGGCGGCGTCGGCGCCCGGCACGATCGGCACGCCGGCCTGCCGCATCCGGCGCCGCGCCTCGGTCTTGTCGCCCATGGCACGGATCGCGGCCGGCGGCGGCCCGATCCAGACCAGCCCGGCGCGCTCGACCGCCTCGGCGAACGCCGCGCGCTCGGCCAGAAAGCCGTACCCGGGGTGCACCGCGTCGGCACCCGCGTCGGCCGCGGCCGCGATCAGCTGCTGGATGTCGAGGTAGCTCTGCGAAGGCGGCGCGGGGCCGATGGCCACGGCCCGGTCGGCGGTGCGCACATGCGGACTCGACCGGTCGGCCGCCGAGTAGACCGCGACCGCCTCGAGGCCCTCTTCATGGCACGCGCGAACGATGCGGAGGGCGATCTCGCCGCGGTTGGCGACCAGGACGCGTTTCACGCGCTACGGCCTGCATGCCGCCGGCGGCGTATCCCCGAGGTACAGCAGGAGGCTGCTGCAGAGGAGGGCATTGAAGCGTGCGGCATTGTCGTAGACGCCGCGGACGTCCTCCACCCAGGGCGAGCGGTCCTGGCGGCTGGCCTTGAGCAGTTCGGCGACGCTGAGCGCGTCCGGAGTCGGCGGCGCCGGCCGGCTGACCCGCACCATCCGGAAAGGCATCCACCCGATGGCGGGGGCCGCGGCGAGGTCGGTGGTGGGGCTCAGGCACACCGCGCGGTTGGCCGCCACCGCGGCGAGCGCGCGCTGCACCGGCAGGGAGGGATCGATGCCCATGGCGGTGGCCATCCGCTGGCGGTAGAGCGAATCGGTGGCGTAGAGGTCGGGGCGGACGGGGAGGACGTCGAGCGGCTGGCGCGCGAGGCTGCCGTACCAGACCGAGACCGCCTCGAGCTCGCTCCCGGTCAGGAGGACGCCGCCGGCCGGACAGGAGGCGAGAAGGTTGGCGCCGAGCTCGACGATGAACGCCGGCATCGGCGGCACGTCGGGCCGCGCGCTCGCGTAGCGCGGCGCATCCCAACCCGAGTCCTCGAGGCTGACGAGCGCGCGGTCCACCTCGGTCACGCCGCGGAAGACGGCGCCCGAATCCACCGAGAGGCGGACCGCCTGGTCCAGGGCGGTCGCCGCGAAGTCGAGATAGAGCGGCCCATCGGGGTCGCCGCGATGCCCGTGCTGGTGCCAGTCGCGCGCGTCGAAGAGATAGAAACGGCCGAGCTGAAGCCAGGCCCGGCCGTCGTCGGGCGCGGTGGCGAGATAGCGCCCCAGCAGGTCGATCGCCATCTGACGCTCGCCCGCGCGCTCGAGGGCGGCGGCGCGCGGGGCGACGTTCGGATCGATGGCGCCCTGGGCGAGGAGGGCGGCCGGAGCCACGGCGGCCCAGGCCAACGGCATGATCACCCGGCAGCGGAGAACCCAGGCGGGGCGGCATGTGGCGGGCTTCGAGCGGAACGCGAAACGCATGTCGGTCAATAATGAGGTCGGGCTCGAGATCTGGCTAGTGGGCGCCGGCCGCCCGCGCCCGCATCACAGCGGAATATTCCCGTGCTTCTTCGCCGGGTTCCGGTCCCGCTTGGTGCGCAGCGTCCGGAGCGCGTCGATGAGCCGCGGCCGGGTGTCCCGCGGATCGATGACGTCATCGATGTATCCGCGGGCCGCGGCCGCGTACGGGTGGGCGAACTTCGCGGTGTACTCCTCGATCAGCCGGGCGGTGACGGCCGCCGGATCGTCGGCGTTCGCGATCTCGTCCTTGAACAGGATCTCCACCGCGCCCTTCGGGCCCATTACCGCAATCTCGGCCGTGGGCCAGGCGAGATTCACGTCGCCCCGGATGTGCTTGGAGCTCATGACGTCGTACGCGCCACCGTACGCTTTCCGTGTGATGACCGTCAGCTTGGGTATCGTCGCCTCGCAGTAGGCAAAGAGGAGCTTGGCGCCCTGCCGGATGATACCCCCGTGTTCCTGCGCCACGCCGGGCAGGAACCCGGGCACGTCCACGAAGGTGACGACGGGCAGGTTGAAGCAGTCACAGAAGCGGATGAATCGCGCCGCCTTGACCGATCCGTTGATGTCGAGCACCCCCGCGAGCACCGCCGGCTGGTTGGCCACGATACCCACCGGGCGGCCGCCGAGCCGCGCAAAGCCCACCACGATATTGTCGGCGTAACCGCGCTGCACTTCCAGGAACACCCCATCGTCCACCACCCGACCGATGACGCCGTGCATGTCGTAGGGTTTGGCCGAGCTGTCGGGGACCAGGTCGAGCAGCGCTTCGTCCCGCCGGTCCACCGGGTCTTCGGTCGGCCGGAGCGGCGGGTCATCGAGGTTGTTGAGCGGGAGGAAGCCCACGAGCGTCCGGATGGCCTGGAGGCACTCCGCCTCGGAGTCGTGCACGAAGTGGGAGACGCCCGAGGTGCCGAGGTGCGTGTCCGCGCCGCCGAGCTCGTCGAAGCTCACCTCCTCGTGCGTCACCGTCTTCACCACGTTCGGGCCGGTGACGAACATGTAGCTCACGTTCCGCACCATGAAGATGAAGTCGGTGATGGCGGGGCTGTAGACCGCGCCGCCCGCGCACGGGCCGAGGATGGCGGAAATCTGCGGCACCACGCCGGAGGCCAGCGTGTTTCGCAGGAAGATCTCGGCGTACCCGCCGAGGGAGACCACGCCCTCCTGGATGCGGGCCCCGCCGGAATCATTGAGCCCGATGACGGGCGCCCCATTCCGGAGCGCCAGGTCCATCACCTTGCAGATCTTTTCCGCGTGCGCCTCCGAGAGCGATCCGCCGAACACGGTGAAGTCCTGGGAGAAGACGTAGACCAGCCGGCCGTCGATGCGGCCGGAGCCGGTCACGACGCCGTCGCCGGGGAAAACCTGCTGCGCGAGGCCGAAGTCGGTGGAGCGGTGGGTGACGAACCGGTCGAGCTCGGCGAAGCTGCCCGGGTCGAGGAGGAGCTCGAGGCGCTCCCGCGCGGAGAGCTTGCCCTTCCCGTGCTGCCGGGCCACGCGCGCGGGACCCCCGCCCTGCTCCGCGAGGCTCTGGCGGTGGTGGAGTTGGTCGAGGAGCTGTCGGGGGTCGGGCATGGCCCGTCAATATAAGGGCGCCTTGCCTTGGCGGCCCAGCGTGGCCGCCTTCCACTGCATGGCCATCCGGATGCGTGCCCGGCCGCTCGGGTGGTCGAACCAGAGGAACTCCTCCAGCGGTCCCGGATCGAGCTTGCGATATTCGGCCAGCTTGAGCGCGATGAGCGCGAAGCCGTCGGGTTGGCGCGCGGCGTTGAGCCCGAAGATGTCCGCCGCCGCCTCGGTGGTTCGGACGTAGGTGTTGAGGATCGGCGTGAGGAGAAAGAGGTAGAGCGAAAAGATCAGCGTGAGCAGCGGAAGCCCGGCGGGATCGGCGATGCCGCGAACCCCCCATCGCTCACCCCACCGGCCAGCGGCCCAGCCGAACCCGAGCCGGAGCACGGCGAACCCGGCCAGGATCACGAGCGCCAGAAAGACGATGAACTGATAGACGTGGTGCAGCACGTAGTGCCCCATCTCGTGGCCCATGACCGATTCGATCTCCGGCAGCGAGGCGCGGCGGAGCAGGTTGTCGTTGAGCGTGATCCGCTCGGTCCCCAGCAGCCCCGAGACGTTGGCGCTGATCCGGGTGGTCTGCCGCGAGGCGTCCATGACGTAGACCCGCTCCGTGGCAATTCCGTTGGCATGCGCCATCCGCAGGATCGGCTCGCGGATCCGGGCGTCGGCCAGGAGGGTGTACCGGTTGAACAGCGGCGCGATGAAGACCGGTGCGATGAGCGCCCCGATCACCAGAAATGCCGTCGTCACCGCCGCGCCGAGCGCCGGCCAGCCCCGCGGGAACCGGCGCAGGACCTCGTAGAGCACGGCTACGGCGATGCCCCCCAGGACCAGCGAAACGCCGAGTGCGACGGCCTGGTCCCGCAGCCACCCGCCGATGCGCTGGGTCGCCAGGCCGTAGGCGTGCTCGCGCACGAAGCCGGTGTAGACGGTGAACGGAAAGGCCAGGAGCGTCGCGGCCAGGGTGAACAGCCCGTAGTAGACGAACGCACGGGCCAGCTGGGAACGAACCCGCCGCTCGCTCCAGTCCCGCATCCGGCGGGACCAGCCGCCCTGGAGCAGCAGCACCATGATGACGGCCGTGAGCAGCACGCCCCAGAGCTGGATCCAGTAGCCGCCCTCCGTGTACGCGTCGGAGCGCGCCCGGAGATCGGCCGGGACGGTGGCGAGATAGGCCTGCGTGGCCGCGTCGGGATCGAGCGGCACGCCGGGCTGGAGCCGGGCCGCCGCCGGGATCGACTGCTGAGGGATCGAATCGCCGGTCTGGACGACCACGGGTGACTCCGGAGACGCCGGCGGGGGCCGAATACGCGAACGGGCCCCGCCGGAGGGACCCGTTCATCTGCCGTACTGCGGCTGGCGCGCCTACTCCGCCCGGCTCTCCTCGTACACCGGCTTGACCGGCGGGATGATCGGCTCGTCGGGGTACCCGACCACCGCGAGCACGATCCGGTGATGGATCGGGTCCACCTCGAGCACCTTGAGGTCGAGCGGCTGGCCTTCCTTCACGGCGTCGCCCGGGTTCTCGAGGTTGGCCACACCGAGCTGCGACATCGGGACGAACCCCTCGATGTCGTTGCCGAGGTCGACGACGACGCCCTTGTCCATCAGGCGCACCGCGCGGCCGCGGAGCTCCAGCCCGATGGGATAGGTCTCGCCGATGCGGAGCCAGGGATCCTCCTCCGCCTGCTTGAGGCCGAGGGAGATGCGCTTGTTCTCGGCGTCGATGTTGAGGATGACGACGTCCACGGCATCGCCCTTCTTGACCACCTCGGACGGATGCTGGACCCGCTTGGTCCAGGACATGTCGGAGATGTGGATGAGGCCGTCGATGCCCGGCTCGATTTCCACGAAGGCGCCGAAGCTGGTGAGGTTCCGGACCTTGCCCTGGATCCGGGTGCCGACCGGGTACTTGAGCGGCAGCACCATCCACGGGTCCTGCTCGGTCTGCTTCATGCCGAGCGAGATCTTCTCCTCCGCCTCGTCCACCTTGAGCACCACGGCCTCGATGGTCTCGCCGATGCTCACGATCTTGGACGGATGGCGGACGTTCCGGGTCCAGCTCATTTCGGAGATGTGGACCAGCCCCTCGATGCCCGGCTCGATCTCGACGAAGGCGCCGTAGTTGGTGATCGAGACGACCTTGCCCTGCACCCGGGTGCCGACCGGGTACTTGGCGGCCACGTTCTGCCAGGGATACGACTGGAGCTGCTTCATGCCGAGGCTGATGCGCTCGCGCTGCCAGTCGATGTCGAGAATCTTGACCTCGACTTCCTTGCCGATGGCCACCATCTCGGTCGGGTGCGACACCCGCCCGTAGGACATGTCGGTGATGTGCAGCAGGCCGTCCACGCCGCCCAGGTCGATGAAGGCGCCGAAGTCGGTGATGTTCTTGACCACGCCCTTCCGCACCTGGCCGACGGCGAGCTCCTTCATCAGATGCTCGCGCTTGTGGGCGCGCTCGTTCTCGAGGATCACGCGGCGGCTCACGACGATGTTCCGCCGGCGCTTGTTGAGCTTGATGATCTTGAATTCGTAGGTGGACCCCAGGAGCTCGTCGATGTTGGGCACCCGGCGGAGCGCGATCTGGCTGCCGGGGAGGAACGCGTCGACGCCCATCAGGTTCACCACCACGCCACCCTTGATTTTCTTGACCAGGGTGCCCTCGACCGGCTCGTCGCTCTCGTGCGCCACGCGGATCTTCTCCCAGACCCGCATGAAGTCGGCCTTCTTCTTCGAGAGGACGACCGCGCCCTCCTGGTCTTCCAGATGCTCGAGGAAGACCTCGACCTCGTCGCCTTCCTTCAGGGACTGCGGGTCCTTGAACTCGTCGAGCGCGACCGAGCCCTCGGACTTGAAGCCGACGTCCAGAATGACGGCGTTGTCGGTGACGCGGAGGACCTTCGACTTGACGATTTCGCCCTCGACGATCTGGGCCATGGTGCCCTCGTACATCGAGAGCATCTGCTCGTAATCTTCGTCGGAGTAGTCTTCGTCGTAGAGGTCCTGCCGGACGCGAAGGCCCGTGGGGGAGGCGAACTGCTGGGTCGAGGGTTGAAGTTGATCGAGCATGCGGTGCCGGCCATCCTTTGTGCTACCGCGCCGTCGGGGCCGCGGGAGAGAGAGGCGAAAGCCTCCCCGAGGCGGAAGTGCCAGGGGAGGAAGCCACCTAGGATAATGCGGGTACGGCGGCAACGCAAGGCGGGACAAGCGGTTGAGTGCGGGCGCCCGGGGCGCGCGCCTACTCGCGGGTGAACACGGGCCGGGCGAGCGACACGATCCGGAGCACCTGGTCCTCGAAGCTCAGGGCCGTCGTGTCGAGGCGTACGGCATCGTCCGCCACCCTCAGCGGCGCCACCGGCCGGGTCGAGTCCGCATGGTCGCGTGCGGCCAGCGCCGCCGACTCCGCCTCGAGGCGGGCCGGCTCGACTGCTACGCCCCGCTGGGTGATGCGGCGGCGCGCCCGGGCTTCGGGCGTGGCCGTGAGGAAGACCTTGAAATCGGCATCCGGGAAGACCACCGTCCCGATGTCCCGCCCGTCCACCACGACATCGCGGCCGGTCCGCACCATCGCCCGGAGCCGGGAGTTGACCCATTCGCGGATCACCGGCAGCGCCGAGACCGCCGAGACGCAGCTCGTCACCCGCGTGCCGCGGATCTCGGCGTCCACCGGCTCCCCCTCGAGATAGGCGGCGAACCCCGCGCCGTCGGGCTGCAGCATCAGCCCCCGGTCTTCCGCTGCGCGCAGGATGGTCTCCGGATCCAGAACCTGGAGCGGGTCGTCGTCTCCCCGCCCGCGCCGGGCCGCCTCGCGCAGCGCCACCAGCGTTACCCCCCGGTACAGCGCGCCGGAGTCCAGATGCGCGAAACCGAGCGCTTCGGCCACCGCCCGTGCGGTGCTCGACTTCCCCGAGGCGGCGGGTCCGTCGATCGCGATCACGCCCCCCTTCACGACCGGGCCCGCCGGGCGAGCCCGCGCAACACTTCCGGAAAACGTGGAAAGCTGACTGCCGCACAGGCCATGTCATCGACCCGGATGCGCGCGCCCGGGACCGTCCCGAGCACCGCGAAGGCCATCGCCAGCCGGTGGTCGCCCGCGCTCCGGACCGGGCCCCGCGGCGGTTCCGGGCCGCCCTCGACGTGGAGGTCGTCCCCCGCGACCTCGGCCCGGCTGCCGACCGACCGCAGATTCTCGGCGATGAGCCCGAGGCGGTCGCTCTCCTTGACGCGGAGCTCGCCCACCTGCCGGAAAATCGTGGTCCCCTCGGCGCGCGAGGCGAGCACGGCCAGGAGCGGAATCTCGTCGATCAGGCCGGGGATCTCGCCCGGCAGCACTTCGGTGGCGCGGAGCGCGGCGGGCCGGGCGACGAGATCACCCACGGGCTCGCCGAAATGATCGATCACGTCCTCCACGGTTACCCGCGCGTCCATGCGCCCGAGCACGGCGAGGAACCCGGTACGGGTGGGGTTCACGCCCACGCGGGCGATCCGGAGCTCGCCACCCTCGGCCAGCACCGCCGCGCCGACCAGAAACGCGGCGGACGATGGGTCGCCCGGCACGTCGAGCTCGAACGCCTCCACCCGGCCGGTGGGCGCAAACCGGATCCACCCAGCGTCCTCGTCCACCCGGTAGCCGAAGGCGCGCAGCAGCCGCTCGCTGTGGTCCCGGGAGCGCCCGTGCGGCTCCCGCAGCTCGACCTCCACGCCGCCCGCGAGCCCGGCGAGGAGGAGCGAGCTCTTGATCTGGGCGCTCGACACCGGCATCTCGTACCGGAGCGGTGCCAGAGGTCCGCCGCGCACCGTGAGCGGGAGCCCATCGCCACCCGCGTCGGTGAAGCGCGCGCCCATCCGCGACAGCGGCACGGTGACCCGCCGCATCGGCCGGCGGCGCAGCGAACCGTCGCCGGTGAGCGTGGCCGCGAACCGGTGCCCGGAGAGCAGCCCGAGGAGCAGGCGTGCCGTGGTGCCGGAGTTGCCGCAGTCGAGCACGTCGTCGGGCCGCCGGAGCCGCCCGTGAGCCCCCACCGAAACCACGCTGCGGGGACGGAGAGGCGAGATGTCGGCGCCGAGCTGGCGCAGCACCCGCGCCGTGCTCCGCGCGTCGAGCGAGGTCAGCGCGCCGCCGATGCGGCTGGTGCCCCGCGCCATGGCCGCGAGCAGCAGCACGCGGTGCGTGATGCTCTTGTCGCCCGGCACCCGCGCGGTCCCGCCGACGATCATCGGTCCAAACCTTCCCGGAACTGCTGCGCGACGGCGAGATAGCGGCGGAGCCCATCGGCGTCGCCGGCGGCCACCAGCCGCCGGAGCTCGGCGAGGCTCGACTCGGCCGACGCGAGCGCCTCGGCCACGG
Organism: Gemmatimonadales bacterium; assembly: GCA_035699205.1. Classification (GTDB taxonomy): domain Bacteria; phylum Gemmatimonadota; class Gemmatimonadetes; order Gemmatimonadales; family GWC2-71-9; genus CAVVWJ01. The sequence goes on from DASSBA010000083.1 coordinate 12,420, forward strand.
CCGTGCGGTTGTAGAGGAGGATATCCAGCCACATCTCGGGGCTGCTGGCCGCGAGGCGAGTGGTGTCCCGGGCGCCGGGGCCGAACGAGAGGCCGGTGAGCCCGCGGTCGGCCAGCGCCTTGGCCAGCGCCGACGCGACCGCTTGCGGCAGGTGACTGGTCCAGGCGAGCTGCCGGTCGTGGGCCGATGCCTCGATGAGGACGGGCTGGGCTTCGAGCACCCCTTCCCAGAAATGCATGACCCCCCGGGCCGCGCGGTCGCCACCCGGGGCGCCCGTCTCGCATACGTAGACGACGCAGCCGCGCAGCCGGTCGGGGCGCGCCGCCGCGAACCCCGAGGCGTGCGTGCCGGCGAGCGGATGGGCGCCCGCGAAGCGTTCGCCCAGCCCTGCCGCGTTGGCGCTGGCCACCACCGGCCCTTTCACGCTGCACACGTCGGTCAGAAGCGCCCCGGCCTCGAGCGAGGGCCGCAGCCGGCCGATCAGGTCCAGCGTGACGCGAGCCGGGACCGCGAGCACCACCAGCTCGGCCTCCCGCATGGCGCGCGGGGCGCTGTCGGCCAGCTCCGTGATGGCCGACGCGCGCAGCGCCTGCACCCCATCGGCGCGCGACGGCGAGAACCCGACGACGCGGGGCACCCCGGCCAGACGTGCCTGCCACGCGAGGGAGCCGCCGATGGCGCCCAGGCCGATCACGGCGAGCGACGATGGCCGCACGGATCAGCTTCCGTTCGCGGTGGTGAGGGAGGGCATGCGGCCGCCGGGATGAGGACGGCCCGCATTGTACCGCCCCCGGGTCCGATTCTCAACGCGCACGGAAACATCTCTCAATCCGCACGGCCGGAGCGCCTCGGCGCGCGGGCTCGGCCCGAACCGGCCGCGTGTCCCCCGCACCCGGGTGCGCCCCATCAACGGGCGGGCGGACAACTACTTGCCCGCCGACCCCGCGGTCCAGGCGGATGCGGGGACCCATCCACTGGCGTACTTCTTGCCCGCAGAGGGGCGATCCACGACCGGAGCACCCACGACACCATGAGCCAAGAGACCACGCCCGCGCCGAGCCCGGCTGCCGCCTCCCAGAAGAAGGCGTTGCTGGAGGCGTTCGACACCGTCCTCAAGTCCCAGGCCGAAATGCGTGAGGCGGAGCGCGCGGCGGAAGAGGCGCGCCGCCGAGGCCGCGGCGTCTCGCGCCTGCTGATGGTCGTCTGCACCACGGTCCTGGTGTTCATCGCGGTGTATCTCTATGTGGAGCGTCCCGACTGGGTGTTCCCCACCCCGCCCCCGCCGGAATCGCTCGCGGTGCGGGAGGCCAGTCTCCGGATCGTGGTCGCCAACGCGGCGCAGCACGTCGAACGGTTCCACCAGCAGACGGGGCATTGGCCCACCACGCTCGAGCAGGCGGGCGCGCACGGCGCCGGCGTTCGCTACCAGCGGAACGGTACCGGGTACCAGCTCCAGGGTGAGAACGGCGAGGTACGGGTCCGGTTCGACTCCGCCGAGCCGCTGACGCGGTTCATCGGCAACAGCTTCGAAGTCATTTCCCGGAGATCGCGATGAGGCGCCGGCGCGGCGGGTTCACCATCGTCGAGCTGCTGACGGTCATGATCGTGATCGGCATCCTCGCGGGGATCGCACTGCTCAAGTACATCGACCTCCGGCACCGCGCGCGGACGGCCGCGGTCGTGGCCGACCTCCAGGCCGTGCGTCTCGCGGCGTACGGCGCCTACTACGAGACGAACTCCTGGCCCGCCCAGGCGGCGCCGGGCGTGGTCCCGGCGGGACTGGTGGAGTATCTGCCCGCCAACTTCAGCTTCGGCAAGCCCGAGTACACGCTGGAGTGGGTGAACATCGCCCCGCCCGGCGGCGGGCCCAGCGCCAGCATGCAGGTCTACGTCAACGTGACCTCCGCCGACCCCCGGCTCCAGCGCGCGATCGAACAGTCGCTGGGCAACAAGACGCCGTACATCAGTGTCGGCGGCACGCTGACGTTCATCATCGTCGGGCCTGACGGCAAGGCCTGATGAGATCCGCGTAGCCTGACGGACGCATTGTCGTCAGCCGGCCAACGACGAAGCATCCCGTAAATTCCGCCGGGCCGGGTCTCCCGCCGAACACGCCGCATTCCAACCGTGGTGAATTCACCCGGAAACCTCAGGCGTCGTGCCGGAGGAGGACGAGTGAATGGGGGCCGAGGGTGAGCCCCGCGTCCGCCGTGCATTCACCCTGGTGCGCCGTGTCGAGCAGGACGCTCCAGGGTCCCGCCGGGCGCTCCGGCAGCACGACCGCGCGGGAGCGGCCCCCACCGTTCACCAGCAGCAGGAGCGCCGGCGGGCCGACGTCGAGCAGCAGCCCCAGGAAATGGTTGCCGGGGTTGCTCCACTCGCCGGCCGTCATCGGCAACCCGTCGGCATCGAGCCACGCGGGCCCGTGTGCGCCGGCGGCGAGGTCCGGGAGGAAGCTGCCCCGGCGCAGCGCGGGAACGGCCGCCCGGAGCGCGAAGACCATCCGGGTGAACTCGAGCAGCGACTGCTGGGCGGGATCGAGGCTCCAGTGAACCCAGGTCAGCGGTCCGTCGTGGCAGTAGGCATTGTTGTTCCCGAGCTGCGTCCGGCCCAGCTCGTCGCCGTGGGAGAGCATCGGCACCCCCTGTGAGAACGCGAGCGCGGCGAGCAGGCTCCGCTTGACCCGTTCCCGCACGCGCGCGACCTGGGTCGTGGCGGCCGGCCCCTCGACGCCCCAGTTGCGGCTCAGGTTGTAGTCACTCCCGTCGCGATTGTGTTCGCCGTTGGCCTCGTTGTGCTTCTGCTCATAGCTCACCAGATCGTGCAGGGTGAACCCGTCGTGGCAGGTCACGAAGTTCACGCTCGCGAGCGGGCCGCGCCCGCGTTCCCCGAACAGGTCGCCGCTCCCGCTGAGCCGGGCGGCGAGCTCGCCGACGACGCCGGGATCGCCGCGCCAGAATCGCCGCAGCCCGTCCCGGAACTTGCCGTTCCACTCCGCCCATCCCACGGGGAAGCGGCCGGCCTGGTACCCGTCGGGCCCGAGGTCCCAGGGCTCGGCGATCAGCTTCACATCGGCGAGGACGGGGTCGGCGCGTACGCGGGCGAAGAACGGCGCCGCCGGGTCGAACGCCGGATCCATCCGTCCCAGCACCGGCGCGATGTCGAACCGGAACCCGTCCACGTGCATCTCCTCGACCCAATAGCGCAGGCTGTCCAGCGCCAGGTCGAGCGCGGGCGCCTTCCGCAAGTCCAGCGTGTTGCCGCAGCCGGTGAAATCCAGATAACGGCCCGGATGCTCAGGATCGAGCCGGTAATACGACGCGTTGTCGATGCCGCGGAAGCAGAGCGTCGGCCCGAGGTAGCCGCCCTCGGCCGTGTGGTTGTACACCACGTCGAGCAGGACCTCGAGCCCGGCCCGGTGGAGCTCGCGGACCATGGTCTTGAACTCATCGATCTGCCGGCCGTCGCCCGCGCGGGCGAACCGCACGTCGGGCGCGAAGTAGGCGATCGGGCTGTACCCCCAGTAGTTCACCAGCCCCAGCGCCGCCAGCCTGGGCTCGCTCGCCTCCTGGTGCACCGGGAGCAGCTCCACCGCCGTCACCCCCAGCGAGCGCAGGTGGCGGATCATCGGCTCGCTCGAGAGCCCGAGATAGGTGCCGCGGAGCTCCTTCGGCACCTCGGGATGGAGCATCGTCATTCCCTTGACGTGGCACTCGTAGACGACGGTCCGATCCCACGGGGTGCGCGGCGGCCGGTCGTCGCCCCAGTCGAATGGCGCGTCGATGACCAGACATTTCGGCATCGCTCCGGCGCTGTCGCGTGGGTCGGGCGACAGGTCGGGGGCCGCGCCGGGCGGGCCATCGGGGTGGCTCGCGAGCGACGGGTTCCACCGCACCGAGCCGCTGAGCGCCCGGGCGCGGGGATCGAGCAGCAGCTTGGCCGGATTGAACCGATGCCCCTGCTCCGGCGCCCAGGGCCCGTGCACCCGGTAGCCGTAGAGCTGCCCGTGGCCGATGCCCTCGACAGCCACGTGCCAGACACCGTCCGGCCCCGCGGTGAGCGGAATCCGCTCGGCCTCGAGGGCGTCCGACGGCTGATGGAACAGGCAGAGCTCGACGGCGGTGGCGTGGGCGGAGAACAGCGCGAAGTTGGTGGTGTCCCCGGCCCGGACGGCGCCGAGTGGGGCCGGGTGGCCGGGCCGGAGGGAAGGCATCCGCGAAGTATAGTCAGCGCCGGAGCCGGAGCCTGGCCGCGCGGATCCGGCCGAGCCCCCGCAGCACGACGAGCAGGGTGACGGCGGTCCAGAGGATGGTATAGGCCGGCTTCAGGCCGTCGCGGGTGGCGGCCAGGCCGAGCAGATAGTAGAGGCCGATGAACACGCCGTCCACCAGCAGCACGAGCGCCACCAGCTCGAGGACCTCGCGCCTCAGAGCGCGCCCGCGGTCGTCCACGGCGGCGGGAGGGCGGCGCACCACGCGACCTCGATCTCGAGCCGGGCGATCTCCTCGCGGGCTTCCGTCATGCACTCCTGGAGGTCCCGCCCGCCGGCGCTCGACTCCAGCGCCGCCACCACCTCGCGCAGCCCGGCCAGCTCGTAGCTCAGCAGCTGGTGGTACCGCTCCGCGGCGTCGCGCCGGTGGGGCGCCAGGCGGCGAAGGTCCGCCTTGCGGTCGAGCGTGTGCTCGATCGAGTGGCGGGCCGCGTAGTCCTCCGCCGCGATGCGCGGCCGGCGGCGCTCCATGGCGGTGGTCAGGAACGGCAGTCGCCGCCGGTGGTGCATCCGGAGCTGCTCGAGTGATTCGGCGAGCTGGCGCAGGAACGCCATGGCCGGCGCGCCGATCAGTCCCGGCTCCGCCAGGCCGCCCGGAGATAGAGCCCGGCCGCGAGCAGCATGAAGCCGGCGATGATCGAGCCCGGGCCGCCGGTGTACTCGAAGGTGAACGGCAGCGGGCCCGCCTGGCCGTGCGGCGGATGCAGCAGCGTCAGCACGCCCAGCACGATTCCGGCGACTCCGATCAGGGCCAGCAGCGCGAACAGGTTCCGCATCGAATCCTCGGCGAGGGTGGGAGAAGCTCGTCCGGCACGCCCTGGATGAAACCGCGATCGGGGCGGCGCGTCAATCTGGCGGCCGTCGTCCAGGCGGCGCGCCGCTCACGTGGCCTTCTCGGCGGCGTACTCGCCGAGGAATTGCACGGCGGCGTGCACGCCCCCTTCCGGCGAGGCGGCGACCTGGAGCGCCCGAATCAGGAGCGGCGACAACGCGGCCGCCTGCGTCTCGTCGAGCGCGGACACGTTCGGCTGCCGCCGGGCCAGCTGCCGCAGGATCTCGCTGAGCTTGTGCGCCAGGTGGTCGGCGGTGGCGCTGTTCCACATGGCCACGAACTCGCGCGTGTTCTCCGGGGATCTCGGCTCGTCGGGCATCGGACCTCGCTTCGGGGAGTGGGCCTGCCAAGGTGCCGCGTTACGACGCCACCGGCCGCGCGCTCCCGAGCTCCGCCGCCCGGACCGCGCCGATTCCGGCGGCCACGCCGGTCACGGCGCGCCGGTGCACGTCCACCTGCCCCAGGTGATAGGCGAAGTGCGCGCACAGGTGAATCAGGTAGTCGCCGGTGCGGACCCGGGTTCGGGCGATCGCTTCGGGGTAGTCCCGGTCGAGCGCGGCCGGTTCGAGCGCGTCGAGCCCGGCCCGCACCGCCGCGCGGGCGCGCTCGACTTCCGCGACCAGCTCGGCCCGGGACACGCCCCGCCGCGCGAACTCCGCGTCGCGGTCGCGCACATAGCCGGTTCCCGCCAGCCGCGCGCCGATGTAGTGCTGCAGGTTGCCCGCGAGGTGGAGCGCCAGGGTCCCGGCCGAGTTGGGGACGCCCGGCAGCTCGCGCCAGAGGGCCTGCTCGTCCGGATAGGCCTCGAGCTCGCGCCGGAGCGCGCGGAGATCGCGGTCGAGAATGGCGGCCACGGCGGCCGCGACCCCGGTGCTCACGCGCGACTCCCGGCTGCATCCGAGGCCAGCAGCCGCCGCAGCCCCGCGACCAGCAGCGCGAGTCCGAGCAGCTGCAGCAAGTGAAAGAGACCGTTGTGGTCGAACTCCCAGAGCAGGCGCACCGGGCCGATGTCGGAAGCCTGGACCGCGCCCGCGGTGAGGCTCAGGGCCAGCGCGGCAGCCATGGCGGCCGCCCCGGGCCGGCCGCCCCTCGCGGCGAGCCGGAGGTAGATGACCAGCGAAAGCAGGAGCGCGGCCGCCTCGTACACCACGAACGCGAGGAAGTTGCCGTCGGTGACCCGGGTGATGCCGTAGAAGACCAACGCCAGAACGAGCAGCGGCGGAAGCGCGCGGCGCGCGGCCCGATCGCCGCGCCAGTCGCGCACCGCACCGGCCACGAAGAGCGACATCGTGGCGCCGAGCGCGAGATACAGCGGCTGCCAGAGGGCCTCGCGCACCTGGTCGGACATGGTGAATCCGTGGGTAGCCGCGCCGAGCAGAGATGCCGCGGCGAGCATCGCGAATGCCGCCTGCCAGACGGCGCGGCCGAAGGACGGTGGAGTCCGCCGGCGCAGGATGAACATGGCGACCATCGCGCCCACGGCCAGCAGCGCGTCCGTGCCCGCGGTGGTGCGCTCGGTGCCCACGCCGACCAGCTCCATGCCCTAGAGTATATCGGGGTCGGGCCGCCGGGCCAGTGTGCGGGCTACCGGCGGCCGAGCATCGTGCGCTCCTGCCAGAGGCGCTTGAGCAGCTGGATCTGTCCCGTGTGATACGCGTCGTGCGCCGCGATGCCGAGCACCAGCTCGCCGAACGTCCAGCGCCCGCCCGCGGCCGGCCGCTCCCGAAGCCGCCGCTCCGGGAGCCTCCGCACCACCTCGACCAACTGGTCGTGCTCGGCCCTCAGCAGCGCCACGTCGGCATTCCACGCGGACTCGCCGGCCGGGTCGGGCAGCGCGGGAAAGTTGGCGGGGCTGCGCGGGAAGCGTGGCTGCTTCCCGCCCTGGAGGTGGCGGCGAACGGTGTACTTCCAATAGGCGATGTGCAGCGCCAGCTCCCAGATGCTTTTCCGGCGCGGGGTGGGACGCCAGGCAGCTTCGGCCGCGCCTACACCCCGCAGCGCGCCGACGGGACTGGGGCCACCGTGCCAGTTCCGCCGGCCGGCCGGGGGCTGAAGGTTCCAGCGCAGCAGATCCATGCCGGGCGTCGCCATGAATGCTCCTGTCGACAACGGGGAAGGTTCAGAGGGGCGATCGCTCGAGCACGCGATCCCGCTGCCGGTCGCTGCCGAGCACGAAGAGCTGGGTCCCGACGTCGTGAAAACCGCACTTGCGGTAGAAGGCGATGGCCCGCTCATTCCGCTCCCAGACGCCCAGCCACAGCGTGCGCGCTCCGGCCGCCCGCGCGGCGTCCGCGGCGGCGGCCATCAGCCGCTGCGCCACCCCGCGCCCATGCCAGGGACGATCGACGTAGAAGCGGACGACCTCCATGGGGTCGGGGCCGCACACGCTCGCCGGCGCGGGGCCGCCTCCGAGCTGGACGTAGCCGGCCGCCTGCCCGCCCTCCTCGGCCACGAGCGTGGTCGTCGCGGGGTCACGCAGCTCATCCGCCTGGCGATCCGGACCGAAGTGACCCGCCACGTAGTGCTCCATGTCCTCCGGCGTGTTGTGCGCGGTGTACGTCTCCCGGAACGTGCGCTCGGCAAGCGCCGCCAGCCAGGGCGCGTCGGCCGGATCCGCGCGGCGGATGGTCGAGCTCAACCGGGTGGCTCCTCGATCACCCGATAGACCAGCCAGCGTTGCGAGCCGGGCACGACGAACCGCGCGAGCGCATCGGAGTGCCGGCGGAACTGCGGGGCCGACATGCCGGCCAGCGCAGCCTCGAAGTCGGCGAGGGACTCGAACTCGTATTCGTCCACGATGTGCGACGCGGAGGGGCCGAGCATACCGCACAGGAGCCGCGCACCCCGCGCCCGGCGGAACTCGGAGCTGGCGAACTTTTCGGCGCCCCACGCGCGCATGACGGCGAGCGCCTCGCCCTGCCGGCCGTAGGGGACGTCGAGATGCCACTGGCAGATGATCATCGGCGGTCTCCGTGGGATCGTGCGCCGCGAGAGCTGGACGAGTGCGCGCGGGCATCCGACAACAGTATCGCGGCTCAGCCGGAGACCGGCCAGAGCCCATACCGGGCGCCGAGCACCTCGAGGTGATGGCGCTCGTGCCCCGCGATGATCCAGCCGAGCGCGCGCACGCTCACCGGACTGCCGTTGGCGAGGCCTCGACGGGTCCAGGCCTCCGGCGGAAGCTGGCGGAAGAGCGAGAGCGTGGCCCGCCGCACGTCGCCCCAGCCGCTCACCAGCGCATCGAGCGGCTGGGCGTCCGCACCCGAAAGCGGGGCGTAGGCGTTCTCGTCGAACCCGGCCAGCGGCGTCGTGTCGCCGCGGGCGATCCGGAGCGCACGGTAGGCCATGATCCGTTCGGTGTCGGTCAGGTGCAGCACCACCTCTTTGACGCTCCACTTCTCCGGGGCGTAGCGGTAGGCGCCGCGCGACTCGGGCACGGCGCCGAGCCGCCCGGCGGTGGTGTCGAGCTGGCCGGCCAGACTCTGGAGCAGGTCGGCGCCCGCGGGCAGACGGGCGACATATCCGGCGTACCCGGGCGCGTATTCGTCCGGGCCGGGCGGACCGAGTGGCGTCATGAAGAGGCCTTTCTCCGGGGGTCCCGGAAGGTCTTGCGCGTGGAGAGTGCGATCGCTATTTTGCGCGGTCAAGAGGGAGGCGTAGCCAAGGCCAGGGAAGTTTCGGGGGGCCGGCGGTACTCGCGCCGCCCCTTTTTTGTATGGGCTGCTCGAAGGGATCGCATCCCCTGGGATGCACCTCGGCAGCTGCCTCGCGTGAGGGCCTGGTTCACGCACATCGCGTAGTCGGGTTGGTGCGGCATGGCCGGACTCCGATTACAACACATCCAAGGAGTAGGAACAATGCGCACCACCGGCACGGTCAAGTGGTTCAACGACGCCAAGGGCTTTGGCTTCATCACGCCCGAAGGCGGCCAGAAGGACTGCTTCGTCCATCACTCGGCGATTCAGGGGCAGGGCTTCAAGAGTCTCGCCGAGGGTGAGCGGGTCGAGTTCGACGTCGTCCAGGGCCAGAAGGGTCCGGCGGCGGAGAACGTCGTCAAGCTCGGGCGCTAAGACCGCGCAACGCGGCACCTCCCGCGGACACAACGGCCGGTTCGAGATCGCTCTCGAACCGGCCGCTCGTTTTGCATCGCCCCGCGGTCTCACGGTCGCCGGGGTTTGGTCATGTTCCGGCGGCGGTAGGGCCCGCACGCCGGATCACCCGGCCTGGCCACGCCATGCAGCGGGGGCCGTACGGAGTCCACCGCGGCGGTGTCGGCGGCGGTCGAGGCGGCGGCATAGAGAGCGCGGCACTCGCCGACCACTTCCGCGAGATCGTCGCGCATCGTGTGCGCCCGCTGGCTCCGGGCCAGGATGACCGGCAGGAGCGCCACGATGGCCGCGCCCAGCAGCAGGACGATGATCAGGGTCCGCGAGCCGGGTCCTCGCGCCGAGTCCGGCGGCGTCGCGGCCATCGCTACGGGTCCCGGTGCACGGTGCCGGGCGAGAACGCGGGGAGGCAGACGGCGACGTACTCGGCGCCCCCCGGATCGGGGCTGGCGTACCGGATCCACTCGCCGGGCCGGGTGACGACCGCCTGGCCCGCGGTGACGTCGAAGGCGCCTCCTTCGTGCTCGACCCGGAGCATCCCCCGCAGGACCACCGTGATCTCCTCGAATTCGGGCCGCTGGCCGGGTTCGACCCACCCTTCGGGTGACACCATGCGAGCCACGCTCACCTCCGCATGGCCGGAGTTGACCCGTCCGGCATATTCCTCGATCCGCTTCGGCTTGTTGCCCGCCGCCTGGATGACGGAGGGCGCGGCAATGAGTGTCGGCATCGGCGGCCTCGGAAGACGGGTGACTGGGGCAGCTGCGCTCGAAGTTACCCCGGTCGCGGGGACCGGCCCAGGCGGAGGCTGAGCGGCCACCGGATTCGTCGGCGCGGACCGGAGCCGCCGTCCCAGAGCGGCGCCAGCCGGTGGGCCAGCGGCGCCACCGGATCGTAGCCCTCCGACCGCACGAAGCGTACGGTGGCCGACCAGGTGCGGAGATAGGCCGTCAGCTCGGCCAGGGTCCAATCGTGGACCATCTCGAGCGCGGGCGCGGCGAGCTCGTCGAACGGGAACGGCAGCGTCCGGTAGCCGGTCTCGACCAGCCGCCGCTCGGGCAGCCAGTAGGGTCCCACCGTCTCATGGTAAAACCGCTCCAGCATGGCATCGACGCGCTCGTCGCCGACGCGCTGCAGCCCATAGCACCAGACGGCCAGGACGCCGCCGGGCGCGAGGGCGCGCCGGGCCGCTTCGAAAAAGGCGGTCACGTCGAACCAGTGCAGCGCCTGCGCAACCGTGACCAGGTCCATGGATGCCGCCGGGATTCCGCTCGCCTCCGCCGGAGCCGCGCGACGGGTCACGCGCGGATGCGGAGGCATCTGGGCGAGCTGCTCGGCGCTGGCGTCGGTGGCCGTCACCTCCTCGAAGAACGCGGCCAGCTCCAGCGACGCCTGGCCGCTCCCCGCCCCGCAGTCCCACGCGCGCCGGCGCGATGGGGTGAGGCTCGCCAGATACGCGAAGAGCGCCGGCGGGTAGCGGGGACGCGCCGCCGCGTAGGCGGGGGCGAGCGAGGAGAAGTGATCGGCGAAGGGGGGCGGCAGCCTCAGCCTCGCGCGGGCCAGGTGTCCGCGCGCCTCACGTCTGCCCGCCGTTCTCGCGGTCCACCCGGTCCATCATGTCGGCCACGTCCTCGGCCGTGAGTCCCACGTCCTGCAGCATCTCCTCGGTGCTGGGCCGGCTGAAATCCTCGCGCCGCGCCTCGAAGATGAGCTCATACGCGTGTGGCCCCGCGAGCGCCTGCTGCTGGCGCAGGACCCAGCCGCTCTCGTCGAGAAAAAGATGCATGGCGTGTTCGAGCGACTCGAACGAGTTCTCGCTCCACTGGTGGAGCGCGGGGTGCCAGAAGCGCGAAACCAGGGCGGTGCCATGCGGCGGCCGATCGGCGGCCTCGGCGGCCCGGGTGGTCACCACGACGAGGTGAGGGCGGCCGGCCCGCCCGGGGCGCTGGGCGGACGGATCGGTGCCCGGCTGCGGCTCGAGCACCGCCTCGGGCGTGTCGAACGGCAGGCGCTCGCCCGGGCGCGGCAGCCCCTCGTCGCCGCGGGGGATGCGTCCCCGGTGCTCGGTCACGGGGACACCAACTCCACGGCTTTTCCGGTGAGCTCGCCCCACCCGCGCGAGGAGCGCTCGGAGTGGGCCTCATTGGTGGTGTTCAGCACGCCGATGACTCCGATCGTGCCGACCGGATCCAGATAGAAGAACGAGCGGAACCCGGACTGCTCCCCGGTGTGCCCCACGATCGTGGTCCCGCCCCGGCGGTAGAGGTAGAACGACAGACCGAAGGCATCGCGACCGTCGCCGCCCGGCGCGAGCGGCACGACCGGCCGCCACATCTCCTCGAGGGTGTCGTGAGACAGCACGGCGTCGTAGCGGCGCGCGGTCGCCGAGTCGCCGCGATCGGCGTGAGCAAGAAAGGCCAGCCAGGTGACGAGGTCCGCCACCGGGGCGTTCCATCCGCTGTTCGGGATCGTGATCCCCGGATCGAACTCTCGCGGGTTTTCCACCGCCAGCTCGTGTCCGGCGCTGTCGGCCCGCACCGTGTAGCTGGGCGCGCGGAACGCGGCGAGATGATAGGGCGACACGCCCACGAAGCTGCGCGTCATGCCCAGCGGCGTCCAGATGTTCTTCTGGACATAGACCGCCCAGGGGTCGCCGGTCAGCCGTTCGATCACGCGGGCCAGATAGATGAATGCCGGGTTGCTGTACCCGAAGCGCGAGCCCGGCGCGAACTGCAGCTCCTGGTAGGGCATCATCGCCACGAGCTGCTCCCAGCGGGTGGGCTCGAACGGCTCCCACGGGCGGCCGGCGCCATAGGGCCAGGTCGGGTCCTGGAATCCGGCCGAATGCGACAGCAGCATGCGCAGGGTCACGTCGTCCAGCGAGCCGTAGGGGTCGTGCACCTGCCTGAGCTCGGGGACGTACCGGGTGATCGGATCGTCGAGCGAGAGCCGTCCGCGATCCCGCAGCTGCAGGATGGCGACGGCCGTGAGCGTCTTGGTGAGGGATGCCCAGTGATAGACCGCGCGCTCGTCGGGGCGCCGGCGGCGCTCGCGGTCGCCCAGCCCGTATTCGTGGTGAGCCAGCATGCGGCCGTGCCGCAGCACCACCGCGCTCGCTCCCACGACCCCATCCGAGCGGGCGTAGGCGTCGAGCGCGGCGGTGAACGCGGGCCAGCGCTCAGGCACGGGCGGCGACGGTCCCCGCCCCTGCGCGGCCGCGGGGCCGGCGGCGAGCAGCAGAGCGGCAACCGGCGCGACAAGCGCGCGCAGGAAGCTGCCTATGCCCGGTAGGCGTCCACCGACACGTTCAGGTCCTGGCGCAGCTCGGTGTCTCCACTCAGCAGCGTCGCCCAGGTCACCTCCTGCCCCTTGCGGGCGCCCTTCGGCGTGATCTTCACGCCCTCCGGAGACATGGTAACCGTGTACAGCTTGCCGTCGAGGTCGAGCTCGCGCTTGATCGTCTTGTCGAGTTTGGTAGCCATTCGCTCCTCGGGGACCTAGGGAAGTGCCGCCGTCGTGCGAGAGGGGGGCGCCCGGCGCCCCTGGGACTCAAATTAGGCTGGGCAGGCCACGCAAGGAACCGGTGGGCGAATACTCACGCCCGGCCATCCCCAGCCAACCACTCCAGCGCCACCCGCGCGGCGAGCGCCAGACCGGTGGTTCCAAGCGCGAGGATCGCGCGGTGCACCTGACCACCGGGGTCCA
>DASSBA010000084.1:0-9271 GCA_035699205.1 Gemmatimonadales bacterium
GCCAAACTCACCGGCAAGGGGCTCGGCACCGAGATCGCGCTCCTGTCGGCGGTGGACGACCGCGAGGTCTCGTCCACCGGCGATCGCCATCCGGTGTACAATCTCCTGCGGCTCCAGCGTGACGTCGGCCCGCAGTCCCGGCTCGGCATGGTCTACACCGATCGCGTCGAAGGGGGCGACTACAACCGGGTGGCGGGCGCGGACGCCCGGCTCGTCTTCGGCGAGGTCTACAGCGCGCTGCTGCAGGTGGCGGGCAGCCGGACGCGCGCGAGCGGCGCCACGACGACGGCGCCGCTCTGGCTGGCCCGGCTGACGCGGAACGGCCGCACCTTCGGGGTCCGCGCCATCCTGAGCGGCACCGACCGGGAGTTCCGCGCGCTGAGCGGCTTTCTTCCGCGCGTCGGCTACAATCGCGTCAACCTCGACCCGCGGGTGACGCTCTACGGCCGGCCGGGCAGCCTGGTCGAGAGCCTCACGGGCGACCTCAACCTCGACGGGCTCTACCGCTACGGCCAGCTGGCGACGAGCGCGGGAATGCAGGAAGAGAAGATCCACCTGAACGCCAACGCCCGACTGCGCGGCGGCTGGCAGGCCGGCGCATCGGTGCTGGTGGAACAGTTCGGGTATCCTGCTGAGATCTACGAGGATTACCGGATCGAGCTTCCGCGGGCCGGCGGCGGCGCCGACACGGTGGCCTTCACCGGCCGCCCCCGCATCCCGAACCGGGACTACGTGCTCCAGCTCGAGACGCCGGAGTTCGCCCAGTTCTCGGGAAACCTGTTCGTGCTCTGGGGCAACGACGAGAACTACTACGAGTGGGCCTCGGGCGACCTGCTCCTGTTCAACGCCGGCGCCGACTGGCGCCCCACCGACCAGCTCCGCCTGAGCGGCAGCTACCAGCTCCAGCGGGTGGGCCGTCGCACCGACGGCAGCACGGTCAACATTCAGCACATCCCGCGGCTCAAACTCGAGTACCAGCTCTCGCGGCCCATCTTCCTCCGGCTGGTCGGCGAGTACGCCAGCGAGCGGCAGGACGCGCTCCGCGACCACACGCGGACCGAGGCGCCGCTGCTCATCTACGATCCTGGCGCCGGAGACTTCGTCCGCGCCATGGCGTTCCGGAACCGCTCGTTCCGGGGGGACCTGCTGTTCTCCTACCAGCCGAACCCGGGCACGGTGCTCTTCGCGGGCTACGGCAGCACGCTGCGCGAGCCGCTCGATCCCGCCGGCCAGCTCCGCGGCGGCCTGCGCCGCGCGGACGACGGGTTCTTCCTCAAGCTGAGCTATCTGTTCCGGATGTAGCGGAACGGCGGAACGGCGGAACGGCGGAACGGCGGAAAGGGCGAACCGCGCTTGCTGCCGACACTGTCATCCCGAGCGGAGCGAGGGATCTACCAACCCGGAGCTCGAGCTCGGCCGGGCGAGATCCCTCGCTCCGCTCGGGATGACAGTGCCGCCCGAATGCGCCCTGCCGCCTTTCCGCCTTTCCGCCCACATTAGATTTCCTCCCATGAAACGCTTCCTGCTCGACACCCTGCGCCTCTTCGGGCGGGCCCTGCGGCTGCGGTGCCCCAACTGCGGCAGGGGGAAGATCTTCTCCTCGTGGCTCCGGATGCGCGCGCGCTGCCCCGCGTGCGGGCTCGAGCTCGAGCGGGGCGAGGAGGGCTATCAGGTCGGATCGTACATGTTCAACATCGTCGCGGCGGAGCTCGCGTTCGCCGCGGTGTTTCTGGCGATCATGGCGGCCACGTGGCCCACGCCGCCGTGGAAGCTGCTCGAGTACGGCGGGATCGTGATGATGGTGATCGCGCCGCTCCTCTTCTTCCCGTTCTCCAAGACGCTCTTCCTCGCCTTCGATCTCGTGTTCCGGCCGGCCACGCACGTCGAGCTGTCGTCGTCGCCCGCTCGCGAGTCCCGCCCCTCCTGAATGGAGCTGGAGCTCCCCGGTTGCCGGATCCGAAGCTGGCGCGCGGGCGACGAGCCCTCGCTGGCCCGGCATGCCGACAGCGAGCGGCTCTGGCGCAACGTCCGCGATCAGTTCCCCCACCCCTACACGCTGGCCGACGCCACGGCGTGGGTGGCGGGCGCGAGCGGGGCCAGACCCGAGACGCAGTTCGCCATCGAGGTGGACGGCGAGGCGGCGGGCGGCATCGGGCTCTTCCTTCAGGAGGACGTCGCCCGCTACTCCGCCGAGCTCGGCTACTGGCTGGGCGAGGCGCATTGGGGCCGTGGCATCATGACGGGAGTGGTGCGCGGGTTCACCGAGCACGCGTTCCGGACGTTCGATCTCTGCCGGATCTACGCGATCGTGTTCGAGTGGAACCCCGGGTCCCGCCGGGTGCTGGAGAAGGCGGGCTACGAGCTGGAGGGACGGATGCACCGGGCCGCGGTCAAGCAGGGCCGGGTGCTCGACCAGTTCCTCTATGCCACCGTGCGGGACTTCCGGGCGGGCGGTGGTGTCGGCGGCGCGCCACATCCTCCGGCCTGACCAGGCAACGCGCAATCCGTCGCACTCTCTCCCGCGGGATTTCTTCAAGCCGCACTCCACGCGCAGCTTAGCGTAAGCGCCCGGGCACCCGGTCGGCTCGGCAGTTCGCCGGCCTCGGTTGGCCCCCGACTTGCGCCTCCGTCCGGCTGCACTCGTTCACACCCCCAGTCCATCGTGCAGTCTCACGACCCGTCCATTTACGGTGCGGCCGATGCCCCTGCGCGTGCTGCTGCTCAACCACGAGTATCCGCCGAACGGGGGCGGCGCCGGCGTCGCCACCGAGATGCTGGCGCGCTCGCTCGCGTCGCGCGGGATGCGGGTCGACGTGGTGACCGCGGGGGCGGCGGACGCATGCGAGTCGATGCTGCTGTGGGACGGAGTGGCCGAGGACGAGGGCATGCTCTCCGTCTACCGGGTGAAATGCCGGCGAACGTCGGTGCACAAGGCGGGGATGCTGGATGCGGCGAGCTACCTGCTGGCCGCACGGCCGGCGATCAACCGGCTGCTTGCCGTCCACCAGTACGACGTCGCCCACTTCTTCTTCTCGCTCCCGACCGGCGCGCTCCTCCCCTTCCTCGATCTGCGCGACGTGCCGGTGGTGGTATCGCTCCGCGGCTCCGATGTGCCCGGCTACGACCCGCACAACCACATGCTCGCGCGCGTCCACCGGCTGCTGCGGCCGTTGACCCGCTGGATCTGGCGCCGGGCGGACCGCGTAGTGACGGTGTGTGAAAGCCTGGGTGCCATGAGCCTCCGCACCCTACCCGGCCTCCGCTACTCGGTGGTGCACAACGGGGTGGACCTCGATCGCTTCCGGCCGGCCGCCGGGCGCCGGCGGTTCGAAAGCGATCGAATCCGCTGCCTCGCCGTGGCCCGCCTGGTGGAGCGCAAAGGCCTTCGCGACCTGATCCGCGCGCTCGCGCTGCTCGAGCGGCATCGCTTCGAGCTGGAGATCGTGGGCACCGGGCCGGACGAACGGAACCTCAGCGCGCTCGCCGCGGAGCTCGGGGTTGCCGGCGAGGTCCGGTTCATCGGTGCGCTCGACCGGTCGGGCGTGGCCGGACGCTACCGCGCCGCCGACCTGTTCACGCTTCCCTCGACCGCCGAAGCGTTCGGCAACGCGTTCGCGGAGGCGCTCGCGTCGGGCCTGCCCATCGTGGGGACCACGGTCGGCGGCATCCCCGATCTGGTGGAGCATGGCGTCAACGGCTTGCTGGTCCCGCCCGGCGACCCTGCGGCGCTGGCGACCGCCATCCGTGCGCTCGCCGACGATCCGCACCGCCGCCGGGAGATCGCCCGGCGCAACCGACTCAAGGCCGAGTCCACGCTCGACTGGAATCACATCACCACGAGATATCTCTCGGTCTACCGGGGCATTCAGCGGCTGCACCCAGCCCGCCCGGTGGTGGCCGAGTTGCCGTCGAGCATCTGGTGACCGGCGCGGTCGGCTGGTGGATGGCCGTGGACGCGCCACGCGTGTGGCCCGCACCCGGTCGCGCGCGGGGGGGGGCGCTCACGGAGCTGCACCGCCGCCGGCTGGTGCGGCTTTTTCGCACCGCCTGGAGCACCCGATTCTACGCCGAGCGACTCCGCGCGGCCGGCCTCGGCCCCGGAGACCGGACCCTCGAGGACGCGCCCGAGGCGGCGCTCGCCGCCCTCTCGCCGGTGACCAAGGCGGAGCTGCGCCGCTGCTGGACGGCATCCCGCCGGGTGCGGCGGCCGCCAGGCGGGCGGACCGCTGGGCACGGATCAGCGTGCTCCAGCCGGCGGCCGCGGTGGCCGACGCGCTCGTCGCGTTCCGGCCCGACGTCATCTACGGTCTTCCCTCCGCCCTCCTCGAGGCCGCCGCGGCGCTGGGCCGCCGCGCGCCGAGGCTCGGCGTCCGCGCCGTCTTCACCAGCGGCGAGCTCCTCTCCCGCGCCGCGCGCGAGGCGCTCGCCGGTCGCTTCGCTGTGCGGCGGCGCGGCGGTCGAGTCCGCGGGGCCGAAGCCGGGCCGGTTGACATATCGCCTGGCGCATCCCTAAGTTGACTAACCCACTCGGGAATGAGATTCGTCCGATGCCGCGTTCGTGCGCGCTGCCGCTCTGCTGTTGTATGAACCGTCCGGCCAGGGGCCGGGGGTAGGCGCCGTCGTACGCTAGCTCTGGGCACTCTTCGAGTCTGGCCGGCCGCGCTCCCCCGGGGAAGTCGCGGCCGGCTCGTTTTTCGAGCCGGCACCCGCTGAATTCATCCGCTGGATTGATCCGCTCACGCGTCCAAGGAGGCAGTGATGACCACCGCAACAACGGCCCCGCCGGTAACCCCGATCGAGCAGCGGGGCTACGCCCATCCCGAGGTGCTGGTCTCGACCGACTGGGTGGCCCAGCACCTGAACGATCCGAAGGTCCGCCTGGTGGAATCCAACGAGGACATCCTCCTCTACGATACCGGCCACATCCCGGGCGCGGTCAAGATCGACTGGACCACCGACCTCAACGACGCCGTGGTCCGCGACTACGTGGATCGCGACCGGCTCCAGAAGCTGCTCCGGTCCAAGGGGATCAACGACGACACCACGATCGTCTTCTACGGCGACAAGAACAACTGGTGGGCCACCTACGCGCTCTGGGTGCTGCAGCTCTTCGGGATCACCAACGTGAAGATCCTCGACGGCGGCCGGCTCCGCTGGGTGGACGAGGCGCGAAAGCTCTCGACCGAGGTCCCGACCTACCCGCCCGGCAACATCACCGTGCGCGAGCGGAACGACGAGAAGATCCGCGCGTTCCGCGAGGACGTGCTGGAACACCTGAAGAAGAAGGGTCAACTGGTGGACGTGCGGAGCCCGGAGGAGTTCCGGGGCGAGAAGACCCACATGCCTGAGTACCCGCAGGAGGGCTGCCTCCGGGGCGGACACATCCCTTCGGCGAAGAACGTGCCGTGGGCCAAGGCGGTGGACCCGGAGACGCACACGTTCAAGTCGGCCGCCGACCTGAGGAAGCTGTACGAGCAGGACAACGCGCTCAGGAAGGAGCAGGAGACGATCGCGTACTGCCGCATCGGCGAGCGGTCGTCGCACACCTGGTTCGCGCTGACGTACCTGCTGGGCCACGAGAAGGTGCGGAACTACGACGGGTCGTGGACGGAGTGGGGGAACGCGGTGCGGCTGCCGGTGGAGAAGCCGTAGCGGGTCCGCGTTCGTGCTATCGGGTGGTCGCCTCACGCGCCGCGGCAAGGGCGCCCACCCGCTGTCTCGCATCCGCCGCCATCGGCTCGAACGGCGGCTCCGCGTCCCGCCAGAGCCGCGTCACCATCCGGTATGACGCGAGTGCCGCCGTGGTGTCGCCCTTCATCTCCTCGATCCGTCCCTGCCGCCAGCGCGCCGGAGCGACGTACACCAATTCGTACGTCGCCCGCTCCGCGATGCTGCGGTACCAGCCGAGCGCTTCGGCGCCGCGTCCGAGATCGTAGAGGAGCTCCGCCCGGTAGTAGCGGTCGAGGGCCTCCGACTCGAAGATCGACTCGACCATCTCCCAGTGGGCTCCCTCCAGCAGCTCGAGCGCCACAGCCGGCCGGCCGCCCTGCCGGGCGACACGTGCCCGGATGCTCCGCGCGAAGGTGTGCAGCGCCTCGGCCCTGAGCGTCCTCGAGGAATCGCCGGCCCGCGCGAGCGAGGCGGCCTGCCGCAGGGCCCCGAGGGTATCTCCCAGTTGCGCATCGAGCAGCCCCAGCCGGTAGCGACGCACGTACGGATGCAGACCGGCGTGTCCAGCCGAGTGGGACGCTTCGCCCGGCCGCTCCACCCTCGCGTCCCACCGCTCGACTTCGCGGCGGATGCCGAGGAGCTCGGAGCGGGGCAGGCGTACGAACGGAAGCGCCGCGAGCAGGGAGCGCAGCTCGAGGGCCGCCGTGGGATCGAACCGGCCGGCCGAATCGAGCTGGGCACGCGCGGCGCTCCACTGGCCGCGCGCGACCGCCACCCTCGCGAGCAGGCGGTACGCCATGCCGCGGACGTCGTCGGAGTAGCGGGGATCCCGGAGCAGCCGACCGAACCGTTCGGCCCCGTCAAGATCGTCCAGATAGATCGCCACCTGCAGCGCGGTCACCGGCGGGACGTCGGGCGGGTGCTTCAGCATCTCGCGGGTGACCCGCTTCCAGGCATCCCGGTCGCCCAGGGCGAAGGCGCGGAAGGCACGGGTCTCCAGCACCTCGGCCGTGGGGCCGAGCGCGAGGAGGCGATGCATCAGGCTGTCCGTCGCGCCGCGCCGGCCCTCGATCGAGGCGATGCGCGCGAGGTGCACCAGCGCCTCCTGGTTTTCCGGATCGAGCGCGAGCACCCGCTCGAAGGCGGAGCGCGATTCGGTGGACGAGCGGCCCCGAAGGGGATTGCTCTGGAACAGGAGCTGGCCGAGCTGCAGCCAGGCCTCGACGTCGTCCGGATAGTCGTCCACCACTTCCCGATAGAGTCGCTCCGCCTGAGCCGGATCGCCGGACCGCCGCCCGACCAGCGCCCGGACCAGCAGGCGGTCGTGCTCCGAAAGTCGGGCATCGAACCGGACCGCCGACGCGGCGGCCTGCCGCGCGAGGCTGTCCTGGCCCAGCCACTCGGCCGCGACGCTCAACCGGTAGTGGGCCAGCGCGAACGCCGTGTCGAGCGCGATGGCATCCTGGAAGGCCTCCAGCGCCGGCACGTACCGACCCGCGCGGAGCTCCCGCTCCCCGGCGAGGTAGCGCTTGAGCGCCGGGATGGACCCGGTCGTCGCGGCCGCGACGCCGGCCAGGCGCTCCTCGGGGCCGTGCTGTCGCTGCGCCAGCAACCGGGCCGTGAGCTGGTCCACCAGCGCGAACAACTCGGACGCATTGCCGTCGACCGTCGCCCGGGCGGCCGGCTCGCTGCCCCGCTCACGGTCGTACATCGCCGCCCGCAGGTGAATCCGCCCGCCGCTTTCGACCACGGTACCGAGCAGATACAACTCCGCGCCGAACCGGGCCGCGACGGCTTCGGCGTCTTCGGGAGTCCGGACGGGGGCGCCGCGCCGCGAGAGGCCGCCCAACATCACCTCCGGATCCACGCTGCGCAGCTCTCCCGCGCCTTCCAGGTTCGTGCTCAGCAGATCCACCAGGCCGGTGCCGAGGTACTGGGCGTCGGGACTTCCTTCGACCGTAAAAGGAAACACGGCGACGAGGCCGGGGCTGGGCGGTTGACCGGCGGCGCTCCGCCGGGTCCACCACCAGGTGCCCAGCGCGGCCCCGTCGATCAGCACGAGAAGGACGACGGCCGCTTTCCAGAGCCGGGCCGCGCGCGCCCTCGGGCGGTGCGGTGGCGCGGCGGGTTCGCCGACCGGCGGCGCGGGCTCCGGGCCGGCCGACCGGGGCAGGGCGGGCATCCGGATCGCCGGCGCAGCCCCGGCCTGCATGCCCTCGGCGCGGAGCGACTCGATCAGAGCGGAGACCGCCGGATCCGGCGCGGTGCCCAGCTCGCGGCGAACCAGCTCCTCGTAGACGCGGGCGTGTTCGAGCGCGCTCGGGCGGTTTCCCGCCGCCACGAACGCCCGGATCAGCCCGAGTGCCGGGCGGGAGCTGAGGGGGTCCAGCCGCGCCACTGCCTGCCACCGCTCGACGGCGAGCCGGTGGTGGCCCTGCGCGGTGGCGCGGGCCGCCGCCGACTCGAGCGCGTCCGCGTACCGCCGGGCGACCCGCGCGCGCGTCTCCTCCATCCACTGCTCGAACTCCACGAGCTCGGGGAGCGAGAACCCGTCCAGGAATGGGCCCCCGTAGAGCGTGATCGCCTCCTCGATGTCGCCCCTGGCAAGGGCCGCATCGAAGTCCCAGAGGTCGCTGGTGAACCGCGCGGGATTGAGCTCGAGATTGGGAATCCCGGCCAGGACCGCGTCCTGGCCGAGCTGCTGCCGGAGGGCGTAGAGGGTCTGGTGAAGGGAGTTCCGCGCCCGCCGGGTGTCGCTCTCGGGCCACAGGTATAGGAGCAGTTTGTCGCGCGGGACCCCCTGCTCACCCGCGGCGGCCAGCACGGCAAGCAGCGCAAGCGAGCGCCGCCGGGCGGCCGGCCCCTCGGAAAGTCCGGGGCCGTCTTCCAGGGCGAGCCGGCCGAGCAGCCTAACCCGGTACGGCACCGATGCCTGAGCGTGACCTGAGGGGGCGGGGCCTGAATTCATGAGCAGTCGGCGCCATTGAGCCGGTTTCTCACCCGGATCTAAGCAGGGTCTAAGTCGCGCGGATTATCGTGGTGTCGCCGGCGGGAACGGCAAGGGGGGTGCCACCTGGGCTATCTCCTTGCCCGGTCGACTGCTCCGTTGCGCCCAACGACCCCAAAACACCGTGTCTTTTCGGGGGGCGGACCCCGCCGTTCGTGCATGGCTCCGCGGCGGAGGAGGGGGTCCGCGGCTGCGTCCTTGCGGGCGCTGCCGCCGGACGCCGCGGGGACGGGGAGAATCCGGCCCGGCCGTGCGAGCGGCGTCGGTGATTCCGCGCAGTTGGTCTCTCTATTCAATCCGCGATGAGGATGCGCCGGTTCGACCGGTGACATCGAGCTGTCGCCCCCAGCCGGGGGCGCGGGGGTTCTCTGCTCAGGAGGAGCAATGCGTACGCGCGCGTGGTCTGTCTGTCTGGTGCTGGCGGGTCTGGGGGTGGCGTGTCAGGATCAGCCGACGGGTCCCGAACGGGAGCCGGCGCAGGTGCCGGGGAATATCGCGCTGGCGACGGCGACGTCGGAGGACGGGCTCTCGATCGTGACGGACAAGGACGACTACGCGCCGGGGGATACGGTGTGGTTCACGGGGGCGGGGTGG
>DASSBA010000085.1:0-27206 GCA_035699205.1 Gemmatimonadales bacterium
GGTTGAGCGGCAAGCGCATCGACCTCAAGCTCGAGCAGCGCGAGTTGAACCGGGTCGTGGCCAAGGGCGCGGCGCACGCGGTGAACCGCGACTGGGATCTCGTGGCCGACACCATCGCGCTCGACCTCGAAAACCGGAAGCTCGAGCGCACCCTGGCCTGGGGCAAGCAGACGCGTCCGTACGCGGTCTCGCCGAGTTATGCCATGCGGGCCGACTCGCTCGTGCTCGAATCGCCGGGGCAGCTCCTCAAGGAGGTGCGCGGATTCGGGAACGCATGGCTCGGCGGCACGGTGGACACCGTCGCGAAGGAGCGCGACTGGATGCGGGGCGATACCGTGATCGCCCGGTTCGGGGCCGCGGACTCGGCCGGCCGGAAGCGCGCGGTGCTGAGCCGCATCGAGGCGCGGGCCGGTGCGCAATCCTACCATCTCGAGCGCAACGCCAGCGCGCCGCGGCGGCCCTCCATCAACTACGCCCGGGGCGACGCCATCACCGTCACGATGAACCCCGCGCCGGACGGCGGCGTCGAGCGGGTGGACATCCGCGGCAAGGTGGACGGGATCCAGCTCGAAGCGGCGTCCGATTCGACTGCGGTCCCGGCGGACACCGCCCGGCCGCGGGGAGCCCGCCGATGACCGCACCCGAGTGGATTGCCGCGCTCGGCGACCGCGACCCCTCCGTCGCCATCGGCCTCGCCGCGATTGCCAAGGCCGCCGGCCCGAGCGACACCGCCGCGTTCGCCGACCTCGTGATGGCCTACCGCGAGGCGCACCTCGCCTGCTATCACGCGATCGGCAACGCCAAGGAGCAGGAGATCACGGGCGACGAGACCCGCGATCACGTCGGCCGCTCGGTGCTGCCGCGCCTGGCCACCGAGGGCTGGATCCTCGACACCTCCGCCACGGACTGGGATCCGGTCCAGCCGCGGGTCGCATGGTGGGGCGCGGTGGCCGAGGACCGGGAGGTGATCTACGACGCGCTGCTCACCGCCGCCCGCCGCGCGGCGCAGCGCTCCAAGCCGCCGACTCCCCACCGTGCCTCCACCAGCGTGCTCGAGGGCGTGCGCCTGGTCAAGAGCTTCAAGGGCCGGCGGGTCGTCGACGAGGTGAGCGTCCGGGTGTCGCAAGGCGAGATCGTGGGGCTGCTCGGCCCCAATGGGGCGGGAAAGACCACGACCTTCTACCTTATAACGGGGCTGATCCGCCCGGACGCGGGCCAGGTCCGGCTGGACGGGCTGGATCTGACCCGGGCGCCGATGTACGAGCGGGCCCGCGCGGGCATCGGGTACCTGGCCCAGGAGCCGTCGATCTTCCGGAAAATGACGGTCGAGGAAAACATTCTGGCCATCCTGGAGACGAGGAACCTCCCGCGGGAGGACCGTCAGCGCCAGCTCGACCGGATGCTCGACGAGCTCTCGATCAAGCACCTGCGGCGGAATCGCGCCTACAGCCTGAGCGGCGGCGAGCGGCGGCGCCTCGAGATCACGCGGGCGCTGGTGACCGAGCCCAAATTCATGCTGCTCGACGAACCCTTCGCGGGGGTGGACCCGATCGCGGTGCACGACATCCAGACCATCGTCGCCGGCCTCAGGCACCGGGGCATCGGCGTGCTCATCACCGATCACAACGTCGAACAGACCCTCGACATCGTGGACCGGGCCTACATCATGTTCGAAGGCAAAGTGCAGGCGGCCGGCAAAGTCAGCGAGCTCGTGTACGACGACCGCGTGGCCCAGCTCTACCTGGGCCCCACTCTCACCGCGCGCCTGCGCGCCCGTCTGGAGTCGGTGGCATGAGAACGGGGCTCTCCCAGCACACCAGCATGCGGCAGGAGCTGCGCGTCAACCCGCGGCTCTACCAGGCCATGGACATGCTCTACATGCCCATGATGGACCTCCAGCAGCACCTGAAGCAGGAGCTGCTGGCCAACCCGTTCCTGGAGTTGCTGGAGCCCGAGGACGAAACGCCCGAGCAGAAGGACGCCGAGCAGGAGAAGGAACAGAAGGAGAAAGAGGAGGAGATGGACTGGGAGGAGATCCTCCTCAATGGCTTCGAAGTCGGCGGCACCCGC
The DNA here is from genome assembly GCA_035699205.1 of Gemmatimonadales bacterium. Classification (GTDB taxonomy): domain Bacteria; phylum Gemmatimonadota; class Gemmatimonadetes; order Gemmatimonadales; family GWC2-71-9; genus CAVVWJ01. Next base: position 2,071 of record DASSBA010000085.1, read on the forward strand.
GAGCAGTACGAGCAGCTCGAGTACACCGAGCCGGTCACGGTGGAGACCAAGGATCTGATCGACTACCTGCGCGAGCAGCTCCAGATGCTGACGCTGACTCCGCGCCAGCTCCTCCTCGCCGAGGAGTTCCTCGGCAACATCAACGACGAGGGATATCTGGCGGCGTCGCTGGAGGAGATCCTGGGGTCGGTGAATCAGCTCGTCGAGGGGCATGTACGGCGGGAGGACGGAGAGGACGGAGAGGACGAACAGGACGGAGAGACGGAGGGTTCTCCCGCTCCGTCCTACTACACCCTCCCCGAAGCCGAGGAGATGCTCGCCATCATTCAGCGGCTCGACCCCCCCGGCATCGGCGCGCGCGACCTGCGCGAGTGCCTCCTGATCCAGCTGGGCGAGCAGGCCGACACGACCTCGCTGACCTACCGCCTGGTGCACGACGCTTTCCCGGATCTGATCGCGCACCGGTGGAACGACCTGGCCAAGCGGTTCGGGGTGGAGCCCGCCGCGGTCCAGGCGGCGGCCGACGAGCTGGCCCGGCTCGATCCCAAGCCCGGACTCAAACACGCCAGCCAGAGCGACGGCTACATCATCCCCGACCTGATCGTGGAGAAGATCGGGGGCCGCTACCAGGTCTTCCTCAACGATACGGGCATGCCGCGGCTGCGCCTCAGCCGCTCGTACCAGGAGATCGCGCGCGACAAGAAGAAGATGACGCCGGAGAACCGCGAGTTCATCGCCTCGAAGATGAACAGCGCCAACTGGATGATCCAGGCCATCGAGCAGCGCCGGCAGACCATGTTGAAGGTGATGAACTTCATCGTGGACCGGCAGCGCGACTTCTTCGAGAAAGGCATCGAGCACCTCCGGCCGCTCACCCTGCGCGAGGTGGCCGAGGTGATCAACATGCACGAGTCCACGGTCAGCCGGGTGACCAACGAGAAGTACGTGCAGACGCCGCGCGGCGTGCTCCCGCTCAAGTTCTTCTTCTCGAGCGCGCTGGCCACTGCCTCGGGCGAGGACGCCAGCGCGCGCTCCATCCGCGCCAAGCTCCAGAAGATGGTGGGCGAGGAAGACAGCGCCAAGCCGCTCACGGACCAGCAGATCGTCCACCTGTTCCAGGAACAGGGGATCCAGATCGCCCGGCGCACGGTGGCCAAGTACCGGGACCAGCTCGGGATCCTGCCGGCGCGCATGCGGAAGCGGGTATGACCGTTGGTGCCGCCGAGACGCTGGACGTCAGCGTCCTCGTTCCGGCCAAGGACGAGGCGGACAACCTCCCCGAGTTCGTGCGGCTCTGCGGCGAGGCGCTCGCGCCGGCGGGATTCTCGTTCGAGGTGGTGGTCGTCAACGACGGCTCGCGCGACGATACCGCCCGGGTGCTGCGCGAGCTGGAGCGCGCCCATCCCTTTCTGCGCGTGGTCACCCACCGCCGCCAGCGCGGCATCGCCGACGCCCTCCGCTCCGCCGGCGACGTGGCCCGCGGCGACGTGTTCGTCTTCTACCCGGCCGACCTGCAGTATCTCCCCGAGGACATTCCCGGGCTGGTGGCGCCGATCCTCGCCGGCCGGGCCGATATCGTCACCGGCACCAAGCAGGGGAAGTACGAGAAGGCCTTCGTCAGCGGCGTCTACAACACGCTGTGCCGCTGGCTCTTCGGCGTGCGGGTGAGCGACCTCAACTCGGTCAAGGCCTACCGGCGCGAGGTCATGCAGGGAGTGCCGCTCCGGCCCGACTGGCACCGGTACATGGTGGTGATCGCCGCGGCCGACGGCTTCCGCCTCGACTCCCTCCCGGTGCCGCTCCATCCGCGGCGGGCCGGCGTCTCCAAGTTCAACTGGCGCCGCATCCCGGTCGGGATCTTCGACCTGCTCAGCGTCTGGTTCCAGCTCCGCTTCGGCCGCAAGCCGATGCTCTTCTTCGGCATCGCCGGCGCGACCCTGTTCGTGATCGGGCTCCTGGCGGGCATCGTGGCGCTGGTGATGCGTTTCGGCTATGGCATCGGCTTCCGGCCGCTGCTCAATCTGGTCGAGACGATGGTCATCAGCGGCATCGTGCTCTTCGGCTTCGGACTGCTCGGCGAGATGATCGCGGGACTGCAGGAGGAGACGCGGGCCGTCGCCCGCGCGCTCGATCGGCTGGACAAGCCCGACCTGCGGGACTGAGCCGTGCGGGTCGTCTTCCTGACCCACAACTATCCCCGCTGGCCCGGTGATCTCTCGGGAGCGTTCGTCGCGACCCTGGCCACGGCGCTGGTCGCGCGCGGGCTCGAGGTGCGGGTGGTGGCGCCGAGCGACGCGGGGCAGGGCGGGGAGGAGGAGATCGGCGGTGTCCGCGTCCGGCGGGTACGCTATGCGTCGGCCCGCCGGGAGACGCTCGCGTACCAGGGCACCATGCTCTCCGCGCTGCGCGCCCCGGGAGGGTGGCGCGCGCTCGCCGGTCTCTGGCGCGCCCTCCGCCGCGCGGCGCGCGAGGAGATGGCCGCGGGGGCGGACCTGGTCCACGCCCACTGGTGGGTGCCGGCCGGCCTCGCGGCGCCGACCGGGGCGCCGCTGGTGGTCACGATTCACGGCACCGATGCCGCGCTGCTGCGCCGCTCGCGCGTGGCGCGCCGGCTCGCGCGACCGGTGCTCCACCGGGCGCGCGTCGTGACGGCGGTCTCGCGCGAGCTCGCGGGCTGGGTGCAGAACGCCACCGGCCGGCCCATCGTCTCCGATCACGTGCACCCCATGCCGGTGGACACCCGCGACTGGCCGTGGACCACCGGCGGTGGCGGCGCGGTGGTCGTCGCCCGGCTCACCGCCCAGAAGCGCATTCACCTGGCGCTCGAGACGACGGCCTTCCTGGTCTCCTGCGGCCACGACGTGCCGCTGATCGTGGTGGGCGACGGGCCGGAGCGGGCGGCACTGGAGCGGCAGGCTGCCCGGCTCGGCATCGAGCCGTTCGTGCGGTTCACGGGCGCGGTGGCGCCCGGCGACGTGATCGGCCACCTGGCCAGGGCCGACGTCATGTTCTTCCCCGCCCAGGGCGAGGGATTCGGGCTCGCCGCCGCGGAGGCGCTGATGGCGGGGGTTCCGGTGGTCGCCTGCTGGGACGGCGGTGGGCTGCTCGACGTGGTCCCCGAGACGGGGGCGGGCCGGCTGACGCTCCCGTCGCCCGAGGCGCTCAGCGACGCGACGCTGGATCTTCTCCAGGATCCGGGGCGCCTGGAGGTGGCCAGGCTGGTCGGCGAGTCGTGGCGCGCGCGGCTCTCACCCTCGCACGTGGCCGAGTTGTGCGAGGGCTGGTACCGCGAGGCGCTCGGTGCGTAGGCACTGGGTGCGCGTGGTGCTGGGACTGGTGGGGCTCGCCATCGTGGCGTTCGCCGCGCGGAGCCTGGTGCGCAACTGGGAGGCGCTCCGCTCGCAGCCGCTCGACTGGCGTGTCGAGCCGGGCTGGCTCGTGCTGAGCGCGCTCGTCGTCTGGACCATGTACGTCGTGCTGATCCTGGCGTGGCGCGGCGTGCTCGCCGGGTGGGGCCAGCGACTCGACGGTTGGACCGCCGGGGGCATCTGGACGGTGTCCAGCCTGGGGAAGTATCTCCCGGGAAAGGTGTGGGCGGTCGCCGGGATGGCACTGCTGGCCCAGCGGGCCGGCGTGCCCCCGTGGGCCGCGACCGGGTCGGCGGTGGTCATGCAGGGGCTCGCGATCGGTACCGGTGCCGCGGTGGCCGGCCTGACCGGACGCGAGGCCATCGAGGCGGCGCACCCGGGCGCCCGCGCCGTGCTCGCGCTGCTCGTGGCCGGATCCGTGGCCGGGGTCGCGCTGCTCCTCTGGCCACCGTTCCTCCGCCGGTTGCTCCGCCTGCTGGCACCGGATGCGGAGGCCCGCGGGGCACCCGCGGCTGCGGGGATCGGCTTCGGCATCGCCGCCAACCTGCTGGCCTGGATGGGCTACGGTCTCGCCCTCTGGCTCCTGGCCCGCGGGCTCCTGCCGGCGGCCGGGCTCGACCCGCTGTTGGCGGTGGCCGTGTTCACGGCGTCGTATCTCGCGGGGTTCCTGGCGCTGTTCGCCCCGGGCGGGCTGGGCGTGCGGGAAGCGCTCTTCATCCTCATGTTGCAGGGCCCCCTCGGCATCGGGGCGGCGACGGCGCTGGCGGTCGCCTCCCGGGTGCTGCTCACGATCACCGAATTCGGGGCCGCCGTCCCGTTCCTCGTCTTTTCCCGGTGGAGAGCGCGTGTCGCACCCTGAGTCCCCTCCGGTCCCCCCGTTCGAGCCGCGCCGTCCGGCGCTGCTGGCGACGGCGGTGTTCCTGCTCGCGGCGCTCACGCTCTGCTGGCCCATGCTGGCCGGGCGTTTTCTGCTGGGCGACGACCAGTACATCGCCGGCTACGGCTTCCGGCTGTTCGGGGCGGAGATGTTCCGGGCTACCGGCCACATCCCGGAGTGGAACCCGTATCTGTTCGGTGGCCTGCCGTACATCGCCGCGCAGCACGGGGACATTTTCTACCCGACCGCCTGGCTGCGCTGGGTTCTGCCGATCGACACGGCGATGAACCTCGGCTTCTTTGGCCACATCGTGCTGGCGGGCGTGTGCATGTACGCCTTCCTGCGCGCGCTGCGCGTGAGCTGGACCGGCGCGCTGGTGGGCGGGCTGGCCTACGAGCTGACCGGGATCGTGGCCTCGCTGGTCAAGCCGGGGCACGACGGCAAGCTCTTCGTGTCCGCGCTGGCGCCGCTCGCGCTGCTCGCGCTGCTTGCGGCGGTGCGTGACCGGCGGTGGTGGGGGTACGGGCTGCTGGCTCTCACGGTGGGACTCTGCATGCTGAGTCCCCACTACCAATTGACGTACTACCTGCTGGTCGCCGCGGCGCTGTGGACCCTGTACCTCGTGTTCCTCGATCCTGAGCGCCCGCCGGACGTCCGGTGGGGGCGCGAGCTGCTCCTCGCGTTCGGTGCGGTGGTCCTCGGACTCGCCATCGCCGCGATCCAGGTGCTGCCGTTTCTTCAGTACATTCCGTATTCGCCGCGCGCGGCGGGCGGTCCGAGTGGGGGCTGGGCGTACGCGACCGGCTTCTCCATGCCGCCGGAGGAGATCGTCACGACCGTGCTGCCCCAGTTCAATGGGGTGCTGCAGAATTACTGGGGCCGCAACTTCTTCAAGCTGCACACGGAATACCTCGGCGCGATCGTGGTGGTGCTCGCCGTGCTGGGCCTGGGCGATCGGACCCGCCGCCGCACCGTGCGGGCGCTCGGCGCGATCGCGCTGCTCTTCCTGCTGGTCTCCTTCGGTGGCCACACGCCATTCTATTACGCGTGGTATGAGGTCATGCCGATGATGAAGAAGGTGCGCGCGCCGGGCATGGCCTTCTTCCTCGTAGCGCTCCCGGTGGCGGCGTTTGCCGGATTCGGCATGGACCGGCTCCTCCGTCGTGAGGTGTCGCGCAATGCGCTGCTCGTTCCGCTGGCGGTGCTGGGCGGCATCGCGGTGCTCGGCGTGCTCGGGGTGCTGCAGTCGGTGGCCGTCGTGCTCGCCGGTCCGGAACAGGCCGAGCGGGTAGCTGCCAACGCGCCCGCGCTCCAGACCGGCGCGCTCCGGCTGCTGCTCGTCACGGGCGTCGGCGGGGTGGCGCTGTGGACGGTGTGGGTCGGACGGCTCGGCCGGGGGCTCGCGGCCGCGGCCATGGCTGCGGTCGTGATCGGTGACATGTGGAGCATCGATCGTCTCTTCTTCGACTTTCGCGACCCCGCCGCCGTGATCTACGCTGATGACGCCGTCACCAGCCATTTGCGCGCCGAGCGGAAGCCGTTCCGCGTGCTCGATGCCGGTGTGTATCAGGGCTCCTACCTCATGGCCCACGACATCCAGACCATGCTGGGCTACCACGGCAACGAGGTCCGGTTCTACGACGAGCTTCTCGGGGGCAAAGGGCAGTGGCGCAACGCCGGCAGTGCGGCGCTGCTGGACCTCCTCGCCGTCCGTTATCTGTTGCTGCCCGAGGCGCAGGCGGTCCCCGGCTATCACCGGGTGCTCGGCCCCGTGACCACCACGCCGGGCGCGCCCGCCGTACTGCTCGAGCGCGACACGCTGCCGGCGTACGTGCGCGTGCTGCCCGCCGCGGCCAAGCTCCCCGACGACCAGGTGGTGCCCACGGTGATCGACCAGCGGTTTCCGTACGATCGGATCGCGCTGTACCCCGACACGGCCTCGGTCTCGCCCGAGCCCATCCGCGGCGGGCAGGTGCCCGAGCCCGTGCCGGTGCGCGCCACCCTCGCCGACTGGGCGCCCGGTCGAATGCGGATCACGCTGAACGGCGCGGCCGAACGGCCGAGCTACCTCGTCGTCGGCGAGACCTGGTATCCTGATTGGCACGTCGAGGTGGACGGGAAGCCGGCGCCCCTGCAGCGCGCCGATCACGCGCTGCTGAGCGTGGTTCTCCCGCCCGGTGCGCGCGAGGTCACGCTGCACTTCGCCTCGGCGGCGTACGCAAAGGGGAAGCTCGTCACGCTGGCGGCGCTGCTCGCGACCGCGGTGCTGCTGAGCGCGCCGCTCTGGCGGGGGCGTCGGGGGAGGAAAGCCGATGGCTGAGCGGGCGCTCGTCGTCATTCCCACGTACAACGAGCGGGTGAACCTGCCCCTCATCGTGCCGCAGATCCTGCAGCAGGATCCGCGGCTCGAAGTGCTCGTGGTGGACGACAACTCGCCGGACGGTACCGGCGGGCTCGCCGACGAGCTGAGCGCCGCGGACCCGCGGATCCACGTGCTGCACCGGCCCGCCAAGGCCGGGCTGGGGAAGGCGTACATCGCGGGATTCCGTTGGGCCCTCGAGCGTGGATACGACCTGATCTTCGAGATGGACGCGGACTTCAGCCACGACCCCAAGTTCCTCCCCGAGTTCCTGCGCGCCGTCGAGAATGCCGATCTCGTGATCGGCTCGCGCTATCGCCACGGGGTGAACGTCATCAACTGGCCGATCGCGCGGCTGCTGCTGTCGGTAGGTGCCAACGAGTACGCCCGGCGGGTCACCGGCCTGCCGCTCAGCGATTCCACCGGCGGATTCAAGTGCTTCCGCCGGCAGGTGCTGGAGTCGATCGACCTCGACCGCGTCCGGTCCAACGGGTATTCCTTCCAGATCGAGATGAGCTTCCGTGCATGGAAGAAGGGTTTCCGTCTGGTCGAGATCCCGATCGTCTTCACCGACCGGGTCGAGGGCCAGAGCAAGATGAACAAGCGCATCGTCCGGGAGGCGATCTGGATGGTCTGGTGGCTGCGGCTCCAATCGCTGGTGGGAAAACTGTGAGGGGGACGATCCTGTACAAGATGACGGGGTCGGGGAACGACTTCGTCCTGCTCGACGGCCGCGCCGCGGGACCCGAGGCGTGGCCGGCCGAGCGGATCGCCGCGGTCTGCGACCGCCGCGGCGGCGTGGGCGCCGATGGCCTCGTAATCCTGGCGCCCGAGGCGCCGGGATCGGTCCGGATGATCTACTGGAACGCCGACGGCTCGCGAGCAGCGATGTGCGGCAACGCGGCGCTGTGCAGTGCGAGGCTCGCCGTCCACCTCGAGCTCGTTCCGCCGGGAGAGCTGTGCCTCATGACCGATGCCGGCGTCATCCGCGCCCGGGCCGTCCGCGGTGGCGATCAGGCGGAGATCGGCCTGCCCGACTTTCCGATGGCGGAGGAGGTCGCGGGCCTGGAGCCGGCGTCCGGCGAGCGGTGGATGGCATTCGCCACGGTCGGCGTGCCGCACCTGGTGGTCCGGGTGGACGATATCGAACGGATCGACCTGCTCGGCCGCGGGCGCAGTCTGCGGTTCGACCCGCGGCTCGGTCCGGCGGGCGCCAACGTCAACTTCGTGGCCCCCGGCGGAAGGGGCCAGCCCTGGCGCATCCGCACCTACGAACGCGGCGTGGAAGGGGAAACGTTGGCATGCGGCACCGGCACCGTGGCGGCCGGAGCCAGCCTGGCGCTTCGGGGTGAGGCCTCGCTCCCAGTGGGGTTCGTGAGCAGGGGAGGTCAGCCGCTTCTCGTCCGGGCGGCGCTGGAGGGCCGCCAGGTGTCGGATGTCTGGCTCGGCGGCCAGGGGAAGCTCGTGTTCCGTGCAGTCTGGGAGGCCGACGATTTTCCACCGGCCGGCGTTCGCGCAGTAACCCAAATCAATTCAATCAGATAGGTGGGCGGGGGCGGGAGAACTCCACAGTTCTCCACAGTTATCCTCGCAGTCACTTAACATAACATATCTTATACGTCGTAGACCGGGATCTGGCAACCCCCGACGGCCGTGAAGCCCGCGGGTGGCTCGAACACGTCGTCGCTCACCGCGCTGGGCTCGATCCTGGTGGCCTCGAGCTCGGTTATGGCCTTGCCCCTCCTCGATCGTGCCGGCCTCGAGGATGCCTGTGCCGCCGGCCGGCCGGAACGAGCCCCCGCCATCCGGCGCAACGAAACGGCGGAGTCGCCGTGGTTGGCGACTCCGCCGCGTCTGTCGCGGACTGGTCCCGAGCGGCCTACATCTTTCCGTCCGTCAGCTCCGCCAGCCGCACCTGCGCCTCGGTGAGGCTCGTGCTCTTGGGGTACTTCTGGATGACCTCCCGGTACGCAGCCTCCGCCTCCTTGAGCTTTCCGGCCTCGCGGTACGCCCGGCCGGCGTCCACCAGGTACCGGGCCTTGAGGTAATCGACGTCCGCCGCCTTCGACGCACTGGCGAACGCCTCCCCGGCGTCCGGCCACTTCTTGGAGTTCTCCAGCGCCGATCCCAGCAACCCGTACGCGGGCGCCGCGTATTCCGGCTTTGGCTTGGTCGCGAGATACTCCCGCAGCCCGACCGCCGCCAGCTCACTCTGCCCGTTGACCATGCGCACCTGATTGAGCGTGATCACGGCCTCGTTGGCCGCGTCGGTGCCTTTGTAGGTCTGAATGAGCTTCTGCAGCTCGCTCGAGGCCAGCGGCAGGTTGCCCGCCTCCGCGGCCGCGCGGGCCTGGTTCAGGCTGTTCGCCGCGAAGGCCTCCTTGCGGCGGCTGCTGCTGACCAGCAGCCAGGCCACCAGCGCCACCACGATGACCGCGACGGCGCCCGCCACCAGTTGCCGGTTGCGGTCGCGATACCAGGGGGTTGCCGCGGTTGCCTCCACGCTGCTCCGTTCACGGGTCGTGGGTTGCACTGTCGTCGCCATGTCTGCTCAACTGAGAGGTTGTGATCCGCCCGTTGCCGTTCTCGAGTGCCCCCGGCGTGACTCGAACACGCGGCCAACAGTTTAGGAAACTGCTGCTCTATCCATCTGAGCTACGGGGGCCGGCTATTGCCGGAAAATAACTTAGGGCCTCGACCTGATGTAGTCTCTGAGGTGCCGCCCCCCGAGGAGCGCGGAGGGCCCCGGCCGGCCGGTATGGTAACCCTGCCGTCAGCGTTTCGCCACCACGTGGGTAATGCCCCCGTCGAGCTTGTCCCGCCCGCCGAGGCCGGCGATCTCGAGCAGGAAGCTCCATCCCACGAGCTCCGCGCCGAGCGCCCGTACCAGTTGACCCGCCGCTCGCGCCGTACCGCCGGTCGCGAGCACGTCGTCCACGATCAGCACCCGGGCGGGCGCCGGCAACCCGTCCCGGTGGCACTCGAGCGCGTCCTGTCCGTACTCGAGGTCGTACGACTCGGCCACCCGTTCCCATGGGAGCTTCCCCGGCTTCCGCGCCGGCACGAACCCCGCCCCGAGCTCCACGGCCGCGGCGCCGCCGAGGATGAAGCCGCGGGCTTCGATGCCCAGCACGTGGGTGACGCCGAGCGCGCGAAACGGCTCGGCCATTGCCTCGACGACCGTGCGGAGCAGCCGGGCCTCGCGGAGCACCGGCGTGATGTCCTGGTAGAGGATGCCGGGCTTCGGGTAGTCGGGCACGGCGCGCAGAGTATCCAGGACGTGGCGGCCCAGCGATGTCACGCTCGTCATCTGATGTCGAAGCTCCGTGTCGGGACGTGTAGGTCACTCACCTCGTCGTGCCGCTCGACCGTGTCCACTCGCGCGTGGGCCGGCCCGGCACGGAGCAGCGCTTCCAGCCGTGCCATTGCCTGGGCGTCGCCGGTGGTCACCACCTCCACGCGGCCATCGTCCAGGTTCCGCGCATACCCGGACAGGCCGAGCTCACGCGCATGCCGCGCCGCATACCAGCGGTACCCCACCCCCTGCACCACGCCCGCCACGAAGAACCGGCAGATCACGCCGGACGCCTCCTCCCGCGCACCGCCTCGATGACCACAGGCATCACCGAGATCGCGATGATGGCCAGGATCACCACGGTGAAGTTCTCCCGCACCACCGGGATGTTGCCGAAGAAGAAGCCGGCGAGCACGAGCAACCCGACCCAGAGCACGGCGCCGACCACGTTGTAGGTAATGAATCGCGGGTAGCTCATCGTGCCGACGCCGGCCACGAACGGCGCGAACGTGCGCACGATCGGGACGAATCGCGCCAGGATGATCGTCTTGCCGCCGTGCCGCTCGTAGAACGCGCGCGTGCGGTCCAGGTGCTCCTTGCGGAGAAACCGGAGGTTGCCCTCGAAGGCGCGTGGTCCGATGTAGGCGCCCACCCAGTAGTTCACCGTGTCGCCCACCACCGCCGCCACGAGGAGCAGCGGCACCAGCAGCCGCAGGTCGAGCGCGCCGAGCGCGGCGAAGGTGCCCGCCGCGAACAGCAGCGAGTCGCCGGGCAGGAACGGCGTGACCACCAGGCCGGTCTCGCAGAAGATGATGAGAAACAGGATGAGATAGGTCCACACCCCGTACTGGGCGATCACCTGGCTTAGGTGCGTGTCCAGGTGGAGGAAGAGATCGGCCAGCTGCTTCAGCAGTTCCATGCGTGCGCTCCGGACGAAGAGATGCGGCTCAGCGAAACCCGAACTCGCCCAGCAGCGGGACGAAGCGGACATCGGCGACGGTGCTGGTGCGGACCTCGTCGCCCACCCGCTGCACCAGCGACAGCACCTGCGAGCTCCGGTCGCCGATCGGGATGACCAGGCGGCCCCCCGGCGCGAGCTGCTCGATCAGCGGCAGCGGTACCTCGGGCGAGGCCGCGGCCACCAGGATCGCGTCGTAGGGGGCGAACGGGCGCCAGCCGAGCGTCCCGTCGCCCACCAGCACCGTGACGTTCCGGATCCTCGCGGCCTCGAGCGCGGCCCGCGCGTGCTGCGCCAGCGCCGGGATCCGCTCGACCGCGAACACGCTGTCCGCGAGCAGCGCGAGCAGCGCGGTCTGGTAGCCCGAGCCGGCGCCCACCTCGAGCACCCGCTCGCGGCCGCTCAGCGCACAGAGCTCGAGGTAGCGCGCCTGCACCCAGGGTTGGGAGATCGTCTGGCCCCCGCCGATCGGGAGCGCCGCGTCGTCATACGCGCGGTGCCGCACGCTCTCGGGCACGAACAGGTGGCGCGGGACGGTGCCGACCGCGCGAAGGACGGACAGGTCGCGGATGCCCTTCCGTTGCAGCGCCTCGACCAGCTGGCTCCGGTATCCTCCGTAGCCGTCGCCCTCCCCTACCCCTCCAGCGACCATCCCTTGACCGTTTCGAGCAGCGAGTAGTTGGTGAGGTCCATGTGGAGCGGCGTGACCGAAATGTAGCCCTCGGCCACGGCGAGGTGGTCCGAGTTCTCCGTGCCGGTCCAGGTGATCGTGCCGCCGCCGATCCAGAAGATCTCCCGGCCCCACGGGTCCTTCATCCGGGTGAGCGACTCCGAGAAGAACCGGCTCCCGAGCTTCGTGACCCGGATACCCAGCACCTCGGAGGCGGGGACCGCCGGGAGGTTGATGTTGAGCAGCATCAGCTCCGGAAAGCTCGGCACGCTGGTGATGCGCCGGACCAGCTCCACCAGGAGCGGCCGGTACGTGCCCAGGATCTCCGGCTGGTTGCCCGAGAACGAGATGGCGATGCCGGGGACGTCGAGCGTCACCGCCTCCATGGCCGCCGCGACGGTGCCCGAGTAGAACACGTCCTCGCCCATGTTGGGGCCGTGGTTCACTCCCGAGAACACGAAGTCCGGCCGCTCGGGAATCAGCGCCTGTACGGCCAGCATCACGCAGTCGGTGGGCGTGCCGTCCACCTGCCAGGCGCCGTCGGGACGCCGGGCGGGTCGGAGCGGCCGGTGCAGCGTGAGGGAATGGGACGTGCCGCTCTGCTCCCGGTCCGGCGCCACCACGGTGACGGTCGCCACCTCGCGGCAGACGTCCGCCAGCAGGGCCACGCCAGGCGCGAGGATCCCGTCGTCGTTGGTCACCAGGATATTCATGGCGGCGGAAGCTGGCCTCGACCCTCCAGGACCGCCAGCACGTCCTCGATCGTCGCGCGGATCTCGGTGGCGAGCTCGGCCGCGAACGCGGTGCGCGCCGAGGCGCGGAGCTCACCCGTGCGCCGGTACTGGTCGATGCGCTGGCGCGCGCCGTCGATGGTGAACTTCTCGGTGTACAGCAGGTGTTTCACCAGCATGATCAGCTCCACCTCCCGGCTCTTGTACACCCGGTTCCCCGACCGGTTCTTGGCCGGGTTGAGGAAGCGGAACTGGCTCTCCCAGTAGCGCAGCACGTGCGGCTTGAGGTCCGTGAGGGCACAGACCTCGCCGATGGAATAGAACTCCTGGACCGGCCGGGTGGTGGTCATCTCCAGTGCTCCGACTTGAGTTCGCGCCCCATGAGCTCGGGAACGGCGTCACGCGCCGGCTTGCCGGTGAACAGCACGTCATGCACCTTCTCGATGATGGGCAGCTCCACCCCGTGGCGTGCGCCGAGCGCGGCGCCGGCCCGCGAGGTGTTGACCCCCTCGGCGACGCTCCGGTGCGCCGCGCGGTACTGCTCGAGCGTTTCCCCTCGTGCCAGCGCCACGCCGAGCGCGCGATTGCGGCTGAGGCTCCCGGTGGTGGTGAGGACCAGGTCACCCATCCCGGCCAGACCGGCAAAGGTGATCGGATCGGCTCCCATGGCCTGGCCGAGCCGGGTGATCTCGGCGAGTCCGCGGGTGATGAGCGCCGCGCGGGGATTATGGCCCAGGCCCAGGCCCTCGAGGATGCCCGCGGCGATCGCGATCACGTTCTTGAGCGCACCCGCCAGCTCGACGCCGATCACGTCGGCTCCCGAGTAGACCCGGAACGCCGGCGTCGCGAAGAGGTGCTGCGCGTCGCGCGCCGTCGCCGCGTCGCCCGCGGCCGCCACCACGGCCGTCGGCTGGCCGTGGCAGACCTCCAGCGCGAAGCTCGGCCCCGAGAGCGCCGCGAAGCGCGCCCGCGGCACGCACTCCGCGATCACCGCCGACATCAGCGCGAGCGTGTCGGACTCGATGCCCTTGGTGGCGCTCACCACCAGCGCGCCCGGCATCACCGCTCCGGCCACGCGACCCACGACATCGCGCACCGCGTGGCTGGGCGCCACCGAGACGATGACCGGCGCGCGCCGCACCGCCTCCTCCGCGTCGGCGAAGGCTCGCAGCCCGCGCGCCAGCGGCACGCCGGGGAGGAACACCGGGTTCTCGTGGCCGCGGTTGATCGCCTCGACCACCTCGGGCTCGTACGCCCACAGCCGCACCGTCTCGCCCTTCTCCGCCAGCAGATTGGCGAGCGTCGTGCCCCAGCTGCCGCCGCCGAGCACCGCGACGGCGCTCACCGGCGCGGCGCCGGGGCCGCGCGGCGGCCGAAGCGGTTCTCCGTCCCGTTGAGCAGGCGCCTGATGTTAGCGCGATGGAGCCAGATGATCGCCGCCGCAACGGCGACGTCGAGCCAGAGCACGAGCGGCTGCGAGGGCGGGTCGAGCACGAGCACCGCGAGGGGAAAGATCGCCGCGCCGGCGATGCTGCCGAGCGACACGTAGCCGGTGCAGAACACCAGAACGAGCCAGACGGCGATCGCCACCCCGAGGGCGGCCGGCGTGAGTCCGAGCATCACGCCGGCCGCGGTAGCCACGCCCTTGCCGCCCCGGAATCCGACGAACACCGAGAACACGTGCCCCAGCACGGCCATCAGGCCGCACACGAGCGCGAACAGCTCCGACGACGATACCCGTGGCGCGAAGACCAGCACCGGCACCAGCCCCTTGGCCGCGTCGAACAGCCCGACCGGGATGGCGAACCGCCAGCCGAGCACCCGGTACAGATTGGTCGCGCCGAGATTGCGGCTCCCATGCTCGCGCAGGTCGATGCCGCGAAACAGCCGCCCCGCCAGATAGCTCGTCGGAACGGCACCGAGCAGGTAGGACGCGGCGAGCCAGGGGAGCGCCGCCATCAGCGCCGGGAGCCGCGCGCGGTGAACTTGAGCCGGAGCGGCGAGCCCGCGAACGGCCACGCCGCCCGGAAACCGTGCACGAGGTACCGCTGGTAGGCCTCCGGCACGTCGTCCGGCCGGTTGCTCACCACCGCGAAGACCGGCGGCGCCACACCGATCTGCGAGGCGTAGAGCAGCTTCACCTCCTCGCCCGGCTTCTGCGGCGGCGCATTGCGCTCGAGCAGCGACGTCAGCACCCGGTTCACCTCCGCGGTCGGCACCCGTTGCTCCCGGCTCTCGGCGACCTCGAGGATGAGGTCGAGGATCTTGCGGACCCGCTGCCCGGTGAGCGCGGAGGCGTAGACGAACGGCACGTACTGGAGGAACGGCGCCTTCGCGCTCAGCGCCTCCTGTCCCCGCCGTGCCGTGTTGGCGTCCTTGCCTTCGACCAGGTCCCACTTGTTCACCACGACCACCAGACCGCACCCCTGGTCCCACGCCGCGGTGGCGATGCGGAGGTCCTGGTTGTGCATCCCCAGCGTCGCGTCCACCACGAGTACGCACACCTGCGCCCGCTCGACGGCCCGCTCGGTCCGGAGGGACGAGTAGAACTCGAGATCATCTTCCACTTTAGCACGTCGACGTAAGCCTGCGGTATCAATGAAGTTCAGGCTTTTCCCTCGATAGCGCAAGAGGGAGTCCACCGCGTCGCGCGTGGTTCCGGCTTCGGGGGCCACCACGTGGCGCTCCTGGCCGAGCAGCCGGTTGACCAGCGAGGACTTCCCCGCGTTCGGCCGGCCGACCACGGCGACGTGGATGGCGCCCTCCGCCTCCGCCGGGTCGAACGGCGGCAGCCGCTCGACGACGGCGTCGAGCAGGTCGCCGCTTCCCTTCCCGATCGCGGCGCTCACGCCGAACGGATCGCCGAAGCCGAGCTGATAGAAGTCGTACTGTGCGGTGCTGCGCTCGAGGTCGTCGAGCTTGTTCACGGCGAGCACCACCGGGCGGTGCGCTTTCCGGAGCACGTCGGCGATCGCGTGATCGACCGGATTGAGCCCCTCGCGGCCGTCCACGACGAACACCACCACGTCCGACTCGGCCAGCGCGAACTCCACCTGCTGCCGGATCGCGCGGTCCATCGAGTCTTCGGATTCGGGCACCAGTCCGCCGGTGTCCACCAGCCAGAAGTGGCGGCCCTGCCACTCGGCGTCACCGAAGTGCCGGTCGCGGGTGGTGCCCGGCCGCTCGGAGACGATCGCGGGGCGCCCGCCGAGGATGCGGTTGAAGAGCGTGGACTTCCCGACGTTGGGCCGGCCCACGACGGCGACCGTCGGCTTGTTCACGCGGCCGCGGGCTCCCGCAGCGCGTCCACGAAATCCTTGGACAGCCGGAGCTCCATCGGGACCGACGCCGCCAGCAGGTCGAGGCGCATCCCGTCCATGAAGATCCCGTCGTCGTTCACGATCTCGCCCGGCAGCAGTGCCAGATCGAGATCGTGCCGTGCCGCGAGTGCCTGCTGCACCGCGGTCCCCGGCAGCAGCCCCGCGGTGGTGACCGAGGCGCCGAACAGCGTG
Organism: Gemmatimonadales bacterium; assembly: GCA_035699205.1. Taxonomy (GTDB): domain Bacteria; phylum Gemmatimonadota; class Gemmatimonadetes; order Gemmatimonadales; family GWC2-71-9; genus CAVVWJ01. The sequence goes on from DASSBA010000085.1 coordinate 17,841, forward strand.
TTCACCACCGGAAGGAGTTCGTAGCCGGCGCCGGTTGCCCGGGCGAGCGGCTCGAGCACCATCGGCATCAGCGGTGCCATCGCGGTGCCGGTCACCACGCCGATGCGGCGGCCCGACCAGGCGGGCAGCTCGCTCGCGCCCCGCGCGATCTGACGCTGCAGCCAGCGGACGCTGCCGACCCCGTTCTCGACCTGGTCGAAGTCATCGTAGATCTCGGCCGGCGGGAGCTCGACGCCGGCTCGCAGGTACAGCTCGTCCGCGCCCAGGGCCCAGTGGATCCCGCGCTCCCCGAGCGCGATCGCCGCGCGCGCGTCCACCAGGCCGATGGCCGCGCGGCACTCCTCGGCCGTGGGCTCGCGCACCAGGTGGTGCTTGCTGAACTCGGTGAGTCCGACCGGTACGACGGAGCAACCCAGGATCTCGGGGCCGAACTCGTACAGCTCGCGCAGCGTCTGCTCGAGCACCGTGCCGTCATTGACGCCGGGAGACATCACGATCTGGGTATGGAACTGGATGCCGTGGTCGGCGAACGCGCGGAGCTGCGGCAGGATCTCCGGCGCCGTGGGGTTCCGCAGGAGATAGCGGCGCACGGTGGGGTCGGTGGCGTGGACCGAGACGTAGAGCGGGGAGAGCCGGTACTCGATGATGCGCTCCACGTCGCGCGGCTTCAGGTTCGTCAACGTGGCGAAGTTGCCGTAACGGAACGAGAGCCGGTAGTCGTCGTCCCGGATGTAGAGCACGTCGCGCAGCCCGTCGGGCAGCCCGTCCACGAAGCAGAAGTCGCACCGGTTGGCGCAGCGGCGGATGCGCGCCGGCTCGAGCGACACGCCGAGCGGCTCCCCGAGCGGCCGCTCGATGTCGAACTCGATCTCCTCGCCGTCCGGCTGGCGGACGTGGAGCAGCATCGCCTCCTCGGCGGTGAGGAACTCCCAGTCGAGAAAATCCTCGAGCGTCCGCCCATCCACTGAAAGCAGCTCGGTGCCTGCCCGGAGCCCGAGCTCCTCCGCAATCGACTCCGGCGCTACCGCGGTCACCCGAATCATCCGTGCGCACCTCCCCGAGACGCTCGTTCCAATCCAGCCCGCAAAGATCGTCGGGCGAGGCGGTAAATTCAAGGCCTCGAACCACTTCGCATCTTGTGAGGAAGTGACTTCTTAGCTGGCCAGCAGGCGCAGCAGCTGCTCCCCGTACGCCTCGAGCTTGGCCGGACCGATGCCGTGGACCTGCCGGAGCGCTTCCCTGTCGCGTGGCTGGGCCGCCGCCAGTGCCTCCAGCGTACGGTCGTGGAAGATCACGTAGGGCGGCATCCCCTGCCGGCGCGCCTCGTCGGAGCGCCAACCCTTGAGCCGTGCCAGCAGCGCCGGGTCGGCCGGCCCCGCGGGCACGGCAGCAGCCGCATCGGGGGCCTCGCCCCCGCGGGGTGCCCGCCGCGGCGCGCGGGTTGTCCGGCTCCGCGGCGCCCGGGGGGCCGGCAGCGCCAGCTCCGGCCGGACCTGGCCCAGCGCGACCTGGCGACCCTCCGGCGTGAGCGCGAGCACGAAGGCGCCGGGGCGGCCACCCTCGATTCCCTGCCGCTCGATCAGCCCCGCGTCCGCGAGTGCGCCGAGCAGATCCTTGACCTGCTCGATGGGGACGCCGGCGAGCTTGCCGTAGGTCGGTATCCGGTCGAGCCGCCGGTCCAGGATCTCGCGCACCTGGCTCCCGGTCAACACCTGCGCGATCCGCTCGACGCCGAATCGAGCCGAGAGGCGTCCCACTCCCGAGAGGGCGATCCGCACGCGCAGCAGCTCGGCCTCGTCGAGCGGCCGCCCCGTGACCCGGCCCCAGCCCAGGCAGACGTCGCACGTGCCGCAGCGCGGCGCGGCGCCGCCACGGGCGCCCCCGGCGAAGTAGTCGTAGATGAACCGGGTCCGGCACCCGCGCGAATACGCGAAGCGCACCATGGTGTCGAGCCGCTCGCGGTCGCGCCGGGCCTTGAGCTCCCGCACGTCGTCGGCCAGCGGCATGGGGCCCGACCCGGGGGGCACTCCGGCGCCCTCCGCCGTGCGGCGGAGCAGGCGCACCGCGGTACCCGCGCTCATCGAGGAGCCGGCGTCGTGGTCCATGCGCTCCACGATCTCCTCATCGGCCAGCCCCTCGCCGAGCAGGCGCCACACCGCGCGCAGCACCGCCGGCGACGGGTTCGCGCCGGCCAGGAAGAACTCCTGGGTGCGGATGTCGGCCGGGGAGAACAGCAGCGTGCAGCGGGCGGGCTGTCCGTCGCGCCCCGCGCGCCCGGCCTCCTGATAATATGCCTCGACGCTGCCGGGCAGCTCGGCATGCGCGACAAACCGGATGTCAGCCTTGTCGACACCCATCCCGAACGCGTTCGTGGCGGCGATGACGTCCAGCCGGCCCGCCACGAAATCCTCCTGTGCCCGCGAGCGCTCCTCGTCGGACAGCCCCGCGTGGTAGCGGCCGGCGCGCAGCCCGAGGCCGGCCAGGTAGTCCGCCCAGAGCTCCACCGCCTTGCGGGTGGCCGCGTAGACGATCCCCGGCGGGCCGACCTCGGCGACGAGGCGCGCGAGCGCGGCGGCCTTCTCGTCACGGCCTCGACAGGTCTCGACCGCGAGCGTGAGATTGGTGCGCTCGAAGCCGGTGATCAGGTCAAGCGGATCGCGCAGCCGCAGCTGGGTCGCGATGTCGGCGCGGACATCCGGGGTGGCCGTGGCCGTGAACGCCGCCGCCGGCACCCCGAGCTCGGCCCGGAATCCGGCGAGCCGCCGGTAGTCCGGCCGGAAATCGTGACCCCACTGGCTGATGCAATGCGCCTCGTCCACGATCAGCCGCGCGGGCGCGATCCGTCGGAGCGACTCCCGGAACGTGGCGCTGCCGAGCCGCTCGGGCGCGACGTACAGCAGGTCGAGCCGCCCGGCGGCGAGCTCGGTTTCCGCCGCCGCGCGCTCGTGCGGCGCCAGCCCGGAGTGGAGTGCCGCGGCGGCGATGCCGCGGGCCCGGAGCCCGTCCACCTGGTCCTTCATGAGGGCGATGAGCGGCGAGACCACGATGGTGGTGCCGTCGAGCAGGAGCGCGGGGAGCTGGAAGCAGAGCGACTTGCCCGCGCCGGTGGGCATGACGGCGACGAGGTCGCGGCCCTCGAGCACGGCCGATGCGGCCTCGCGCTGGCCGGGTCGGAAGGCCCGGAGCCCGAACCGCTCGTGGAGCGCCCGCTCGAGCGCCTGCGCGGCAGCCGCGGTATCGAAGGAGGAGATCGGTGTGGTCACCCCGGGAATCTACCCGGTCCGGTAGGGCCTCCGGCAAGCACGAAACGACACGGGAGGGAGCGGTTCTACGCCGCGACCTCCCGTTCGCTCATTGCACCTTGACGATCCTGCCGACCGAGGGCACCCCGTTCCGGTTCAGCAGGAACAGGAGGTAGTGACCCGGGGGTGCGCGCCGGCTCGTGGCCGGCGCGGTAACGCGCACCTTCCCCGAGAGTCGCGTCAGGGTCAACGTATTGGCGCGCTGGTTTGCGTCGAACGCATGGGTGACCGAGCCGAGCCGGATCCACCGTGCTTCGGTGATCTGGGCGGCGTACGGCGTAGTCACGAAGAAGCTCTCGCCGTAGGCCACGGTGGTCTTGGAGAGACTGGTGATGGTGGGCCGGGTGCCCCTGAACAGGTATGGCGGCCGGAAGATCTCGTGGTTGCGCTGTGCCGGATACGGCTCCGGTGTCAGCGGGACGTTCGCGTCGCCGCTGGCGCCGTGCAGCACCGTGCCGTCGGGCAGCAGCAGGGAGACCGAGTGATAGGCCCGATCGATGCGATTGCTGGCGAGCTGGGTCCACTGGCCGGTCCGCGGGCTCCATACCTCGGCCGCGTGCACCGCGCCGGAGATGGTGTTGAAGCCGCCCGCGCTGGTACCGCCGGTCACCAGCACCTGGCCATCCGGCAGGATGGTCGCGTTGAGGTGCCGGCGGGCGAAGTGCATTGCCGCGGTGCTGCTCCACCGCGGCCCGGTCACGTTCAAATCGATCGTCTCGGCGGTCGCGGTCGGTGTTCCCGACTTCGGATCGGGCGTGCTCCAACCGGGATTGCCGCCGCCCCCGACCACGAGGACCTTGCCGGTCTCGTACATCACGGCCGAGCCGTAGTCACGGTTGTATGGCCAGAGGTGGGTGAATCCCGAGGCCGTGCTCCACCGGCCGCGTCCGCTGGACGTGACGACGTCCACGTCCAGCCAGCGGGCCTTCACCCGCTCACCGGCGTAGAACAGCTTGCCATTGGGCGCGAGGAACTGCCGCGGGTAGTACGGCAGCTTGAGACTCGCGCCGGTGAGCCGGACCCACCGGCCGTTCTCCCAGATCTCGGGGAGAAGCACCTCGGTGGACGTCGTGTCGCGCCCCGCCACCGTGACCATCCGCCCGTCGGCGAGCGTGGTCACCGTGGGATACCAGCGCCCCTTCGCCATCTTCGGCAGGCCCGGGGTCCAGCGCTCCGTGAACGGGTCGAAGATGTTGGTGACGTCGAGCCCGCGATCGTCGGCCTTGTGGCCGCCGGACACCATGACACGGCCGTCGGCCATGATCGCGTGACCGGAGCAGAACAGCATGGTGTCCGCGGGCACGGGAACCGCCGTGGTCGGCGGTCCGGCCGTCGGGTCCCAGAGCCGCGGGTTGGCCATCATCGCGGTGCCCGCTTCGTACTTGCCCCAGGCCAGGATCTTTCCCGTCGGCAGCAGGCTCATGTGCAGCGGGACGATGTCCCAGTTGACCGGTGCGTCCCACCTGCCTGTCGCCGCCTCGGCCGGCAGGGCGCCGAGCGTGATCGGCGATGAGTTGGCGGCGGCCGATCCGGCGGCGAACCGGAGGCTGTGCGGCCCGGTCCCCGCGATCCCCAGATCAGCGAACTTGGCCTTGCCGGTGGAGAGCGTCGTGGCGCTGAGCGTCCCCTGCAGTCGCCCCGAGCCGGTGGCTATGCTCGCCGTGACCACAACGCCGGGGACGACCTGACCGCTCGCGTCCTTCACCAGCACGACCGGCTGACGACTCGGGTTCCACACCTCCTGGTCCAGCGCGCTGGCGGGCGGTTGGATGGTCACCTTGATGGTGGCGGCCGGGCCGACCGCGAGCGAGACGCCCGGGGTGGGCTCGGCGGCGGTGGGTTGCGTCGGGTCATCGCCGCCGCAGGTGGCCGACGCCACCGCGAGCGACGCGGCGAGCAGGAGGTGGGAGGCACGGCGCGGAGCTGCGGCCATTGGAGCCATGGTGTGAGGGGATCCCCGCGCGGGACGCAGGATTCGAGCCAATCGGGAAGCCGCGATTGCCAGGAAGCGCCTGCGCGTCTGTTGCGCTCCACCGACGCTGGTGAGGCGAGCCGGGGGCTACGACTCCACGTGCTCGAGCGCCTCCCGCAACCGCTCCAGCAGTTCCTCGACGCTGAACGGCTTCTGCAGAAAGGCTGCGCCCGGCGAGAGCACGCCATGGGTCGCCACCGCCTCGGCGCTGTACCCCGACATGAACACCACCCGGATTCCGCTGCGCAGGCCCCGCAGCCGGCGGGCGAGCTCGCCGCCGTTCATGCCCGGCATGACCACGTCGGTGAGCAGCAGGTCGATCTTCCCCGCGTGATGCTCCGCGATGTGGAGGGCGGAGGGTCCGTCGGCCGCTTCCAGCACGCGGTAGCCGTGCGCGACCAGGATCCGCCGAACCGGCGCGCGCACGCCATCTTCGTCCTCCGCCACGAGCACCGTCTCGGTGCCGCGGCCGCGCACTCGACGGCGCTGCGGCTGCCGATGCGGCGGGCCCACCGGCAGCGCCGCGACCGGCAGGTGGATGGTGAACCCGGTGCCGCGCCCCGGCGCCGTGTCCACGTGCACGTATCCGCCCGTCTGCTTCACGATGCCATACACCATCGAGAGCCCGAGGCCGGTCCCCTTCCCCTGCTCCTTCGTCGTGAAGAACGGCTCGAACATGCGTAAGCGCGTGGCGTCGTCCATGCCCGCCCCGGTGTCGCGCACGATGAGCAGGCTGTAGGCGCCCGGCGAGAGGCCGCGTTCGCGCCTGGCATCCGACGCGCTCACGATGCGATGGCCGGTGGCGAGGGTGAGCGTGCCGCCCTGGGGCATGGCGTCACGCGCATTCACGGCCAGGTTCATCACGACCTGCGCGAGCTGGCTGCGATCGGCCCGCACCGGCGGCGCCTCCGGGTCGATGGAGGTCTCGAGCCGGATGGCTTCCCCGATGAGCCGCCGGAGCATCCGCTCGCCCTCGCGCACCACGTCGCCGAGCGCCACCGCCTCGAGATTGAGGACCTGGCGGCGGCTGAAGGCCAGGAGCTGGCGGGTCAGATCGGCCGCGCGCACGGCGGCGCGATGGATCTCGCCGAGGTGCTCCCGCAGCGCCTGCGGATCCGCGAGCTCCTCCAGGGCCATGTCGGCCGAGCTGCCGATCGCGGTGAGCAGGTTGTTGAAGTCGTGCGCGACGCCGCCGGCGAGCTGCCCCACCGCCTCCATTTTCTGCGCCTGCCGCAGCTGCTCCTCCAGCAGCCGTTGCTCGCTGACATCCACGAAGATGCCGTTCCACAGCGTGCCGCCGTCCGACTCGGGAGTCGGCAGCGCGCTTCCCCGGATCCATTTGGGCACGCCATGCTTCGGTGTCAGGCGGAATTCCTGCAGCCAGGGCCGGAGTGTCCGGGCCGACTGGAGCAGCGACTCGCTGCACCTCGCGACGTCATCCGCGTGCACGAGCGACCAGAATCGGCGCGCGTCGGCCTCGACCTCGTCGGACGGGATTCCGGCCAGCTTCCGGATTCCCGCGCTCATGAAGCGGAATGAGTCGCCCCCATCCGGGGCGAGACGGTAGTGATAGACCGCGCCGGGGATTCCCTCGGTGATGCGCTGAAGCTGCCGCACGCTCTCGCGCTGCACCCGCGCGTGCCCGGCCGCCGCGCGCCACACCGCATGCCGGAGCGAGCGGGCCAGCTCCCGACCACTCACCGACCCGCGCGGGAGCAGTTCCTGGGCGCCGAGCTTCAGCGCCTCGGCGCCCGCGGCTGGTTCGGTGTCCGGTCCGATGGCGACGATCGGCAGCTCGGGCCAGCGCTCGTGGAGGGACAGGATCGCGGCGGGGCCGGCGAGGTCGGGGACCGCCAGGTCCAGCAGCACCGCGTCGAATCGCTGTGACTGAAGCCGCCCGAGCGCGCCGGATACCGTCGGGGTGGCCACCACGGCAAAGCCCGGCGGTCCGTCCGTGCGCAGCGCGGCGACCACGCCGGCGGCCAGGGTCGGGTCGTGGGCGACCAACAAGACGCGCAGCCCGGCGGCCGGGGTGTGCCGCGCACGAGTGGCACGACGGACGTGCTCATTCACGGGGACCTGGGTGTGCTCGCGGGGGTGCGGTAATCTTCGATCCGCCGACGCGGCGAGTCAAGCCGCGATGGCACCTGCGCGAGAGGTCCCTTCGATTATCGCTCGGCGAGCAGGCGTTGACAGTCCTCGGTGAGAACGCCACCCGTCACCGCGGGCGGTGCGGCGCCCGCGAACGGCGTGGGCGCGGTGAGCAGCGGGTAGGGTCCGCTCGCCCCGCCCATGACACCGGCGTTCACGCCGAACACGACGCGATGAATGCGCGTTTGCCGCACGGCATACGCGCAGAGCACGCACGGCTCGACCGTGGTGTAGAGTGTGGCGCCCGAGAGATCGAGGGCGTCGATGGCGCGGCAGGCGGCGCGGAGCGCCTCGATCTCCGCGTGCGCCGCGGGGTCGAGCCGCTCGCGCGTACGCTCGTATCCCTCGCCGATCACGACGCCGTCGCGCACGACGAGCGCGCCGACCGGGACCTCGCCCGCAGCGAGTGCACGCCGCGCGAGCTCGAGACATCGCCGCATGTACGCTTGATCCTCACGCACCGGCGGCGAGGTGGCCCGCAGCTACTGCGAGCGGGAGGTGTCGGTTCCCGCTCGCGCCCCGGTCGACGAGCTGTCGCTCATGGCGGAGCTGTCGCCCATGGAAGCGCTGTCCTTCATGGGATGCTGCATGCTGGTATCACTGCCGGTCGCGCCGGGCTCATAGCCGCGGGTGCTGTCCGCCGCCATCTTGCCGCTGTCCGGCCGCGCATACCGGTTCGCCTGCGCCCGGCGCCGCACCGCCGCCAGGGTCGAGACGCTGTCCACGCCGCCATGGCTGTCGCACGCCGTGGCCGACGCGGCGGCCGCCTGGCCGTCCATGCACGCCACCGTGTCCGTCGCGGCGAACTGCCCCGCCCGCATCTTCGTCCACGCGTTGGTCGTATTCCAGTCCACGTCGCCATGGTCCTTGCATCCCACCTGCGACGGCCCCGGCTGCGTGGTGCCGTCCTGGCAGACCAGTACGACCGGCATCTGCGCGCTGGCCGTAGCCGGAACGAGCAGCATCGCCGCCAGCGCCCCGATCCCGAGTATCAATCGTTTCATGTGGCCTCCTGATGAGTAACTCCGGCCGCGCCCGTCGGGAGCGCCCGCGTTGGGGCATACTCGGCCATCGGACTCGGGTGGGCCGTGAGGCTCGTCACACGCTCCAGCGCGTCGCGCGCCCGCGGTACCGCGGTGGGAAGTGCTGCGGACACGAAAAACCCCGCCACGATCGAAATCGAGGAGGGGCAGGCGCCTCCGGAGAGCGGGCGACCGGACTCGAACCGGCGACGTCCAGCTTGGGAAGCTGGCATTCTACCACTGAATTACGCCCGCGGCTGAGGGGTGAATGTCATCAGCCCGCTGGCTGGTGTCAAGCCGTTTACTTCCCCTTGGACGCCTCGAGGAAGCTGCGCAGATCGGGCTCGCTCACCGCCGGCTCCCCGGGGGAGACGTTGTCCAGTTTGCCCTCCCGCATCCACCGCTCCAGCTCGCCGACCAGATCGAACAGGTGGTCGAACGAATCCACCACGAAGAGCAGCGGCTGATAATGGTCGATCTCGAAATACTGGTTGATGACCCACTCGAGCTGAATCGGGTAGCGCTGCACCAGCGGCGAGTCGATCGCGTGCGCGATCTCGCCGTGCGAGCTCAGCAGTCCGCTGCCGTACGCCTTAAGTCCGTGTCCATCCGGCCCTCGCATCAGCCCGAACTCGATCGTGAACCAGAAGAACCGTGCGAGCGCCTTGAAGATGCTGGTGACGCGGCGGATCTGTTCCTGCTCGTCGGTGATGCCCGCCACGATCTCGGCCGCCGTATGTGCGCAGTCGCCGAACCGCACCAGAGTGTCGGCGAAGGCGCGGTCGGTGTGCATCGGCACGTGGCCGGCGATGTCGTGGAAGATGTCCGGCTCCGGCAGGTAATCGAGCGTGGCGCCGTCCCGGATCGTGATCGTGGTGGGGAATTCGCGATTGCGCAGGCAGTCGAAGAACAGGAAGGA
>DASSBA010000086.1:0-3825 GCA_035699205.1 Gemmatimonadales bacterium
TCACCATCGGCGTCGGGGCGATCTCCGGCGGCATCACCAACGCCGTCGCCATCTGGATGCTGTTCCACCCCTACGAGCTGCGCGGCGTCGGCCCGTTCCGCCTCCAGGGGGCCATTCCCAAGAACAAGGCCCGCCTGGCCCGGAGCATCGGCCGTACAGTGGGCGAGCGACTGTTGACGCCCGAGGACCTGGCCCAGCGGCTCGGCGCGCCGGCGGTGCGGCAGGCATTCGACGACGCGATGGGGAAGATCCTGGCCGCGGTGCTCGACCGGGAGCGCGGCCCGCTCCGCGAGCAGCTCACGCCCGACCTGGCGCATGCGCTCGATGGCGCGATCGACGGCATGGCACCGCGGGTCGCGGAGCGGGTGGCGAGCTACGCCCGCTCGCCCGAGTTCGAGCGGCTGGTAACCGACTGGGTCGAGCGGCTCCGGACCGAGCTGGGCGACCGGCCGCTCGCCGAGTCGCTCACCGAGCCCCGGCGCGCGGCGCTCAAGGGCACCGTCGAGCGCTGGGTGGCGCGCCTCGCCGAGGGGGACGAGCTCGAGCGCACGCTGCGCAGGTTCGTGGACCGCCAGCTCGACCGGATGGCGGCGGACGAAGAACCGCTCCTCGACCGGCTTCCGCCCGGTATCGTCGGCGCGCTCGAGCTCGCCATTACCGACTACCTCCCGATCGCCCTCGAGCGGCTGAGCGCGATGCTGGCCGACCCCGAAGCGCGCGCCACGGTCGAGACCGCGCTCCGCGCGGCGTTCGACCACTCGGTCCGCGACCTGCTCCTCCACGAACGGCTGCTGGCGCGGCTGGTGGTGACCGACCGCACCATCGAGCGGCTGGTGGACGGGTTCGAGCAGGAGGGATTCGACCGGTTCGCCGAATCGCTGGCGGAGCCGCAGATCAAGGCGCAGGCGGCGCGCGCGGTGAACGACGCGGTGGTGAACTTCCTGCGGATTCCGCTCGCGGAGCGGCTCCGCCGGTTCTCGCCCGAGCGGCGCGAGGCCCTGAGCCGCAACCTGGGCGACTGGCTCGTGCGCGTGGCCCGCGACCCGGCAACGCGTGGCGCGATCGCCCGCACGGTGGACCGCATGCTCGACGCCGCCGAACGCCGTACCTGGGGCGACCTGCTCGGCGTGGTGCCGCCCGAGCGGCTCGCCAATGCCGCGGCGGATGCGCTCGCCGGCGAGGCGGGACGCCGGTGGGTGGAGGAGAGCGTCGCGCAGGTGGCCGAGCGCCTGCTGGCGCGCCCGATCGGACGCCCGGCCGACTGGCTCGGCGACGACACGACGGACGCGATTCGCGCCGGGCTCACGAACGCCGCGTGGGCGTGGGTGCACGAGCAGATCCCGCTCGTGGTGGAGCAGATCCGCGTGCCGGAGATGGTGGAGCAGAAGGTGCTGGGCTTCTCGACCCAGCGGATGGAAGAGATCGTCCGCAACGTGACGCAGCGGGAGCTGGACCTGATCGTGCGACTGGGGTACGTGCTCGGCGGGCTGGTGGGGCTCGTGGCGTTTCTGGTGAACCTGGCGGTGCGGTGACGGTCGGGCGGTCAGGCGGTCAGGCGGTCAGGCGGTCAGGCGGTCAGGCGGTCAGGCGGTCAGGCGGAGGATAGTGTCGTGGGCGGAACTGTCATCCCGAGCAAAGCGAGGGATCTTGCCGGCGGCCGCTGGATCGGCGTCGCCGAGTTCCGATCCGGCTGAGCACGTCCCGCGCGGAGCTCCGCTCACGGTGACTCGGGGGCGGCATCTCGCTCCCCAGCCACTCCCGGTACCGCTCCCCATCTTCGCCAGCCCTCCGGCGCCAGCACGTACCGCGCCGCCGGGCGCCCGCCGATGCTCGTCGCCTCGAGCTCCGCCCGGTACCCCGGCCGCGCCGTATGCCGGAGCCCCGGGCCGGCGCTCCGGACGAACCGCTCTGCCGAGCGCTGGTCGTCCCACACCACGTACCACACGAGCGCCGGCCCCGCGGGGGTCCGGTACACCCGGTACCGATCGCCACCCCAGCCGATCGGCACGACCGTCTGCACTTCGTCCGACCCGGCCAGCGTGGCCAGCAGCACCCGGATCTCGTTCTCGCCCAGCACGTCCTCATACACCACGCCGGTGTCCTGCGCAAAGGCGAGCGACACCGGCTCGTCGTGCCTGAGGTAGCGCACCGGGTGCAGGATCTGCTCGGTCGAGACCGGCATGCGCGGTCCGTACGGCAGCGTGTCCTTCGGTCCGCTGGTGCGCCACCAGTGCATGAACTCGGCGCCGTCGAGATAGGGAAAGATCAGCGCCTCGCGTACCACCAGCGGCGCCCGCGCGAACACCGGCATCGCGGACTGCTGCTCCCGCACCTGGTCGCGGTACATCTCCCAGAACTGCGGGGTGCTGGTGACGCCCTGCCCCGGCGTCAGCACGTCGATCGACGCGAGCGTCGCCTGCCCCTCGAGCACCGACTGGGCGGCGGTCAGCCGGTCGTTGTTCGACGTGGACTCGAGGATGGAGTCGAGCGGCAGGTACTGGCCCTGGAGCGCGTGCACCATCTCGTGCGCCAGCACCAGCCGGAGCTGCGCGCGGTCGGCGCCGGCCACGCCGAACAGCGTCGCCGAGTCGGGGTCGTAGTAGCCCGCCACCTGCTCGGCGTAGAGATCGAGCAGCAGCTTCCGCAGCTCGAGCGTGTCGGGGAGCATGCCGAACAGCCGGTACGCGGTCTCGAGGCCGCGCATCCGCTCGGGCGGCAGCTCTTCGTCCAGCTTGGCGATGAGATAGGCGCGCACCTGCTCGCGTGACCGCAGCGCCGAGCGCGGCGGCGTCCGGAACGCGAGTCCCGTCGCCCGTTCCACCGGCACGCGCAGGCTGTCCACGAGTCGCTGGAGCACGGCGGCCTCGGGCGCCTCGCGGCTCTGGCCTCTGCACGCACCCGCGCCGCCGGCCAGCAACCAGACCACCGCGATGCATGCCGCACGCGACGGCCTCATGACATCCCGAAGACCTGGAGGTATTCGGCGACGCCCGCCCGGATCCCCGGGTACGCGTCCGCCAGCGCCAGGATGCCCGCCGCGAGCGCCAGGCCGACGCCGAACGGCAGATACCCGCCCGCGTTCAACTCTTCCGTCGTAGCAGGCGACTCCGCCACCGGCACCCGCCGGGCATACCACAGCGAGGCGACCGCCAGCACTACCCCCGCCGCGAGCCGCGCCGGTGAGAGCCCGCCGCCGAACGCCACGCCGGCCGCCGCGCCCAGCAGTCCCACGACGCGCAGCCATCCGCCCTGCAGACTGGCCGGCGCCAGGAACGCCGCGTAGTAGACCACCCCCGCCAACACGGTGCCGTCAAATCCGGCCCGCAGCACGCCGCCGAACACCCTCCCCCGCATGGCCGCCACCATGGCGACGATCAGCACGCCGCCCGCGAGCAGCAGCTTGAGCAGCATCCCCCAGCGGAGCGCCGGGGCGGCCTCCCCGCCGCCGACGGATTCGGCCGCGGCCGCGGGTGCGCGCGGCCGAATCGAGGCGAGGGCGTACAGCACGACGCTGATCGCCGCTCCGATGCCGACGACGGGCACCACCGCCTCCCACCCGTAGAACGCCCCCACCATGCCCATCAGCGCACAATCGCCGCCGCCCATCGCTTCCTGCCCTGCCAGCATCTCCGAGACCTCGCCGATCAGGAGCACGAGTCCGGCACCGAAGCACGCGCCCAGCAGCGCTTCCCGCGCTCCCGGCAGGCCCTCCCCCAGCGCCGCCGCGAAGGCCACCGCGAGCACGGTTCCGCCGATCGAGAACTCGTGCGGGATGATGTAGGCCCGGGCGTCGGTCATGGCAATCCCGAGCAGGATCGTGGCGAA
>DASSBA010000087.1:0-12593 GCA_035699205.1 Gemmatimonadales bacterium
GTGGCCGGTCCACTCGAGCAGCGCCGAGATTCCGTCGCCCAGCGCGGCGCCGCGGCCGTGACCCACGTGCAGCGGGCCGGTGGGGTTGGCGGAGACGAACTCGATGTTGACCTTGATGCCGGCGCCGAAGGTGGAGCGGCCGTAGGCCGGCCCTTCCTCGAGGATCCGGCGGTGCGCCGCGGCGAGCTGGTCCTCCGAGAGCCAGAAGTTGATGAACCCGGGGCCGGCGATCTCGGTGCGCTCGACGACCTCGGGCGGGAGCCGGAGCTCGGCCAGGACGCGCTCGGCGGTCTTCCGGGGGTTGGCGCGCTCGCGCCGGGCGAGCACCATGGCCAGGTTGGTGGCGAGGTCGCCGTGGCCGGCGTCGCGCGGGCGCTCGAGCACGAACTCGACCCCATCGGCGCCGAGCCGCGAGGCGGCCCTCGCGAGCTCGGCGCGGAGCGCGTCGCTCACTCGCCCGAAGCCTTCCGGTCGCCGCGGCCGGCGGGCTTGACGGGCTTCGATTCGGTCTTCGCGGCCGGCTTGGTGTCTGGCTTGGCGTCGGCCTTGGCCGCGGTGTCGGACTTGGGCTCCGCGGCGGGCTTCTCCGTCTCGGGTTTCCGGGGGCCCTTGCCGTCCTTGCCGTAGTCGGTGATGTAGAACCCGCTCCCCTTGAACACGAGCCCCGCCCCGCCGGAAATCTTCCGCGTGGCCGGCCGGCCGCAGACCGGGCACCGGGCCCGCGGCTTGTCGGTCATCTTCTGGAACTTCTCGAACAGGTGCCCCTCGGGGCATCTGTACTCGTAGGTCGGCATCGGGGCTCACTGGGTAAACGAAATCAGCGGCGAAACTTAGCGGCGTTGGCGGGGCTACTCAAGTCGTGAGCATCGGATTCACCACAGAGGCACAGAGGGCACAGAGGGCGCTTCAATAGCCGTTGACGATCCGACGGACACCATGGACTAGAATCTCGACGTTGAAATTGATCAGAAGGCCGATCCGCCGGTCCAGTAGCTTGAGGTAAGTGAGCAGTTGGGCCCGGTGGACCGCCTCGATGGACTGGACCGCCTTCACCTCGACGACGATACGCCCCTCGACCAGCAGGTCGATCCGGTAGCCGTTCCGCAGAGCGATGCCTTTATAGGCGAGCGGGAGCTCCCTCTGTTGTTCCGATCGCAGCCCACGCAGCGTCAACTCGTGGGCCAGGCACGCTTGATAACCGGACTCCAGCAGCCCAGGCCCCAACGCGCGATGCACCTCAACAGCCGCCCCAATAATTTCCTGAGATATCCTGTTATCCGCCTCCTCTGTGCCCTCTGTGCCTCTGTGGTGAATCATGCACCACGTTGCCTCCAGCGTGGCCGCCGAGCGAGCCGCTCCCGCGCGGTGCCACCCGAAATCACGCAGCCCGATAGACACCCCACACGTCCCGCAGCGTATCGCTGATCTCGCCGAGCGTGGCCCGCGCACGCACGGCAGCGAGAATCGGCGGCATCAGCGGATCGGTGCCCCCGGCCGCGCTCCGGAGAGCGGTGAGAGCGGCCTGCACCGCCGCGCCGTCGCGCCGCCGCCGGGCCTCGGCGAGCCGGGTCCGCTGCTGCGCCTCGAGGGCGGAGAAGTCCGGAGTCTCGATGACCGGCGGCGGCGAGTCGTCGGTGAACCGGTTGACCCCGACGACCACTCGCTCGCCCGATTCCTGCGCCTTCTGGATCTCGTACGCACTCCGCGCGATCGCCTCCTGGAAGAATCCCAGCTCGATGGCCCGCGCCGCCCCGCCGAGCGCGTCTACCTGGGCGATGAGCTCGCGGGCGCCCGCCTCGATTTCGTCCGTCAGATGCTCGACGTAGTAGCTCCCCGCCAGCGGATCGATCACGCCCGCCACCCCGCTCTCGTAGCCGATTACCTGCTGCGTCCGGAGCGCCAGCGTGGCCGACTCCTCGCTCGGCAGCGACAGCGCCTCGTCGTACCCGTTGGTATGGAGCGACTGGGTGCCGCCCAGCACCGCCGCGAGCGCCTGCAGCGTCACCCGCACCACGTTGGTGAGCGGCTGCTGCGCCTGGAGGGTGACGCCGCCCGTCTGGGTGTGGAACCGGAGCCGCGCCGTGGCGTCGCCCGCACCGAACCGCTCGCGCGCCAGCCGGGCCCACAGCCGCCGCGCCGCGCGGAACTTGGCCGTCTCCTCGAACAGATCGTTGTGGCTCGCGAAGAAGAACGAGAGCCGCGGCCCGAACGCGTCCACCGCCAGCCCCGCCTCCACCGCCACCCGCACGTACTCGAGCGCGTTGGCCAGCGTGAACCCCACCTCCTGTACCGCGGTGGCTCCCGCCTCGCGCATGTGGTAGCCGCTGATCGAGATCGGGTTGAAGCTCATCCCCTCGTCGCTCACGAACCGGAAGATGTCCGCCACGAGACGGAGCGATGGTGCCGCCGGATAGATGTACGTCCCCCGCGCGACGTACTCCTTGAGCACATCGTTCTGCACCGTGCCGGTGAGCTTCGTTCGCGCCACCCCCTGCTCCTCGCCGGCGACGACGTACATCGCGAGCAGGATGGCGGCGGTGGCGTTGATGGTCATCGAGGTGGAGACGCGGTCGAGCGGGATCCCGCGGAACAGCTCCGCCAGGTCGTCCACCGTATCGATCGCGACGCCCACGCGGCCCACCTCGCCCTGCGCCATGGGGTGGTCGGAGTCGTAGCCCATCTGGGTCGGCAGGTCGAACGCCGTCGAGAGCCCCATCTGCCCGGCGGCCAGGAGCTGCCGGAACCGCTCGTTGGTTTCCTGCGCGGTGCCGAACCCGGCGTACTGGCGCATGGTCCAGAGCCGGCCGGTGTACATGTTGGGGTAGACGCCGCGGGTGAAGGGAAACTCGCCGGGGCGGCCCAGGTCGCGCGCCGGATCCCCGGTCCAGTCGGCGGGGGTGTAGACGGGCTTGGAAGTCATGCCGAGGTCAGAACGGCGGAGCTGTCATCTGACACCCCGCTCGCACTCACAGCGCCGGCTGCGAGACCGCCCCGCTCACCCGGGCGGAGAGCGAAACCCGGCGGATCGTGTCCGCCACGAAGCCGACGTCCTCGCGACTCCCGATCACGAGCGGGGTGCGCTGGTGCAGATGCTCGGGGACCATATCCAGGATCCGGTTGAGCCCGTCGGTGGCGCTCCCCTCGGCCTGCTCGGCGATGAACGCCATGGGGCTGGCCTCGTAGAGGAGCCGGAGCTTGCCGTTCGGGTTCCGGGTGTCGGCGGGATAGAGGAAGACGCCGCCGTTGATGAGGTTCCGGTGAAAGTCGCCCACCAGCGAGCCGATGTACCGGCTGTTCTTGGGCGCGAGCCCGTCGGGAATGTCGCCCTTGAGCCCGCGCACCGCGGTCTGCATGGCGCGGTCCCACCGTCCGAAGTTGCTCTCGTTGACGCTGTAGTAGGTCCCCACCCTCGGTGTGATGATCCGCTCGTGCGACAGCAGAAACTCACCGATGGTCGGGTCGAGGGTGAAGCCGTGCGCCCCCTGCCCCGTCGTGTACACCATCATGGTGCTCGAGCCGTACATCACGTACCCCGCCGCGACCTGACGGCACCCGGGCTGGAGGACATCGGCCACGGTGCCGCGTCCCTCCAGGCTGACGCGCCGGTAGATGCTGAAGATCGTGCCGACCGCGGCGTTGACGTCGATGTTGGAGGAGCCGTCGAGCGGATCATACAGGACCGCGTACTTGCCGGCGGAGGATTCGGGTGGGACCGGAATGATGTTCTCGTCCTCCTCGGAGCCCATCACGCACACCCGGCCGGTGTGCTTCAGCGAGTTCTTGATGATCTCGTTGGCGAGGACGTCCATCTTCTGCTGCTCCTCGCCCTGCACATTCTGGGCGCCCTGCTTGCCGAGGATGTTGACCAGCCCGGCGCGCCGGATGGCGGCGGCGATGATCTTGGCCGCGAGCGCGATGTCGTACAGGAGGTTCGACAGCTCCCCGGTGGCCTCGGGATAGCGGTCCTCCTGATCGAGGATGAACCGCTCGATGGTCGTGACGGACGTCTGCACGGAGCCCCCGGGTGTCTGTGGATGGTCGTTACCGCACGTCGTAGCTCGACAGGCCTGCGCGCGACCGCACCGTCATGCGCCGGCCGTCGGTGAGTACGGTGATGGTCCCCTCGCGGTCGGTCCGGTGCACCGTCACCCCGTGCGCCGCGAGCCGGGCCAGCGTTTCGGGCGCCGGGTGCCCGTAGTCGTTCCGTCCGAGCGAGATCACCGCCACCGTCGGCGCCAGCGCATCGAGCCACGCCTCGCCCGTGCTGCCGCGGCTCCCGTGGTGGCCCACCTTGAGCAGGTCCACCCGCCGGAGCCGGTCCCGCATCGCCGCTTCGGCCGGAAAGCCGGCGTCTCCCGCGAACAGCGCCTGAAAGTCGCCGTACTCTACCAACAGCACGAGCGAGTCTTCGTTCACGTCGTCACCCCAGCCGGCCCAGCCGGGCACCGGATGGAGCACCGTGCAGCGGACGCTGTCGAGCTCGAACCGCTCGCCGGCCCGGGCGGGATGCCACGGCACGCCGACATCGAGCAGGTGGCCGAGAAAGGCGGTGTAGCGCGGGTCGGCGACGTCGGCGCCCGGCTCCACCACCAGCCCGGGCCTGAGCCGGGTCATGACCCACGGGAGTCCGCCGAGATGGTCCGCGTGCGCGTGCGACACGACGGCGAGCGACAGCGCCCGGGCCCCCTGCCGCTGGAGAAACGGCGCCACCACCCGCCGGCCCGCGTCGGCGCCGCCGCCGGCCGGCCCCGCGTCCACCAGGATCCAGTGGCCGCCGGGCGTCCGGATGGCGGCCGCGTCCCCCTGCCCGACGTCCAGAAAATGTAACGCGAGGTCTCGACCGCCGTCAGCCGCGCCGGGCAGCGGCGCGCGCGCCAGGCCAATCCACAGGGAGGCAGTGACCGCCCACCCGGCCCGACGCGAGGCTTCGCGCAGCGTGGTCCGCGCCGCGGTCACCCACAACCCCGCGGCCAGCGCCGCCACCCAGGGCAGTACCGGTCCGACCCGGCCGGACTCGACCAGCACGTGCCCGCCGGGCACCGCCGCGCCGGCCGTGGCCACCAGCTCGAGCAGATGCAGCATGAGCCCGGTGCCGCCGGCGAACGCCCGCGCGACCGGCGCGAGCAGCGGATAGAGCAGCAGGCTCGCGAGCACGCCCGGCACCGCCACCGCGGCGATCGGGATGGCGGCGAAGTTGAGCAGGATGCCGACGGGCGCCACCGTGCCGAGCGCCCACGCGGTGATGGGCGCGGTGGCGAGCGTGGCCCCCACCGACGAGCCCAGCGTGCGCCAGCCAAACGCGCGCCCCAGCGCGCCGTCGGTCCACCGGCTGAAGCGCGTGGCGCCCCACAGCGCCGCGGCCGACAGCCAGCCGCCGAGGTCGAGCGCGGCCCACGGATCGATCAACAGCACCACGAGACAGGTGGCGGCCAGGAGCTCGTCGGGACGGACGTGCCGCTGGCGCACCCGGCAGCGCGCGGCGATGACGGCCAGCGCGGCGGCGCGCGTGGCCGGCGCGGGCCAGCCGAGGAAGGCGACATATGCCGCGCTCACCAGCGCCGCGAGGACCAGCGCGTGCTCCCGGCGGGCGCGGCACAGCCGGGCCACGAGAAACACCCAGGCGCCGATCAGTCCCACATGGAACCCGGAGATGGACAGCAGGTGCACCAGCCCGGACTGCGCGAACCGGTCCTGCAGTGCCGGATCGATGCCCCCGCGCCGGCCGAGCATGAGCGCGTCCACCAGCGGAGCCCGCTCGCCGTAGAGCGAGCGGCTGGCCCGACCCAGCGCGTTGCGGAGCCGGCCGTCGATCGACGGCTCGGCCTCGGCCGGCCCCGCGCCCTTCACCACCAGCATGCCGTCCGCGCGGCCCGCCGGCCCGGGACGCGGGACCCAGGTACCCTCGACCCGGCTGGTGTATCCCGCCGCCATCGGCACTCCGGCCGGCCAGCGCGCACCCACATCCCCGGCGCAACCCGCCCCGACCGGCGCCACCTGAGTCCGGCCGCCCTCGAGCTCCGCCGGCTCCAGCAACCGGACGGTGAGGCGCACGCGCCCCGCCGGCAGGCGCGACGCGCAACGGCCAGCCTCCGCCTCCCACGCGAGACCGCCGCTCAGCCGGCCCAACGCGGCGGCCGCCGCGAGCAGCACCGCCGCGGGCTGCCGCGACGCGGCGGCCGCGCCGAGCACCGCGAGCGCGCCGGCGGGGCCACCGAAACGCAAGAGGCCGGTCGCGAGACCGGCCCCATAGCACAACGTGAACAGCAAGGCCGGCCGCGATCTCATCGCGGCCGGCGAAAGGTCAGGGCGCCCGGCCCCCGCCCCGCGACCCGCAGCGGGGCGCCTGCGAGATCTTCCTCAGGCCGTCCATCATGGCCACCTCGATGGCGGCGCGGCTCTGGTCCTTCTCCAGGCTCACCTCGGTGAGCACCGATCCCTGCCGGCTGGAGACGTAGCGCGCCGGCACCCGGTTGAGCGTATACACCAGGGCATCGTCGCGGCAGACGTCGCAGCCGCAGAACTCCGGGAACCTCGCGCGCAGCGAGTCGTACGCGGCGTGCACGTGTTCCTCGACCACATTGCGGATCACAGGACCGCCAGTGCGGGCGCCACGACCGCCCCCGTGAAGGTGGACCCGGTGGTGCCGGTGAGCCGGCAGGCGTGATACTCACCCGCGGCGCTGGCGGGCAGCTCGAGCAGCACGGGCTGATTGGTGCGGGTGCGGCCGAGCATGAGGCAGCCGCGCCGGGCCGGATGCTCCACCAGCACCTCGTGGACCTGGCCCACGCGCGCCACGTTCTTGCGCCGCGCGTTGGCCCGCACGACCTCGATGAGCCGGTCGAGCCGGGCGGACGCCACCTCGTCCGCCACGTGGTCGCGCAGCCGGACGGCGGGCGTCCCTTCGCGCACCGAATACTTGAAGGTGTACGCCTCATCGAAGTCGGCCTCGGTGACAAGGCTGAGCGTGTCCTCGAACTGCGCCTCGGTCTCGCCGGGGAACCCGACGATGATGTCGGTGGAGAAGGTGATGCCCGGGATGGCGGCCCGGAGCTGGCGCACCACCTCCAGATAGCGCGCGCGGGTGTAGCGGCGAAGCATGCGCCGGAGCACCGCGTCGGAGCCGCTCTGCACCGGCAGGTGCACGTGCTCGCAGACCGCGGGCGTTTCGGCCATGGCCTCGATGACCCGCGGGGTGAAGTCCGTCGGGTACGGGCTGGTGAACCGCAGGCGCCGGATGCCGGCCACGGCGCCGACGGCGCGGAGCAGGTCGGCGAAGTCGTGGCGGCCGTCGTGATAGCCGTTGACGGTCTGGCCGAGCAGCGTGACCTCCGAGGTGCCGCCGGCCGCGAGCGCCTGGACCTCCCGCACCACGTCTTCCAGCCGCCGGCTGCGCTCGGGGCCGCGGGTATAGGGCACGATGCAGAAGGTGCACCGGTAATCGCACCCGCGCTGTACCGTCACGAACGCGGTCGGACCCTTCTCCCGCACCGCGGGCACGTCTTCGTAGTGCTCCCACTCGCGGAACCCGGTGTCGCTGGTTCGCTGCCCTGCCGCGGCCATCCCGATGAGCTGGTCGAGGTTCCGGTAGGCGTCGGGCCCGACCACCAGGTCCACCCGGGGGACGCGCTCGAGCAGCGCCGGGCCCAGCCGCTGCGCCATGCATCCCACCACGCCGAGCACGTCGCCCTGGCGCTTGTATCGCTGGAGCTCGCCCATCCGGCCGATCACCCGCTGCTCCGCGTTGTCGCGCACCGCGCAGGTGTTCACCAGCATCACGTCGGCCTCGGCCGGGTCGTTGGCGCGGGTGTATCCCGCGCGGCCCAGGACCCCGAACATCAGCTCGGAGTCGGCCACGTTCATCTGGCAGCCGTAGGTCTCGATGTAGACGCGCTTGGCCATGGCGCAAAGATACCCCGTCAGGGGCGGACCGTCACACCGACATTGAAGAGGAAGGCCCGCTCGGAGAACTCGCCCGCGGAGCGCCAGACGTGCTCGAGCCCGAGATCGATGCCGGCCCGGTCCTTCGCGAACCGTATGCCCGTGCCGATCGATACGCCGAGCTCGTGCGGCTGCTCGCCGGGAACGAGCAGGAACGGCAGCGTGCCGTAGCGGGCGCCGAACCGGATGGGCCGGCGGCCGGGCCGCTGCGGGTCGGGGGTGTACTCGCCGCCGAAGGCAACCTCGACCGTGTTGTCGGCGCCGGTGCCGCCCTGGGCCAGGAAGTCGCTGTTGGCGGCGGACCAGGTCTTCATCACCGCCTGGCTGGCCAGCTCGAGCCCGGGGCGTGCCCGCCAGCGGACGCCGAGGCCGAAGGTGTACGGGAGATCGATCCGGCCCACCCGCGCCGAGTCGCGGTCCACGTTCACGTGCCCGTCCGAGCGGACGGTGGCCGCGACACTGAGCGCCTTGCCGAAGTTCCGCACCACCCCGAGCGAGACGCCGACTCCAGTGTAGGACAGCTCGGAACGCTGGCGTGCGGCCTGGTACGCCGCGTCCCCGAAGCTGCGCCGCGAACTGAGCCGGGCGGAGCCGGTGATGACGTGGAATGCTCCCCCCACGATCCACACGTCCTTGAACCGGTACGCGCCCGCCGCCCGCAGATCGCTCAGCCCGCCACGCGAGGCGAACGTGTCGGTCACCGGCACCGGGACGCCGCGGAGCGGGATGGTGTCGGCGCTCGCGAGCGTGAAGTCGCGGCTGGTGTAGTTCGAGAAGCTCACCCCCACGACCCCGGGCCGGCTGCCGATCGGGCCGGCCACGGAGAGATGGGGAAACCGCGTCTCGCGCAACGACTGGCTCCCCCCCGGATTCTCCACGTGCCGGAAGTCCTGCAGCGCGGCGAATCCCGCGGTCAGCGCCGCGAGCCCGCCCAGCGCGGCGGGAGTGAGACCCGACTGGGGGTCGAACATGGCGAAGGCGCCGCCGCTTCCGAACGCCCGGGCGCCGATCGGGCGCCCCGGCATCCCCAGCCCGCGCACGCCGAACTGTGACGACTGGGCCGAGACCGCGACGGGCGCGGCCGCCAGCGCGAGGACAAGGAGGGCTCGGCGCACTTACGGAGTCTCGAAGGGGAAGGCGCGCTGGTACGTGATCCGGAGCCGGGGCGCTCCGACGGCGGGCGAACGGGTCGAGCCGAAGACGGCGCGGGTGAAGCTCGCCGCCTCCGGCCGAAGCAACATGAACACCGACTGCGGCGCCACCCGGGAGGCCTGCCAGGCCTGGACCACGCGGGTGAGCTCCACCCGCACCGTGTCCGTCTGGAGCGCCGGCAGCGTGTCCTGCTGCACGAGGGCGGGCTGCGTCGTGAGCGGCGACTTGGCGCCGATGTCGCCGAGGACGGCACGCGTTTCGAGTATCGCCGGATCGGTGGGCAGGCTCACGATAGGCTGGGTCGGCACCAGCTCGAGCGTCGCCCGCACGATCGTCGCCGAGTCGAGGAACGCGTCCGAGAGCTCGAACCGGATGATGGCCCGCGACGACGGCTCGCCTCCGACCGTGAGCAGTGAGTCGGACGGTTGGGGCGGGTCCCGGGTGACGAACGTGTTGAACACCGAGGCCCGGTTCAGCGACTGGTTCCTGACCAGCCCCGTATCGGGAACGTCCACCGTGACGTAGGTGGTAAAGGTCGCCGCGGTGCCCCCGGCAATCGAGCCGACCCGAACGCCCGTCGGCGCCTCCGCCGCGATCCGGAGGCCGATGGCCAGCACGCTGTCACCCCCCACCGGGAGCCCCAGCCGGTCCACGTCCGCGCCGCGGAGGACCGTCTGGAGCGCGCCGCCGTTGACCGAGTCCGGCACGGCGATGCTGTCGATCAGGGCGGGGTCGGCCAGCAGCGGATCCACGACGTCGAAGCTGACGGTGCTGTCCACGGTCGGCGGAAGCCGGTACAGGTAGACCTTGAGCCCGTTGACGTTGGTGTCGCGGGCGACGAGCGTGAGGCCGATGACGGCCGAGTCCACCGTGTAGGCGCGCAGCGTATCGCGCACGGTGATGGAATCGCCCCGAGGGGCGAATCGGTAGACGGCGCGATCGTCCGACGCCGTGAAGCCGTTGGAGACGAGCAGCGCCGGCCCCGCCCCGCGGTCCACATAGCCGGTGAAGCTGCTGTCCCGGTCCTGCAGCGCGATGACGGTGGTGTCGAATACCTGCGCGGAGCCGCCCGGACAGAGCTCGGGACATTCGGCGGGCGAGGTGAGCCGCTCCTGGCACGCGGTCATCGCCGCGCCCAGGACCGCGATCCCGCCCGCCCATTGCCAGCCGAGCCGGAGGCGAGCCCTCACGCGAGGTGGTCCTTCCCGAAGGCCGCGGGAAGCAGCTCCGTCATGGTCCAACTGAGGGTCCGCGTGGCGCCGATGGCGTCCACCCGAAGGTCGCCGAACTCCGACAGCACCTGGCGGCAGGCGCCGCATGGCGCCGCGGGCGGGTCTGCGTCGGACACCACGACGGCGCGCCGGAACCCTTGCGCGCCCGCAGCCACCGCGGCGCAGACCGCGGCCCGCTCGGCGCAGATGGTGAGCCCGTAGGAGGCGTTCTCCACGTTGCAGCCGGTGAACACGCGTCCGTCGTCCGCCTCGAGCGCGCATCCCACCCGGAAGCGGGAGTACGGCGCATAGGCGCGCTGCTGGACGGCGCGAGCCGCGTCAACCAGGGTATCGGTCACTCCAGACCTCGGTCAGAAACGAAGTGCCCGCCGCGAGGGGCGGGACACCGAGGAAGTCGGCCACCGTCTGGCCGACGTCGGCAAAGGTGCGTCGCCGCCCCAGCGGCACTGGCCGGATTCGCGGACCGGCGACCAGAACCGGCACGACTTCACGCGAGTGATCGGTGGACGGGGTCGTCGGGTCGTTGCCGTGATCGGCGGTAAAGATAACGAGGTCCTCTTCCCGCACCTCCGCAAGCAGCCGCGGCAGCGCCCGGTCGAGGCCCAGCAGCCCGGCATGGAACCCGGCGACGTCGTTCCGGTGGCCCCAGCTCTGGTCGAACTCGATCACGTTCGCGAGCAGCAGGCCGGCGTCCATGGAGCCGAGCGCCTGCTCGATCAGATCGTAGGCTTCGCCGTTGGTGGCGGTGTGCACGCTCGAGATGCCCCGCCCCGCGAACAGGTCGTCCACTTTCCCGACGCCGGTCCTTGGCACGTCGTGCTCCGCCAGCCGGTCGAGCAGCGTGGGGCCCGGCGGCGGGAGGCTGAAATCCTTGCGCCGCGGCGTGCGCACCCAGGCGCCCGGCCGCCCAACGAACGGCCGGGCGATGACGCGTGACACGCCGTCCTCCCCCTGCAGCATGTCGCGCGCGACGCCGCACGCGGCGTACAGCTCGGCGAGCGGCACCGTTTCCTCGTGCGCCGCAACCTGGAACACGCTGTCCGCCGAGGTGTAGACGATCCACTTTCCCGTCCGGCGATGCGCCTCGCCGTACTCGTCGAGCACGACGGTGCCGGACGCGGCCTTGTTCGCGAGGACGCCGCGCCCGGTGCGGCGCGAGAACTCGGTGATGATCTCCGGCGGGAATCCCCGCGGATAGGTGGGGAACGGCGTCGCCAGCACCAGCCCGCACAGCTCCCAGTGGCCCGTGGTGCTGTCCTTGCCCGCGCTGGCCGGCTCGGCAACGCCGTACGCGGCGCCGGGCCTTGCGGGGGCCGCGACTCCGGCCAGCGGCGCGCAGCAGCCGAGGCCCAGCGCCTCGAGGTTGGGAAGCGCGAGCCCGCCGACCGCGCGCGCCACGTTGCCGAGCGTGTCGCTGCCCGCGTCACCGTAGTCTGCCGTGTCGGGAGCCGGGCCAATCCCGAGACCGTCCAGCACGATGATGGCGGCGCGGCGGGTCACGGGCGCGGCGCGGTCTGCACGAACCGGAAGCGGAGCGCGGTGAGCGCCTGGTCGAGAAGCTGGCGCTCGTCGGGATCGAGCCGGCCCTCGGTCTTCTCGGCGAGCATCCCCAGCGTATCGATGAGCGTCTGCGCCAGCGTCCGGGCATCGCCGAGTCCCTCGGCGCCCGGTGGCAGGGTGCCCGACAGCGCCGACTCGGCCTGGTGGGCCAGCCCGAGCACGAGCGAGGCGAAATGCGGATTCATGCCTGTCTCCGGTAGCGGCGCGGAACGCGGGTGCCGAGCGCCGTCAGCATCTCGTACGCGATGGTCCCTGCCGCCTGCGCCTGCTGGTCGAGCGAGACGCGGCCACCGAAGATCGTCGCCGCATCGCCGGCGGCCACCGGCACGTCACCAGCGTCCACCATCGTCATGTCCATCGTCACCCGCCCCACCACCGGCACGAGCGCGTCGCCGAGCTCGACCATTCGCGGCGGCAGCCCCGGCGAGTGCTCCCGCGCGGCGCGAAGGAAGCCGTCGGCGTAGCCGAGCCCCAGCGTGGCGATGGTAGTTTCCCGTTGCGCGTGCCAGGTGGCGCCGTAGCTCACCGGCTCTCCCCTGGCAATGCGGCGCACCGCGAGCACGCGGGCGCGGAGCGCGGCCACCGCGAGCGGAGCGGTGATCCCGGCGTGTCCGCCGTAGAGAAAGATGCCGGGACGGATCAGATCGCCCGCGTAGGCCCGGCCGCAGAGCGCGCCCGCGCTGTTGGCCGCGTGCGCGAGCGGCGGGCGGC
>DASSBA010000088.1:0-1267 GCA_035699205.1 Gemmatimonadales bacterium
GTCGGTGTCGTCGAGGACGGAGGAGGCGCGGTGGGCGTCGGCGCCGAGGCGCTGCATGGCGATGCCCAGGCGGAAGGCGCGGGGGGCGACGAGCTTGACGTGGAGGGCGTCGGCCTCGCGGGCCAGCACGGCCGGGGCGGCCCGGCCCACCAGCACCACCTTGCCCCGTGCAGCGATCTCTTCCACCACCGTCTCGGTGATCTTCACCAGCTCGGCCTCGGAGAGGTCGGCGATGGCGACGGCGGAGCCGGGCGGCGGGAAGACGTCGGGCGTGGCGGCCGCGAGGCTGCGGGCCAGGCGCTCGACGAACGACAGGCACCGCTCCTCGCGCTGGGCCACCTGCTCGGGCGGGAGCCCTGCCCGGGCCGCCACCTCCTCCACCAGCTCGTTGTCCACCACCCGCCAGCCCAGCGCCTCGGCCACGAGCTGGGCCACCTGGGATCCGCCGGCGCCGTACTGGCGGGAGATGGTGATGAGCATGGCTTGAAGATGAAGCGAACTTGGGTGGGGGGAAAGGGGCGGAGGCGGCGGCCGTATTCACCACAGAGGCACAGAGGAACAGAGGGTTCCTGATCAGGAAAGGTCCCTTGGACCCGGACAACACCAACTGCTTGGTGTTGGCTCCGCGTCCCGATGCGCTCCGTTCCCGAGTCCCTCTGTGTTCCTCCGTGCCCTCTGTGCCTCTGTGGTGAACGGCCAGTGATACCCGTCCGACTCACCCGCCGCTCGAGCTCGGGACGACGGTCCCGCCGATACCCTCGGCCCTCTGCGCCCTCCCGATCCTCCACCCCACCCCAGCCGCCACCGCGAAGCAGATCGCCCCGCCCAGCGCCAGCGACGTCCGCACGCCGAAGTGCTCGGCGACCCATCCGGCCTGCAGCGAGCCGAGCGGCGCCATCCCGAGCACCACGAACGAGTAGAACCCCATGACCCGCCCCCGCAGCCGGTCGGGCGCCTCGAGCTGGAGCGTGGTGTTGGCGGCGATGCTGTTGAGCGTCATGAGGCATCCGACCACGCTGAACAGCGCGATCGCCGACCAGAACCCCCGTGCCAGCGCCGCCGCGGCCAGCAGCACGCCGAACAGCAGCGACGACCCCAGCACCAGTTGCGCACGGCGCATCCGGCCGCCGAGCGCGGCCATGAAGATGGCGGCCAGCGCGGCGCCCACCCCGATCGCCGAGATGATGGCGCCGTACCCGCCGGCGTCCAGGTGCAGCACGTCGCGGGCAAAGACCGGCATCATGATCATGAACGAGTAGCCGAACAC
>DASSBA010000089.1:0-1410 GCA_035699205.1 Gemmatimonadales bacterium
CGCGGGCACCGCGGCCGGCGCCATCGTGGGCCGCGTGCTCGGCGGCAGCACCAAGGGCGCCATCATCGGCGGGGTCATCGGCGGCGCCGTCGGTGCCCAGCGCGCGGTAGAAACCAAGGACCGCGACGTCGTCGTGCCGCACGGCGCGTCGGTCACGCTGACGCTGGACGAGAAGTTGGTGGCGGGAAGCTGACGGAGGACGGAAGGACGGAAGGACGGAAAGGTAGAAAGGTAGAACGTTTCGTCATTCTACCTTTCTACCTTTCTACCTTTCCACCTTTCCGTCCTTCCGTCCGCCCTCATCCCCACCCCCGCAACGCCCGCACGAAATCGTGCAGCACCAGGAATTTCTCGTACAGCAGCACGCCCTTCCGCTTCTGCCCGAACTCCGCGAACAGATCGCGCAACCGTCCCCGCCGGGTCACGTAGAACCGGAACACCTCGGCGAAGTCCTCCTGCGGGTGCTTCCTCGCGTAGGCGCTGACGAAGTCCCGTGGCGCGATGGCCACCCGGCTGCGCTGGAAGTAGACCCAGGTGTTGTCCATACCGCGGTAGGCCTTGTCCACCTCGCCGAACGCCCGGCGGAACCGGCGGCTGCGGGTCCACTCCCAGTGATGGTACAGGAAGCTGTGGCCGAGCTCGTGGGTGATGAGCCCGACCAGCATGGTCCACGGGATCTCGTCCTGCCGCCGGCTGGCGAGCACGTAGCGCTGCTCGATCTCGACGATCTTGGGGTAGCGCGGGTCCACGCCGGAAATCCCCGGACGCAGGAGAACGCGATAGCCCCAGTCGCGGATCCGGGAGACGAGCAGCAGGCGGCGAACCCGGGTGAGCGCACGAGGGATGAGGTCGCGCCCGGTGGCGTCCTGGCCGCACCAGGGGCAGACCTCCATCCAGTCGTCCACGCCGCGGTGGCAATGGGGACACTCGCCCTCGAACAGGGCATCCTCGTTCCAGACCTGGGGGCGCCCGCACCAGGGACAGAAGCGCATCGGGTACTGCACCCCGCCGCCACAGCCCCAGTCGCAGCGGGCGTCCATTCGGAAGCCCTTGGGGGCCTTGAGCGGCGTCTCGCTGGAGTAGCCCGGCTCGTAGATGTCGGCGTCGCACCAGGGGCACCAGGAATACTTGTCGGACACCACCCAGCCGCAGCGGTAGCACTCGGCGCCGGTGACGTCGCCGACGTCGCGCCAGCGCAGCGCCCGGCCGCACTCCGGACACCAGGACCAGTACTTCTTGACCGGATGCCCGCAGACGCAGCGGAGCTCGGGATGCGGCGCGGGGCCGCGGCGCCGGCTAGGCGTGCTCATGGCGGGCCAGCGCCTCGTCGGCCAGGCGCTGGATGAACTGGTAGTAGTCCATCCCCGCCTTTTCCGCCGCGTTGGCCATGTCGTGTCCGTAGCTGATGAA
>DASSBA010000090.1:0-32660 GCA_035699205.1 Gemmatimonadales bacterium
GCTTCCGTCGCCCAGCGGGCGTCGCACTCGATGGTGCACTGTGAGGGTATGGTGCCGGCAAGCGGCGGGCTGTGACCTGGGCGACAGAGCGAGCGCGGTGCTGCAGCACCTGGCCGCCCTTGGGCGATCGGCTGTCCCGGCGTAGGTTTTGGCAGGCGCAGGATCTACGGGGCGTTAGCTCAGCTGGGAGAGCACCTGCTTTGCAAGCAGGGGGTCACCGGTTCGATCCCGGTACGCTCCATCCGACACCAAAGCGTCCGGCCGCTCGCGACGAGCGGCCGGACGCTTTGGTGTCGGCTAGACGCCGAGGATTCGACGACAGATGTAGTCCCAGGCCTCGGTGTCCGTCATCCCCGGCTCGTCCGCGGTCGCATGGCCGGCCGCCTTGCGGATGGCGTTCGCCGCGGCCACCCAGAATGGACGGGACACGAGCACCATGTTGTTGGCCGCGCACCAGTCGCGCACGGTGCTTTCGCTGATGCCGCCTTCGATCATGGTGCCCTCCGGTTGTGTGTCGTCCACCAGCGTGCAGTCAGGCCCCTGATGCTAGTCCTCGTCAACCGGGTTCGGCACCCCGGACGTGGCGTTCCTCCGCGTGCCGTGACGCCTGTCTCATCGCCGATCCCGAACACGGTTAATTTGCTTCAAGGCAGCCGACCGCTCCTCCGGCCGGCTCGATTCACCGCAGCCGACGAGCGCACATGTACCCCGGGCACCACGCGTTCCACCTCCACCACTGGCTCTGGCTTTTCACCCGCCTGCCGTACAGCCTCAGGGTGGTGCTCCTGGTCTCGCTCGCCGCCTGGGTCGCGCTCGTGCTCCACGAGCTGGCCCACGCGCTCACCGCGCGCGCCCTTGGCGTCCGGGTCTGGGGGATCACGCTCGGACGCGGTCCGGTGCTCTGGGAGGGGACCGTACGCGGGTGCCGGGTCAAGCTGGCCCTGCTCCCGCTCCACGGCGAGGTGCGGCTGCACGATGGCGATGCCGCGGGGCTGGGCTACCGCAATGTCCAGACGGCGCGGC
The DNA here is from genome assembly GCA_035699205.1 of Gemmatimonadales bacterium. Taxonomy (GTDB): domain Bacteria; phylum Gemmatimonadota; class Gemmatimonadetes; order Gemmatimonadales; family GWC2-71-9; genus CAVVWJ01. The sequence continues at coordinate 1,024 of DASSBA010000090.1, forward strand.
CGGGGTTCGAATGGCTCGCGGGCAGCTCCTGGCGGGCGCCGCTGATCACGGCGGCCGGCAGCGTCGCCAACCTGCTGGCGGCCAAGGCCGTGATCCTCTACTGGATGGCGATGCCGCGGCTCATTCCCCCGGTGTTCGCGCTCTCCGTCTGCATTTTCATCGTCAACCTGCTCATGTTCCTCAACCTGGCGCCGATCCGCGGGCTCGACGGGTGGCGCATGGCCGTGCAGACGGCGGCGTGGCGGCGGGGGCCGTCACCGCAGCCGTCCTGAGGCTCGGAGCGGCCATGGCCAGGGTGGGCATCGGTGCGGCAGGACTGCTCACGCGGGTCGTCGGCGCGCTCGTGCTGGTCTACGCGACGTTCAATCCCACGGGACATTCGTATTTCCACTGGGTGATCGCGCCGCTCATCGGCATGGGCCCCGCTACCGGCGGCTCGACGGCGCTCAAGTTCCTGGCGGGAGTCGTACTCGTGACCGGCTGGGTGGTGGTGCTGCAGGCCACCCGCCGCTCCATCGGGCTGACCGGCGCCTTCCTGGCGCTGGCGCTATGCGGCGGGCTCATCTGGCTGCTGATCGAGCAGCACGTCGTCTCTCCCACCGGTTCGGCGGCCATCGCCCACATCGCCCTGATCGCCATCGGTCTGGTGCTGGGCGTCGGCATGAGCTGGTCGCTCCTGTCCCGCCGACTGACCGGCCAGATCGACACCGATCAGGTCGGCTGACCGTCCAGCCTCAGGCGGACTGCCGGCGCCCCGCGGCCGTCTCGTCCCGGCCGGTTGCGAGCAGGTTGCTCATCGCGGCCCACATCCGGTCGAGTTCCCCGCGCTCCACCACGTCCCAGGGGCCTCGCTGCCGGGCCGCGTGACGCATCTCAACCGTCAGAAAGGCCGGGTGGGGAAGGATCGGTGTGTCCGGGGCCAGGTCTCCCACCGCGCGGAGCGCCGAGAGGGCCGAGACATCCGGCAGCCGGGTGTCCAGCAGCACGAGATCGAACGGCCGCGCGCCGAGCAGGTCGAGCCCGCTCTGCAGGTCGCCGGCCTCGGTCACGTGCATGCGTCCGCGACCCCGGAGCGCCACCAGCTCCTGCACCAGGTCCCGGTCCATCTTCTCGTCTTCGATCAGCAGCACTTCCAGATCGGTGGGCATGGTCATCGCCCCGAAGCCGGGGGGGGCGCGACCGGGGCGGGCTCGGAGCCGGCAAGCGCCAGCGCTCCAAGCGTCAGGGTGAAGAGTCGGGGTGGGTTCACTGGAGCGCCTCCCTGGAATGGAATTGCGGTACTCGGGGTGGAAGACGCGTGCCATTCCGGCGGGCCCGCTGCACGATTGCGTGACAGCGCCGATAAGGGGTATACCGAGTGGGGCTTCCCGCGCCGCGCCGTTCGATCTCTGGCCATCCAGGCCAACTGTTGCACCCAAATGTGCGGGACCAACCCGAGCAGGCATGTGGCTCGGGCCCCACAACGACCACACGCCGACGGCCTCGCCCGTGGGCGTGACTGCCGGCGCGTGGGACGGGAGACCCGGGGACTCACCCCGGGAAAATCTAGGTCGTGAGCACGCTGCCGTAGCGGGTGAAGTCGTCCAGAATACGGCCGGTGCCGCGGACGACCGAGGTCAGCGGATCGTCGTCCACCCGGACGGGAAGGCCGGTCTCGTCGATCAGGAGCTGATCGAGCCCACGGATCATCGCCCCGCCGCCGGTGAGCACGATGCCCCGTTCCAGGATGTCGCTCGCCAGCTCGGGCGGCGTCATCTCCAGCGCGCGGCGGACCGCGTTGACGATCCGGGAGACCGGCTCCTGGATCGCGTCCCGGACCCCCGACGAATCCACCCGGACGGTCTTCGGCAGGCCGGAGACGAGATCGCGGCCCTTCACGTCCATTTCCTGCTCGGGCTCGAGCGGCACGGCAGAGCCGAGCCGGATCTTGATCCGCTCCGCCGTCGGCTCGCCGATGAGGAGGCTGTAGTTCTTGCGCATGAACTGGACGATCGCCTGATCGAGCTCGTCGCCCCCGGTGCGGATCGAGGCGTCGCACACGATGCCGGAGAGCGCGATGACGGCGATGTTGGTGGTGCCGCCGCCGATGTCGATGACCATGCTGCCGACCGGCGTCTCGATCGGCAGCCCGACACCGATCGCCCCGGCCATCGGCTCGGCGACCATCAGCAGGCGCTTGACCCCGGCCGAGCGCGCCGAATCGCGGACGGCGCGGCGCTCGACCTCGGTGATCCCCGACGGCACGCACACGATGACGGTCGGCTTGACCTTGAGCAGGGTCCGATCGATGACCAGCCGGAGAAAGTGCCGGAGCATCTTCTCCGCCACGTCGAAGTTGGCGATCACGCCGCCCTTCATCGGCCGGACGGCCAGGATCCCGTCCGGAGTGCGGCCGAGCATGCGCTTCGCATCGAGGCCGATCCCCATGATGTTCCCGGTCGCCTGATCCACCGCGGCCACCGAGGGCTCGTTGAGCACCACGCCCTCGCCCTTGACCAGCACGAGGGTGTTGGCGGTGCCCAGGTCCACCGCCAGCTCGGTCGCGGGGCGCCAGGCCCGGCGGCGGGGAAGCTGGCGGCGCCGGTCGGGTGTCCCGGCCTCGAGCTGGGACTCGCTGGACGAGGTCGCGTTCGTTTCGATCGCTACGGTCACGGGGGTCGGATCCCTTCCGGTCACTTGCAGAAGACGTGCGCCGGTCGCGTTTCACCGGGTGATATCGGGGATGTTTCCGGGGTGTCGCTGGGGCTGTGCAAAATATGATCCATCGAAGTTAGTCTGATCCCACGCAATCGTGCAGACCGGTCTCCTCCTCCTGCTGCTTGGTGTGGCCCTGGTTCCGGCGCCGCGTGCGCGAAGCGCGGGCGCCCTCGGCGCGATCGCGGCCGGGCTGGCGCTGGCCTCGCTCCGGGCCGCCGCGCCCCCAGCGGTGCGGCTCGACCCGGCGTCGGTGTCGGCGCTGCCCGGTGGCTTCCTCTCGGTGGATGCCGCGCTGGTGACCCTGGCCGTCGTGCTCGCCGCGCTGGCCGTGGTCGAGGTGCTCCGGCGCGACCGGACCGCCGAGGCCCTGGCCGGGGCGGGGGCACTCGCCGCCGGGGCGCTCGCGTTCGCATGGGGTGGACGAGCGCTGCCGCCGGCCGCCCCGCCGGGTTCGCTTGCCGCGGCGATGGTCGTCCTTGCCGGCGTGGGCACACTCCTCGTGCTCACCGGTCGGCGGGTGCGCCTGCCGCGGGCGAGGGAAACCGTCACAGCACGGCCACGCTCCGCCGTCGCCGGGCTGCTCCTGGGCGCCATGGGTGTGGCCGCCGGTCCCCATCTCGCGATCGTCTTTCTCGGACTGATCGCCGCGGGCTGGTCGGGCTGGTTGCTCCAGCGGGCCGGAGGCGGATCGAAGGTGCCGGTCGCGCCCGTGCTCACGCTCCTCCTGCTCCCGGCATACTGGCTCATGGCGGCGATCGCCGGGCCGGAGGGCCTCTGGATCGGGGGCCTCGGGGAGCTCCCGCTCAGCCCCGCGGCCGAGCTGTTGCTCGCGCCGGCGCTGCTGCTGGCGGCATGGTCGCTGTCGGGGTTGTGGCCACTGCACCGCCAGCAGCCGGGCCCGCTCACGGCCGTAGTGGGCGTCCTCCTCCTCATCCGCGTCGCGCTGCCCACGATGCCCGAGGGCATGGAGCATTGGCGGCCGCTGGTGATGCCGATCGTGGTCATCGGGCTCGGGCACGCCGCCCTGGGCGGGCGCTGGTCGCTCCTTGCGGTAGCGATGGCGTGGATGGGGGCGATCGCTCCGGGACGCGCGGGGCCGGCGGGCGCCGGCCTGCTGCTGGCGGGCGCGCTCCTGCTCGAGCTGGCCCCGCGGCTCGGTGCGGCTCATCCGCGCAGGGCGATGGTGGTCCGCGTCGCGGCCGGACTTGCCGCGGGGTGGGGGGCGTTGCTGGCCATGGAATCGAGCCTTCGCGGCGAGGTGGTGTACACCGTACTCGCGGTGGGCGGCCTGGTCGCCGCGGCCGGCGGCTGGGCAGGCGCTCAGGCCATGACGGCGAGGGAGCCGAGTACCACCGCACCGAGCGCCTGATCGCCTTCGATCCGGACGCGCTCCCGCGCGGCCCCGGGGCGCAGCCCTTTCGAGAACAGCCGCCAGGCGGTGTCGTCCGAAAGCAGGACGGTGGCGGCCGGCCCGGGCGCGGCGCCCGCGAAGAGGGTCCAGGCCGTGCCCTCCCGCCGCAGCGTCCACTCGCCGCCGGCATTTCCGCCGATCACGATGCGGACCGCCGTGTCCGGAGCCCGCGCGACGTCCCGAAACGTGAACGGCAGCGCGCGCACGAACAACTCGAGGACCGGACCGAGCCAGGTGCGTCCGGTGAGCGGCGGCGCGTGGACCGCGTCGCGGATCTGCTGCTGATGCAGCCAGCGCTCGGTGTAGTCGCGGGCCACGTCGAACCAGTGCGGCGATCGGGTTTCACCCGCCCAGGCCACGGCCCAGTGCGCCGGCGCAAAGGGATCGATCGAGCGGAACAACTCGACCACCCGGGGGCCCGTCACCTCGAGCAGGTCCATCAGCACGCGCGGGCTCATCCGTTGCGCGACCGCCACCCACTCCGCGTTCATCCGGTTGATCCGCGCGACCAGCGCTGCATGGTCCTCGGGCGCGGCGCCGCCCGGCACGGGCTGGCCGTCCCGGTGGAAGGAGAGGCGCCGGAGGTCATCGTCCAGCAGGTGGGCGACGATGTCCTTCACCGACCAGAGGGCGCACGCCGTGGGCCGGTGCCAGTCGGCGGGCGCGAGACCGCGGAGCAGGGCGATCAATTCCGCATGCAGCGGCGCGAGCCGGTCCACCAGGAAGACCGGCTCGAGCGGGCGCAGCGTGCCGTGGCTCTCGGACATCGGAGCAATCTGACCGGCGGCGAGGCGGGCGCAATGGCTTCGTTGACCGCCCCGCCGGCCCGGCCCATATTTCCCTGGCTCGAGTCGGGTAAGTCATTCGGAATTCAGCAGCTTTCAGCCTGAGGAGTCGGTCATGGCGTTTACCCTTCCCCCCCTGCCGTATGCCTACAATGCCCTGGAGCCGCACATCGACGAACAGACCATGCGGATCCACCACGACAAACACCACGCCGCCTACGTCAACAACCTCAATACCGCGCTCGAGTCCCAAGCCGACCTGCAGAAGAAGTCCGTCGAGGAGCTGGTCGCGAACCTGGACGCCGTGCCCGAGGCGATCCGGACCGCGGTCCGGAACAACGGTGGCGGCCACGCGAACCACACGATCTTCTGGGAGATGATGGCGCCCGGCGGCGCGAAGGAGCCGGGCGGCGCGCTCGCGGCGGCGATCACCAAGAGCTTCGGCGGGCTGGCGCAATTCAAGGAGCAGTTCGCCAAGGCGTGCGGCGCCAGGTTCGGGAGCGGCTGGGGCTGGCTGGTCGCCGGCCGCAACGGCGCTCTCTCCATCGAGAGCACGCCCAACCAGGACTCGCCGCTCATGAGCGGGAAGCAGCCGGTGCTCGGCTGCGACGTCTGGGAGCACGCCTATTACCTGAAGTACCAGAACCGGCGGCCGGACTACGTCTCCGCGTGGTGGAACGTCGTCAACTGGACCGACATCGGCCGGCGCTACGACCGCGCCAAGGGAGCCTGAGCCGCATGGCCGCGCTTCCCGCCGTCGGCTCTCCCGCCCCCGACTTCACTCTGCCGTCCACGGCCGGCACGGACGTGACGCTCTCCGGGCTGCGCGGCCGCAACGTGCTCCTGGCATTCTTCCCGCTCGCCTTCACGAAGACCTGCACCAGCGAGATGTGCGCGTTCTCGGAGGATTACTCGCAGTTCCAGGGAGCAAACACCGTGGTGCTCCCGATCAGCGTGGACTCCGTGCCCACGCTCAAGGAGTTCAAGGCCAAGGAGCGGATGACGGTCGACCTGCTCAGTGACTTCAAACGGGATGTGAGCCGGCGGTACGGGACGCTGCTGGAAGACAAATTCTTCTCCAACCGGGCGTACGTGCTGATCGACCGGAACGGCGTGGTCAGGTGGACATACGCCGAGCTGACCCCCAGCACGCGCCGGGAAAACGCGGAGCTCCTCGAGCAGCTGCGCGCGCTTCAGTAGGCCGTGCGCCGGTTGGGGCTGGTGGCCGAGCCCCGACGGGGCGACCCGGACAGGGGCGGACGGGAGCTCGACGCAGCCCACCGCTGGCTGAATACGCTTCCGGTGGATCGGCTCGCGCTGCACGAGCGCGTGCGCGACGTGCCGCTCGACGAGACGGACGTGCTCTGGGTCCGGGGCCGCGTCGAGCCCGACACTCGGCTCCTGGCCTGGCTGGAGCGTGGTGGACGGCTCCTCGCCACCCGGGGCGGTGCGCTGCTTCCGGCCGCGCTCGGTCTGGAGCGCATTCCTCCCGGCATGGTCGAGCTGGAAGATCCGCCGCCGGGTGACTTCGGCCTGGCCGGCTTCGGCGCTCATCCCCTCTTCACCGGTCTTCGGGATGGCGCGATCCTCGGTCCCGGCCCGGGCGCCGGCGCGCCGCGTCTGTGCTGCTACGATGGCATCCGGCCGGCCGAGGGCGCCGTCGTGGCCGTCGAGCGTCGCGGCCTGACGCTGCAGTCGGAGCGGATCCTGGCGTGGGAGTACGCCGTAGGCGCGGGCGGCGTGTTGTGCCTCGGATTCGATCCTTCGCTCATCACCACCGAATCCTCCGTGCCCCCGCGAGAAGCCGCGGTCGTGCTCGCCAACGCCCTGGTGGGAGAGGCGGTGCCGCACCGCCACCGCGTCATGGCCAGCTTGTGGCCCCCACCGGGACGGCGAACGATCCTGCGCGCCGGCGGCGACGAGGGGTTCACCGTCCCCGCCGACGTGTGGCCCCCGAGCTCGATGCCCGCGCTGGACCTGACTCCCGCCGCCGTCTGGACCCACGCGGGCCGGCGGCTGCTGATCAGCGCGCGACCCGCGACCGGCACGCGCGAGGTCTGGGCGCCGCCCTTTCGCGTGATGCACGCCGCGGCGGTGCGCGATGCCATTCCGTGCGCTCCGGAGCACATCGCGGCAGACGAGGTCGCCGGCGGGCTGGCTCTGGGCGGGCACCGGCTGCTCGAGCGGTGGGTCGCGGCGCCGGATGTGGCGGTCGCGGTGTGGGAGATCGGAGGCCAGGACGGCGTTCCGCTGGTGGCGGAGTGGGAGCTGGATCTGCGCCGCGCATGGCCGTACCCGGCCGGGTCGTATGGCGACCTGAGCTATGCCATCTCCGCGGACGCCCGGTCGCTGCGCGTCGAAGCGGAGGGTGGGCCGCGTGCCCGCTTCGCCGTCACCGGCGGGACGGTGTCGCTGGAGGAGGCGTCCAGTGAACACGGCCCCGCGCTCCGGGTGTGCTGCGCCGGGACGACGCCGCTCCGGATCGTCGTGGCGGCCGGCGTCGACCAGGATGAGCTCGATCGATCGCTGCGGGTGCTCGCGCGGGATGGCGCCGGGGGGCTCGCCGCGGCCCGGGCCCGAAAGGCGGCGCAGCTTCGCCGCTACGGTACCGCCTTCGAGGCGCCCGACGAAAGGCTGGGCCAGGCCTTCGAGTGGGCGCGGCAACGGGGTGACGAGGCGCTGCTGGGGGCGCCGGGAGTGGGCCGCTCCCTGCTCACCGGCTGTCCACGGGGCGCCGGCGACGACGCCTGGTGCTTCGGCGCCCAGGCGTGCGCGGCGGCGGCCGCGCAGCTCGTCGCCGGCAATCGCGATCCCGCGCGCGAGCTGCTCAAGTTTCTGGCGCAGGCGCAGCGGTCCGACGGCGGGATCGGCGCCTTCGACCCGCTCGGCGGGCTCTCCGCGGCTGCCGATCCCGTGAGCACGGGGGCGTTTCTCGAACTGGTCGAGCGGTTCCTGGCCTGGACCGGCGACGTGGACGCGCTGCGGCGGCTCCGGGTGGCGCTGCAGGACGCGCTCGCGTACCTCGCGGCGCAGGGCCCGCGCGTCGGCGCGCCGCGCGAGCGCGTCCTCGCCGCGCTCGAAGACGTGGTGGATGGCGCCGGGGCGGCGGGCGTCCTCGCCACGCTCCGAAGTCGGGGGCCGGGCGCGCCGGGGCCGGCCGCCGTCGAGGCGCACGCCGTGCTGGAGGCGGCCGCGGCCGCGCTCCGGCGGGACCCGGGCGCGCTCCCCGGCACCGGCGCGGCGCCCGCGCTGCTCGAGGCGGTGGCGGCGCTCTGGGCGCTCGAGCCGGACGCCCCGAACGCGGCGCTGGCGCTCGCGCCCCTGATCCCGCCAGGGTGGAGTGGCTTCGCGCTCCGGCGCCTCAGGATCGGACGAACCCTGCTCGACCTCGAGGTACGCCGCCGAGAGGGCGCGCTCGTGCTCCGGGCGGCGCACCTCTTCGGGCCACGGCTGGTGCTCACGGCCGGCGTCCGCGGGGCCGATGTGGAGGCCACCGAAGTGGACGACGTGATGCTGCCGGGCGCACGCGCGCGGTTCGAGACCCACGACCGCCACGAGGTCCGGTTCCTCCTCCGGGGCTGACGCGCCGGGGGCCGGTGGCCGTTTACTGTGGGTCTCGCACGGTGTACGCTTTCAGCACCCCACCAGGGATTTCGATGACCCGTCTCCGCCGCACCGTGCTGTGCCTCGGCCTGCTGCTTGCCGCGGGCTGCCGGATCGAGGATCACACGCCGACCGGCACGCGCCAGGATGAAGAGGCCGTGCAGGCGCTCGTCGCGCGCTACGCGCGCACGCTGTCCGAGCGCGACTGGGCCGGCGCGCGCGCGTTGTTCTGGCCGGACGCGACTTACTCGAGCCCGCTGGTCCTCGCGACGGGCAACGGCCATCAGGCGGTGCCGGTGGGGTTCGCGCTCGACGTCCTGGCGCGGCGGACGGAGGGCGTCGATCCGGGCCGGTTCGACGTGCGGGTGCTCCGCTCCGACTACCGGCAGGACGGCGACCTCGCGGCGGTCTGGCTGCTCACCCGCCGGCTCCTCCCGGTCGCCGGGTCGGTTCGCGGTGGTGAGTGGATCGAGCACCTGGTGCTGCGGCGCATCGATGGCGAGTGGCGGATCCTGAGCGTCGCCGCCACGGCGTCGCGCCGTGGGGGAGCGCGTGGGCCGCGCTGACCTCGCGCTGGTCGGGTCGGTGGCCCGGCTGCTCAACGGCGGGCTCGGCACCGAGGCGACGCTCGCCGGCGTGGTCGAGACCCTGCGGCGGGAGCTGCCGGCGGAGGCGGTGGCCCTCTGGCGCCGCGACCCGACCACGGCGGCGTTCCGCGCCGTCCGGGCGCCGGCCGCGCCCGCGCCGGAGGCGCCGGTGCGGTCGCTCGATGCGCTGCCGCTGCCGTCCGGCTGGTGCCGCTTCCCGCTCGAGCACGAGGGCGCGCGGCTCGGCCTGCTCGAGGCGCAGGTCGGCGAGCGCGAGGCCGAACGCGAGGTGCTCACGATCGTCGCCGACTTCCTCTCGCCCTATCTCGCCGCGGTGGAGCTGTCGGCCGACCTCGCGGGGGAAGTCGCCGCCCAGTCGCGCGAGATCGAGGAGCACCGCCGCTTCACCAGCCTCATCGTGGACAGCCTGCCGCTGGGCCTCTATGTGGTGGACCGCGATTATCGCATCCAGAGCTGGAATCGGAAGCGGGAGACCGGCACCCAGGGACTGCGTCGCGACGACGTGGTGGGCCGGCCCGTGTTCGAGGTGCTGACCCGCCAGCCGGCCGGGCAGTTGCGCGCCGAGTTCGACCGGGTGTTCGACACCGGGGAGATTCAGCAGACGGAGCACGAGGTGCAATTGGGGGGCGAAGCCCGGTTCTTCCGGCTGAGCAAGATCCCGATGCGGCTCGAGGGCGACGAGATCACGCACGTCATCACCATCGGCGAAGACGTGACCGAATGGCACCGGGTGCAGGGACAGATCCTGCAGAGTGAAAAGCTCGCCGCCATCGGGCAGCTCGCGGCCGGCGTGATGCACGAGATCAACAATCCGCTCGCCACCATCAGCGCCTGCGTGGCGGCCATCGGCGGCCGGCTGCCGGCGGGCGCCGACGCGGCGGTGGGAGAGTACCTCGAGATCATCGACCGCGAAGTGGACCGCTGCACCCGGATCGTCGACGGGCTGCTCGACTTCAGCCGGCCGAAGCCCACGCCGCGCCGGCCGGTCGCGCTCAATGCGCTGGTGGAGGAGACGCTCTTTCTGCTCAAGCATCACCAGCGGTTCAAGCGGCTGCAGGTGGTGCGTGCGCTGGAGCCCGGGCTGCCCGACACGGTCGGCAGCCAGGAGCAGCTCATTCAAGTGCTGATGGCCCTGATGCTGAACGCGCTCGACGCGATGGAGCAGGGTGGCCAGCTCACCGTGCGCACCGGCCGGGGGGGCGGGCGCCCCGACGAGGTGGTCGTGGAGATCCAGGACACCGGCACCGGAATCCCGCGGGCGGAGCGCTCCAAGATCTTCGAGCCGTTCTACACCACCAAGCCGCCGGGACGGGGCACGGGGCTGGGCCTCTCGATCTGCTACGGCATCGTGGCCGACCACCGCGGGCACATCGAGGTGGACAGCGCGCCGGGACGCGGCGCCGTCTTCCGCGTCCACCTCCCGGTGCACGCATGAAGATCCTGGTCATCGAGGACGACCGCACCGTCGGCCAGTACGTGAAGCGCGGGCTGGAGGAGCACCACTACCAGGCCGATCTGGTGGACGACGGGATGGAGGGCCTGCGGCTCGCCTCCGGGGGGCACTACGACCTGCTGGTGCTCGATCTCCGGCTGCCGGGGATGAGCGGGCTCGAGATCCTGCGCACGCTGCGCGACCGCGGCACGACCACGCCGATCCTGGTGCTGACCGCGCAGGACGCCGTGGATTTCAAGGTGCAGGCGCTCCGCTCGGGCGCGGATGACTATGTCACCAAGCCGTTCGCCTTCGAGGAGCTGCTGGCGCGGGTCGAAGCACTCGGCCGGCGGCCCAAGGAGATCATGGACCCGGTGCTCCGGGTCGGGGAGCTCGAGCTGGACACCGCCACGCGCGAGGTCCGCCGCGCGGGGGAGCGGATCGACCTCACGCCCAAGGAGTACACCGTCCTCGAGTACCTGATGCGCCACGCGGGCCGGGTGATGTCCCGCACGCTCATCACCGAATACGCCTGGGACTATCACTTCGATCCGGGCACCAACATCGTGGACGTGGTCATCAACCGGCTTCGCAAGAAGCTGGACTCGGGCCGCTCGCAGAAGCTGGTGCACACGGTGCGCGGCGTCGGGTACGTCGTGAAGGTCTGACGTGACCACGATCCGCAGCCGCCTCACCGTCTGGTATACGATCGCGCTCGGCGTGACGGTGCTGACGTTCGGCGGGCTGCTCTACCTGGAGCGCCGGCAGTCGAGCCTGCGGGAGCTGGACCAGCGGCTCGGACTCGAGGCCGACCTGGCCAACCGCTGGCTCAGCGAGTCGTACAACGTCCTCGGGCGGATCGTGACGACGGCGGGCACCAGCCCGTCGCTCGATCCCGGCATCAGCGCGTACCTCGAGGCGGTGCGCGACTTCCTGGTCGTCACCGACACGACCGGGAACGTGCTGGCCCTCTCGGAAGCCGCGCGCACCCTCAACGCCGACGCGCTGGAGCGCTTCACCGGGCTCGTCGATTCCCTCCGCCTGCCCAAGCGCGCGGGCACCATGGCACTCGGCGCGGGGGCCGGCAGCGTGCGGTACCTCGCGCTCCGGGTCGAGGCGGCGGGGCCCGAGATCGGCGGCCTCCTGGTGGCCACTCCGGTCGCGCAGGCGGCACTCGGCCCCGCCCAGCTGCTGCGCTCGATGCTGTTCATCGCCCCGATCATCCTCGCCGCCGCCGCGCTGGTGGGCTACTGGCTCGCCGGGACGGCGCTCCGCCCGGTCGAAGGGATCATGGACGAGGTGGACGCCATCTCGGATGGCACCAGCCTCCACCGGCGGCTGGCGGTGCCGCTCGCGGGCGACGAGATGTCCCGCCTCGCGCTCACGGTCAACGGGATGCTCGCCCGGCTGGAGCAGAGCTTCGCGAGCCTGCACCGGTTCACCGCCGACGCGAGCCACGAGCTCAAGACGCCGCTCATGGTCCTCCGGGCCGGCGTGGAGCGGGCGCTGGTCCATCCCGGGATCCCGGGCGAGATCCTCCAGTCGCTGGACGAGACGCTGGCGCAGATCAACGAGATGACCGAGCTGGTGGAGAGCCTGCTCACGCTGGCCCGGGCCGACGAGGGGCGGGCGCCGCTGGCGGTGGAGGAGTCGGATCTGCGGGACCTGCTGGCCGACGTGGCCGAGACCGCGGGCATTCTCGGCGAAGACGCCGGGATCGCGGTCACGAGCACCATGCCGGACCACGCCGTGCGGCTGGCCGTGGATCGGCACCGGATCCGGGAGATGCTGCTCAATCTGGTGACCAACGCCATCAAGTACACCCCGCAGGGCGGCACGATCGACCTCGCCCTCACCGACCGGGATGATGCCGTGAGCATCACGGTGCGCGACACCGGGATCGGCATCGCGCCCGGTGATCTACCTCACATCTTCGAGCGGTTCTGGCGGGCCGACCCCGCCCGCTCCCGCACGGGGGACCGGCCGGGGACGGGGCTCGGGCTCTCGATCACCAAGTGGATCGCGGAGGCCCACGGCGGTTCGATCACGGTCAAGAGCCGGCCGGGTCGAGGAACCATCTTCACCGTGCGGTTTCCCCGGGGTGCGGTGCCCGCGGGGGTGGCGTAGCGTTAATTCGGTTGTCATGGAATTGTCATCTGTGGGCTACGGGCACGCCATCGGACCGGTGATAGCTTCCCCGGCACGATCATCCTCCCTCTGGAGGTAGCTGCGTGTTCGAAAACCTGATCGAATCGAAACAGAAGGCCAAGCGGACTGTCGGGCAGACGGCCGTGTCGGTGGTCGTGCACGCCGCCCTGATCTTCGCCGCGGTGAAGGCGACGCAAGGTGTGGCGGAGACGATGAGCGACCGGCCGGTGGACACCACGATGGTGTTCCTCAAGCCGCCCGAGCCCCCGCCGCCTCCGCCCGAGCAGCCGCCGCCCGACGTCGTGGTGGCCGCGAACCCGCCGCCCAAGGGGTTCCAGACGGTGGTGGCCCCGACCGACATCCCGAAGGACATCCCGCCGATCGACCTGAGCGAGAAGCCCTTCGACCCGAAGGACTTCACGGGCAAGGGGGTCGAGGGGGGCATCGCGAAGGGCATCGTGGGCGGCACCGGGCCGGTGGTGTCGGGCGAAGTGTTCCTGGAGGCGCAGCTGGACGATCCGGTCCAGCCCATTTCCATCCCGACGCCGCGCTATCCGCCGGTGCTCCAGAGCGCCGGAATCGCGGGCTCGGTGGATCTGCAGTACGTGGTGGATACCACCGGCCACGCCGAGACGGGATCGTTCAAGGTGTTGAAGTCGACGCATCCCGCGTTCGTCGAGCCGGCCAAGGAGGCCATCAGCAAGGGCGTGTTCAAGCCGGCCAAGTTCAAGGGCCAGCCGGTCCGGCAGCTGGTCCAGCAACGCATCTCGTTCAAAGTCGGGCAGTAGTGACTCGATCTCCTGAGGAGAGAACATGAATCTCGATCTGATCACGCTTTGGCACACGATGGGCTGGTTCGCCAAGTTCATCGTGGTCGTGCTCGCCATCATGTCCATCTGGTCGCTGACCGTGACCATCACGAAGTGGATCAGCTTCGCCCGGACCCAGCGAGCCACCCGGGCATTCGCCCCCGTGTTCTCCCGCGCCATCCAGGAGGAGAACCTCGACCAGGCGATCTCGCTGGCGGAAAAGAACAAGAAGAGCCATCTGGCCCGCGTGGTCGGTGAGGCGCTCTTCGAGGTCAAGCCGCTGCTGCGGGACCGCGCCACGATCACCGCCGCCGACATCAACTCCGCCGAGCGCGCGGTCGAGCGCCAGATGCTGATCGTGCTCTCGGAGCTCAAGCGCGGCACCGGCATTCTCGCCACCGTGGGCGCCACGGCGCCGTTCGTCGGTCTGCTGGGCACCACGATGGGCATCATCAACGCGTTCACCGGCATGGCGGCCCAGGGCGCGTCCGGCGGCCTGGCCGGCATTTCGGCCGGTATCGCCGAGGCGCTCATCACGACCGCGCTCGGCCTGCTGGTGGCCATTCCGGCGGTGTGGGCCTACAACTACTTCACGACCAAGATCGAGAACCTCTCGGTCGAGATGACGTACGGCTCCAAGGAGCTGATCGACTATCTCATCAAGAGCGTCGGCAGCGAATTCGGGCGGTCCATCTTCACCAAGGAGTTCCAGGCCCAGAAGGCGGTGACCGGCAGTGGCCAGATCTCGGGCTGACGCCAGCCCCTTCATGACGGGAAGGAGCTAGCCCATGGCGATCGCAGTCGGACAAACCGGGCAGACCTCGGTCCGGTCCGAGCCGAACGTGGTGCCGATGATCGACATCATGCTGGTGCTGCTGATCATCTTCATGATCGTGACGCCGCTCATCGCGGCGGGCTTCAAGGCCACGCTGCCGAAGGGGCAGAACCTCGATCCCCGGCCGGAGGGGGACAACGAGGTCGTGCTCGGCATCGACGAGGGCGGCCGGTACTTCCTGAACGGCCGCCCCATTCCGGAGGGAACGCTGCAGGACCAGCTCCGCTCGATCTATGCCGCGCGGAGCGAGGACAAGATCCTGTACTTCAAGGCCGACAACAAGCTGAAGTACGCCAAGGTGCAGGAGGCGGTCGAGACCGCCCGCCAGGCGGGTGTACGGGTCATGGCGGCCATCACGGAGCCGAGCACCCAGACGCTCTTCGCCGACACCAAGAACAAGGAGAAGCGCTGATATGGCAGGCATGTCATCGGGAGGGCGCGGCACCGTCAGCTCCGAGCCCAACGTGGTGCCCATGATCGACATCCTGCTGGTGCTGCTGATCATCTTCATGATCACGCAGCCCCTCTCCAGGATGGCGATGGACGTCCAGGTGCCCCCGCCGGAGCCGCCGACCGCGACCAAGACTCCGCCCAGCCAGATCGTGCTGGAGCTGTCGGACGACGGCGGCTATGCAATCAACGGGCAACCGGTTCCGGTGGACCAGCTGGACACGCAGATCCATGCGATCTACGACCAGCGGCCGGCCAAGCTGCTCTTCATCAAGGCCGGTCCGAACCGGATCTACCAGGACGTCGTCCACGCGATGGACGTGGCCCGGGGCGCGGGTGTCCAGATCATCGGCTTCACGCCAAAGGAAGCGAACGAGAAGTAGGCGGCACCGATGGGCACCAGGAGCAGGCGCGCGGGGACCGGAGCTCGGTCCCCGCGCGTGCATCCGGCAGCCGCCCGCTATCTTTCCGGGCCGACGCGTCCGTCTGACCCCGAGGACCCTGTGCGTGCGCCAGTTCCGCTCCAACTCGCCCTGCCGGGGCCGCGCCGCCGCTACGGCGGGCTGCTGGTCTCACTGCTGCTTCACGCGCTGTTCGTCGCCGTGGTGGTGAAGGGCGGAGAGCGGCTGTGGACGCGCACGCGCGCGCCGGGGGATCCCGCGCTGGTCCCGGGTGGGGGTGGGGGTGGCCGCGGTGGCGATGGCTCCCGCGTGGCCTATATTACCCTGCCGCCGGCGCCCGAGCCGGTGATGCCGCGACAGCACAGCGTCGTTCCCCCGCCCGCGGTTCCGCGGATCGAGCCGACGCCAACCCCCGAACCAGCCGTTTCCCCGCCGCCGGAGGTCCAGGCCCCCGTGGCGGCTGCACAGCCGATCGACAGCAGCCCGCCGGCAGCGGTCGCACCGGCGGCGGCCTCCGCGCCGAACGTCGCTTCGGGTGCGGGGCCGGGCACCGGGGGTGGCACGGGCGGTGGCGTGGGGCGGGGGATCGGTCCCGGGCGCGGTCCGGGCACCGGGCCGGGCGCGGGGGGTGGCGGCACGGGCGGCACGGTCCGGCCGCCGGAGCTCCGCGACCTCGCGTTTCCGTTCGACAAGCCGCCGAAGGAGCTGCGCGGCGCGTCGCTCGCGGTGACGTTCTGGGTCCGGCTGGACGGCCGGGTCGAACGGTACGAGGTCGACCCGGCGATCAGCGACCGCGATTACGCCCGCAAATTCGACGAGGTGATCCGGGCCTTCCGGTTCACCCCCGCCCGGGCTCCGGATGGGAGCCGGGTCGCGGGCACCACGACCGTGACGTTTACCCTGCCCGGCAAGCGCGATTCGTGAGCCTGCCGCCCGCCGCTTCCCCTCACTGAGGACTTCATGACCCGGCTCTTCCTCCGGAAATCGGTCCAGGACTGCGAGAACGACATCCTCGAGCGGGGCGGGCTCAAGCGCTCGCTGGGAAAGTGGCACCTGACGGCGCTCGGCGTCGGCGCCACCATCGGCGCCGGCATCTTCGCCACGACCGGCACGGCGATCGTAGGCGATCCGGTCCGGCCGGGCGCGGGGCCGGCGATCGTGCTCTCGTTCCTGCTCACCGCCCTGACCTGCGGCTTCGCGGCGCTGTGCTACGCCGAGTTCGCGGCGATGGTGCCGATTTCCGGTTCCGCGTACACCTACGCGTACGCCTCCCTAGGCGAGCTGGTGGCATGGATCATCGGGTGGGACCTGATCATCGAATACGCGGTGGGGAACATCGGCGTGGCGATCGGATGGTCGGGGTACTTCCGGGAGCTGCTCACCCATTTCGGGCTGCACCTCCCCGCCTGGCTGGCGACCGACTACCGATCGGCCCACATGGCCGCCGCCGCCGTGGCCTCGGGTGCGACGGATGCCAGCAGCCAGTATCTCGCCTCGGCACTCTCGACCGCGCCGCACGTTCTGGGCTTTCCGATCATCGCCAACCTGCCGGCGTTCCTCATCGTCGCCCTCATCACGGTGGTGCTGGTGATCGGAATCAAGGAGAGCGCCAACTCCAACACGGCGATGGTGGTGCTCAAGATCGGCATCATCATCTTCTTCTGCGCCGTCGGCAGCACCCTCATCCGGCCGGAGAACTGGAACAACCCCGCCACCGGCGGCTTCGCCCCCAACGGCTTCGCGGGGATCAGTGCCGGGGCGGCCATCATCTTCTTCAGCTACATCGGATTCGATGCCACCAGCACCGCCGCCGAGGAGGCGCGCAATCCGGCGCGCGACATGCCGTTCGGGATCATCATGAGCCTGGTCGTCTGCACGGTGCTGTACATCGTGCTCGCCGTGGTGATGACGGGGATGGCGCCATGGCAGGGCCTGGGCACCCCGGAGCCGATGATCACCGCGCTCGCGCTGGCCGACGGCTCGCCACGGCTGCTCCAGATCTCGCGGTTCATCGTGTCGCTCGGCGCGGTCATCGCGATGAGCAGCGTGCTGCTGGTGTTCCAGCTCGGCCAGCCGCGGATCTTCATGTCCATGTCGCGCGACGGGCTGCTCCCGCCGTTCCTGTCACGGGTGCATCCGCGGTTCAAGACGCCCTATATCGGCACGGTACTCACCGGCCTCTTCGTCGCGACGTTCGCGGCGTTCGCCAACATCGCGGAGGTGGTGGACCTGACGAATATCGGGACGCTGTTCGCGTTCGTGCTGGTATCGGCGGGCGTGATCGTGCTGCGGCGGCAGGAGCCGGACCGGGCGCGCCCCTTCCGGGCGCCCTGGGTGCCGGTGACGCCGCTCATCTCGATCGCGGCATGTCTCTATCTGATGCTCCAATTGCCGACCGTGACCTGGATCCGGTTCGGCATCTGGCTGGTGCTGGGGCTGGTGGTCTACTTCTTCTACGGGGCGAGGCACAGCCGCCTGCGGGCGGTGGCGGAGGCGCGCCGAAGGGAGGCGGCCTGATGAGGCGCGTGCGTGCGCTCAGCCCGGCTCCCGCCCGGCAAGCCTCACGGCCCCGAGCACCGCATCGACTTCCGTCTCCGCCGGAGTAAGCCCGGACTGCTCCTGCAGCCGCTTCAGCACGCTCTGCCGCAGCGGCCCGTCGGACGACAGCAACCCGCCGGTGATCGCTACTCCCACCGGGGGCTCCACCTCCATCATCGGCAGCAGGCAGATGGCGAGCTGGGTCAGCTCGCGCGCGGCGTAGTCGGCGATGCCCTGGGCCAGGGGATCACCGCGCGCCGCCACGTCGAGCACATGCGGGGCGAGCGCTGCCACTTCGGCCGGGGATGCGCCCGCCGCCCACCGGACGAGCGCGTCGAAGTCCTCGCTCCGCGTGACGGACAGTATCCGCTCGCTCAGCGCCGTTCGCGGGCTCCGGCCGTCCGCGGCGCGGCTCACGGCGCCGAGGGCGGCGCGGCCGACGGCGTAGCCACTCCCTTCGTCGCCCATCTGCCAGCCGTAACCGCCGATCCGGTGACGCTTCCCCGCGCGGTCCCGGCCCACCGCGACACTGCCGGTGCCGGCGCTCACCACGATCCCGGGTCCCTCGTCGAAGGCCGCCGCGAGGGCGATCTCGATGTCGGTGGCCACCACGACCCTCGTCGCCAGGTTCTCGGTCCGGAGTGCCTTGCGGAGCTCGTCGCGCTCGGGCTCGCGGCCGGCGCCCGCGGCTCCGACGTAGAGCACGTCGCCGGTGAGGCGCCCGGCGCCCGCGAGCGCCTGCCGCACCACCTCGGCGATCACCGCGGCGGACGCCAGGGCACGGCCCGGCCGGACCGCGGCGCCGGGACCCTCGGCGCGGGCCATCATGCGCTCGCCGTCCGACACGCCGGCCGCGGTCTTGGTCCCTCCGACGTCGGCACCGATCAGGATACGGGTCACCGTTGGCTCATCCGGGAAGAGGACGGGGTGGCACGGCTCGGAAGATAGCTGAGCAGGACGCCGGTGCCGACGGCGATCAGCGTCCCCAGCGGCACGTACCACGGCCAGGCGAGCCGCGCCAGCGGCTGCAGCCACCCGAGTCCCGGCTCGGCCGCGAGCGGGCGGGCGAACACGACGACCAGCATCGCGAGCACGGTGACGAGCACGGCGCCGACCACGTCGCGCCCGCGGGCGCGCGACCACCGGGTGGCGAGCAGATAGGTGCCGAGCAGCGCGCCGTACGTGATGGAGGCGATCGACAGCGCGAGCACGACGACGGGTGTGTCGTTGCCGGCGGCGTACCGCTCGAAGAAGAGCGCGCCGCCGATGAGCCCGAGCCCCCACACGGCGGAGAAGATCCGGCCGACCGACAGGAGATGGGCGGGATCCCGCCGTCCGGTCCAGCCGGCGTACAAGTCGTGGGTCATGGAGGAGGCGAGGGCGTTGATCGAGGAGCTGATCGTGCTCATGGCCGCCGCCAGGATCCCGGCCACGACCAACCCGGCGAGCCCGGTCGGGAGCTGCTCCACGATGAATTGCGGGAAGATCTGATCGGCGGGCAGACCCTGCGGCGCCAGGTGAGCCGCCCAGATGGCCGACCCCACGAGGAGGAACAGCAGGAACTGGGCGATGACCACGAGCCCCGAGCCGACCAGCGCGACGCGCGCGTCCCGCAGCGAGCGGGTGGCGAGGAGCCGCTGCACGATGAGCTGGTCGGTGCCGTGCGAGGCCGCCGAGAGCATGGCGCCGCCGACGAGCCCGCCCAGCAGGGTGTAGGTGGAGCTCAGGTCTACCGACAGGTCGATGAGCCGGAGCTTGCCGGCCGCGGCCGCGGTGCCGAGCGCCGCCCCGGGCCCGCCGGCGAGCTGCCACGCGATGAGGAGCGCGGCCAGACCGCCCGACACATAGACCGCGAGCTGCACCACGTCGGCCCAGACGACCGCCTTGAGTCCGCCGAACCAGGTGTAGACCAGGGTCACCCCGCCCATCGCGAGGATCGAGAGCGGAATACTCCACCCGGTGACCAGCGCGAGGGGAATGGCGCCGGCGTAGATCCGGACACCGTCACCGAGAAACCGGGTCACCAGGAACACGACCGAGACCAGCCGGCGGGTGCCGACGCCGAAGCGGGACTCGAGCCGCGCGTAGGCGGTCTCCTGCTCGCCCCGGAAGTAGCCGGGCAGCAGCCAGGCGGCCACCAGGATGCGGCCGAGCAGGTAGCCGAACGCCAGCTGCAGGAACACCAGACTCCCGCGCGCGCCGATGCCCGGGACCGAGATCACCGTGAGCGCGGAGGTCTCGGTGGCGACGATGGAGAGAAGGACGGCCCAGGCGGGGAGATCGCGGGCGCCCAGGAAGTAGTCGCCGGCCGTCTTCTGGCGCCGGGTGGTCCACAGCCCGATGCCCAGGGTGACGGCGAAGTAGAGCGCGATGACGGCGAGGTCGAGAGGGGTCAGGGAGGTGAGCGGTGAGAGGTGAGCGGTAAGAGGTGAGCGGTAAGAGGTGAGCGGTGCCAAGGGAAAGGGGTGGCTCGGTGAGCTGAGCTCCTCCGACCACCCCTCTTACCTCTTACCTCTCACTGCTTACCGCTCACCGCCGTCGTTATGCCGTGAAGCTGCTCCCACACCCGCACCCGCCGCTGGCGTTGGGGTTGCTGAACGTGAAGCCGGACCCCTGCATGGAGGTGACGTAGTCGATCGTGACCCCGCTCAGGTACTGGGCGCTGAAGCCATCGACGAAGACGCGGATCCCATTGACCTCCTGGACCATGTCGTCGTCGAGCGCGCGCTCCTCGATGTTCAGGCTGTACTTGAAGCCCGAGCAGCCGCCGGGCAGCACGCTGACGCGGAGCCCCGCCGTGTCCGGCGCGACCTGCTCCTGTGCGATGAACTTCTGCACCTCTTCAGCTGCCCGTTCGGTCAGGGTCATGTTGAAGCCCGTGGCCGGGGCCTGCTGGTCGATGCCGCTCATGCGTCTGCTCCTTCCGTCCGTTGCGTCTGGTGAGCCTCACTCCCCGGGGTCGAAACGTAACCGGGGCTCGAGCGCGGTGTCAACGCCGGCCGCGAGCTGCTCGTCGGCACGCAAGTTACGCTGGATCAACAGGAAAGCCGCGATCGCCACGGCCGCATAGACCAGCCCGCGGCGGGGCGACCCGGTCACGAACGCCCCCACCGCGAAGACCGAAGCGTAGACCGTGGCGAGCCCCGCCACCCAGTTCATCCAGGAGAGGGCCCCACCGGGGATTCGATCGTTCCCGAACCCGAGCCGAAGGGCCACCCGCCGCCAGCCCGGCCCGCCGGGCCGGACCTGGCGGTAGAACCGGTCCAGGGTCGCCTCGGACTCGGGCGCGGTCAGCAGCGTGACCGCGAGCCAGACCACGGTCGTCACCGCCACCGTGGTGAGCATGGTGAAGGCGTAGTCGGGGGTGCCGGTGTCGCTCAGCGAATGGCCGAACGCCGTCAGCAGGAGGGAGACGACGAACGACGTCACCATGGCGCTGATCTCCGACCAGGCATTCACTCGCCACCAGTACCAGCGGAGGATGAAGACCAGCCCGGTCCCCGCGCCGATCCCGATCAGGATCTTCCAGCCCTGCTCGACGCTGCTGAGAAATCCCATGACGATGAGCGAGGAGACCATCAGCACCGCGGTGGCCACCCGCGAGGCCACGACCTGCGCGCGCCGGCTGGCCTGGGGCCTGACGAACCGGAGGTAGACATCGTTGACCAGGTAGGAGGCCCCCCAGTTGAGATGGGTGCTGATCGTGCTCATGTACGCCGCCGCGAACGCCGCGAGCAGCAGGCCCCTGAACGGCGACGGCAGGATGTCCACCATCACCTTCGCGTAGCCGTCCTCCGGATTGGCCAGCCCGGGGTACCGGATCAGTCCCACGAACCCGACCAGAATCCAGGGCCACGGCCTGAGCGCGTAATGAGCGATGGTGAACCACAGCGTCGCCAGCAGGCCGCTCCGCTCATCCTTGGTGGAGAGAATGCGCTGCACCACATAGCCTCCGCCCCCGGGCTCCTGGCCCGGGTACCATGCGGCCCACCACTGGACGCCGAGCCACACGAGCAAGGTCGTAACCGGGAGCCAGGCCGCATCCATTGGCGGGATCACCCCGAACGCCGCCTCGGTCGAGCCGAAATGCGCGGACACCTGCGCGGTCAGCGCGTCGAGCCCGCCCACGGACTGGACGGCCAGCACCGCCAGCAGGATCGAGCCCCCCATGGCGAAGACGAACTGGAATAGATCGGTGACGATGACGCCCCAGAGCCCGGCGAATACGCTGTAGAGCGCGGTGAGGCCGAACAGGAAGATCGCCGCCTTCCAGGGGTCGATGTTGAGGGTGATCTGGAGGATGTTGACCATGGCCCGCGTCACCCAGCCCATGATGATCAGGTTGATCGGGAGCGCCAGGTAGAGCGCGCGGAATCCGCGCAGCACCGCCGCCGGCCGGCCGCCGTAGCGGAGCTCGGCGAACTCGACATCCGTGAGCACGCCGGCTCGCCGCCAGAGCCGCGAAAAGAAGAAGACGGTCAACACGCCGGAGAACGCCCCGTTCCACCACAGCCAGTTGCCCGCCACGCCGTACTTGGCCACCAGGCCGGCGACCACCAGGGGCGTGTCGGCCGCGAAGGTGGTGGCCACCATCGAGGTCCCGGCCAGCCACCAGGGCAACGAGCGGCCGGAGACGAAGTAGTCGGCCAGCGATTTGCCGGCCTTCCGGGTGTAGGCCAGGCCGATCGCCGCCGACGCGATGAAGTACAGGACGATGATCAGCCAGTCGGACGCGGCGAGGTGCATCGGAGTCCTCGGAGGGTCAGGGCCGGGCGCCGAGGTCGGCGCCGCGCCGGAGCCCGGTGCCGAGGGGGTACCTTGGCGGAATCGAGATCGGCAGGCGGCCGGTGATCGGCGCCGTGCCCGCGAGCGCGCGCGCGGCCGCCGCCTCGCTGACCGGGTCGGCTGCCCAGGCGAGCAGGTAGGAGGACACCGCAGGGGTCGCCCGGATCATGTACGGCGACCCCTCGGAGACGAGCACCGTGCGCCGCGCCGCGGCGGTGCTGTCGATCAGCCGGCTCAGCGCCTGCGGCAGCGCGACCCCGTTCGGATGCCACGGCGCGGGGCGGATGGCGACCGCGAACACCGCGACGGGCGCGCGTCCGAGCACGACGCGGGCCGAGTCGTAGCTCGCGTCGCCGCTCGCCGACGACAGGCGGAAGCCGCTCACGGCGTAGCCACGCGCGCGCAGGTCGGCGGCGAGCCGGAGGCCGGCGTCGGGACTGCGATCGTCGCCGTAGCTCACCAGCGCCACCGGCTGCGGCCGGGCGCGGAGCGAATCCACCGTGCCGTCCCGGTCCTCTGCCAGCACCATCCCCAGCGCCGCGATCTGCGCGGCGCGCGTCAGGTACTGCTCGCGCCCGACTTCGGCGGTGATGCTGTCGAGCGGCACGCCGCGCCGCGCGAACAGCCCCAGGTCGCGCTTGACCTCGAGCACGCGGCGCACGGAGCGGTCGAGCCGCTCGCGCGAGATTCGCCCGTCGCGTACCGCCGCGACCACGGCGTCGATCGCCGCCGCGGGGTCCCCCGGCTGGAGCAGGATGTCGGCCCCGGCGCGGAGCGCCTCCACGGCCACCGTGGCCGGGGTGTAGTTCCGGATCAGGCTCCCCATGTTGAGCGCGTCGGTGAGGACCAGGCCGCGGAACTCGAGCGAGTCACGCAGGATGGCCGTCTGCACCACCGGCGAGAGCGTGCCGGGCCGGTGCAACCCGCCATCGATGGCCGGCAGCGCGATGTGCGCCGACATGATGGCCGCCACGCCGGACCGGATCGCGGCGCGGAACGGCCGCAGCTCCACCGAGTCGAGCCGGCTCCAGTTGGCGCCGGTGGCGGGAAGGTCCAGATGGGTGTCGGTGTCGGTGTCGCCGTGACCGGGAAAATGCTTGGCCGTCGCCAGCAGCCCGTGGTCCTGGATGCCGCGCACCGCCGCCGCCACTAGGCCGCTCACGGCGCCCGGGTCCTCGCCGAACGAGCGGAGATTGATGATCGGGTTGTCCGGATTGCTGTTGACGTCGGCGTCGGGGGAGAAGGTGATGTGGATGCCGACGGCGCGTGCCTCGTTGGCCGTGATCGTCCCGATGTCGTACGCCGCCTGCTCGCCCCCGCCGGCCGCGACGCCCATGTTCGGCGGGAACGGGGTGCCGCCCACCAGGCGGAAGGACGTGCCGCTTTCGAGGTCGGACCCCACGAGCAGCGGCAGCGGCGAGCGCTGCTGCAGATAGTTAAGCTTCGCCGCGATGTCGAGCGGGGAGCCGACCGAGACGAGCAGCCCGCCCACGTGGAGCGAGTCCACCCAGCTCAGGGTGCGCGCGAGCTCGGGGTCGTCCAGCGAGGCGTAGGTGCCGGAAATCCAGGGCATGACGAGCTGGGCGACCCGGTCGCGCAGCGGCAGCGTATCGAGCAGGCTGTCGATGCCGGCGACGGACATGCCCGGCGCGGCGACGGGCGCCGGCCCCGTCGTGGGTGCCGGACGGCAGGCGAGCAGCGACATCATTGCGAACGCGAGGTACTTGGGGTGCACAGGTCTCTCGTCGTACTGGGACTCTGCGGATGGGCGCTGGGCTGCGGAGCCGGCGGCCCCGCGGCCCGGGCGCCGGCGCCGGGCGCGGTGCGACCCGGCATCGACGTGCTGCTGACCGACAGCCTGGCGATGGTGCGCGGCCGCCGCGTCGGTCTGGTGACCAACCAGGCGGGCGTGGATGCGCAAGGGATCAGCGACGTGGTGCGCCTGCGATCGGCCGGCGTCGGGCTCGTGGCGCTGTTCAGCCCGGAGCACGGCTTCCGCGGCGCCGCCGAGCCGGGCGCCGTGGTAACCTCGTCGATCGATTCGGCCACCGGTCTACCAATCTATAGTCTGTACGGGCGGAATACCGCCCCCAGCGACGCCATGCTCGAGGGGATCGACCTCCTGCTCGTGGATCTGCAGGATGCCGGTGCCCGCTATTACACCTATCTCTTCACCACGGTCGAGGTCATGCGCGCGGCCGCCCGCCGGGGAATCCGGGTCGTCGTGCTCGACCGCCCGGACCCGATCGGCGGGGCGGTGCAGGGGAACGTGCTCGATCCGGCGTACGCTTCGCCCGTGGGGCTGCTCGCCGTGCCGATGCGCTACGGCATGACGCTCGGCGAGCTGGCGCGGCTGGCGCGGTCGGACCTGGGATTGACGACCGATCTCGCGGTGGCCCCGGTGTCGGGGTGGCGGCGGACGGCGGGACTCGAGGCTACCGGCCTGCCCTTCGTGCCACCGAGTCCGAACCTGCGGTCGGTCGAGAGCCTCTACCACTACCCGGGCCTGTGTCTGTTCGAGGGCACCAACCTGAGTGTGGGCCGTGGATCGGCCGCGCCGTTCGAGCAGATCGGGGCGCCGTGGCTCGACAGCGCGGCGGTGCTGGCAAAGGTGCGGCGCGCGGAGCTTCCGGGCGTGCGCTTCACGGGCGTCACCTTCACGCCCGAGCACCCGGGAGACGACAAGTACGCGGACACCCTGCTCACCGGGATCCGGCTCGAGTCCACCGACCGCGACAGCTACGATCCGACCGCCGCGGCCGTGCACCTGCTGGCGGCCATCCGCGCCGTGCACGCCGACAGGTTCGAGTGGATTCCGCGACATTTCGACCGCCTGGCCGGCGGCCCCAGACTGCGGGAACGGATCGAGGCCGGCACCGCCCCCGCGAAGATCGTCCAGGGCTGGCAGCCGGCGCTCGAGCGCTTCCGCCAGCGGAGGCGCGCGGCGCTGCTGTATCCGGAGTAATGCATGTGTCGGGAGGGTGGTCCGGGCCGCTCCGATTGCGCCTAACCGGTTCTGCCGGTTATCCTTTCGCCCGGCTACGGGTCGCGGTGACCGGCCGCAGACATCCTATCCGGGGGTCCGAAGCGACGTGAAGCTGCTGGGTGCGCTGGAGAAGCCGTTCTACGCGGCGGTGGATCCGCTGGTGGCGCGGCTGATCCGGTCCGGCGTGCGGCCGAACACCATCACCACCGTCGGCACCGGTCTCGTGCTCGTTTCCGCCGTCGCCTTCGGGCTCGGCCACGTGCGCATCGGCGGCCTGCTGCTCCTCCTGAGCGGGATCGCCGACACCCTGGACGGCCAGGTCGCCCGCGGCGGCGCCATGGCCACCCGGTTCGGCGCCTTCTACGACTCCACGCTCGACCGGGTGGGAGACGGCGCCACCTTCATCGGCATCGGCGCCTTCTTCCTGACCGCCCCCGACGTCGCCTACCGGGTGGCGGCCACCATCGCCTGCATGGTCGCGATCCTCAGCTCGCTCCTGGTCTCCTATGCGCGGGCCCGGGCCGAAGGCCTCGGGCTCGAGTGCAAGGTAGGGATTGCCCAGCGGGCCGAGCGGATTCTGCTGGTCGGGGTGGCGTCGCTGGTCTTCGGGGCGGGCCGGCATGCGCTGCTGCTCGAGGCGATCGTGGCGCTGCTGGCCGTGGCCTCCGTCATCACCGTGATCCAGCGGTTCGTCTACGTCTACCGGACCGCCGATGGCGTGCCCGAGCCGTCCCCCGTGCGGGAGGCCGGCATGCCGCTCGATTCTCTCGCGAAAGGAAGTTAGCTCGTGGCTGATCAGACCGGCCGGCGCATCGCGCCGGCCCAGGGGAAGCTCGGAGTGCTCTGCGTCGGGCTCGGCGCCGTGGCGACCACGTTCATCGCCGGGGTCGAGAACGTGCGCCGCGGGGCGGCCCGGCCCATCGGCTCGCTCACCCAGATGGGCACGATCCGTCTGGGCAAGCGGACCGAGGCTCGCGCGCCGCTGATCAGGGAATTCGTGCCGCTCGCGGACCTGAAGGACCTCGTCTTCGGCGCCTGGGACCCGGTGCCGGACGATGCCTATGCCGCGGCCGGCCAGGCCGGCGTCCTGGACCGGCACGAGCACCTGGAGCCGATCGCCGACTTCCTCAAGGCCATCCAGCCGATGCCGGCGGTGTTCGACCAGAACTACGTCAAGCGGCTGGAGGGGACCAACGTCAAGCGGGGGAAGACCAAGCGGGACCTCGCGGAGGCGCTGCGCAAGGACATCCGCGACTTCAAGGCCCGGCACGGGTGCGACCGCCTGGTGGTGGTCTGGTGCGCCTCGACCGAGATCTTCATCGGCCACGGGCCGGCGCACGAGACGCTCGAGGCCTTCGAGCGCGCGATGGACGCGAACGATCCGTCCATCGCCCCCTCCATGCTGTACGCCTGGGCCGCCATCCAGGAAGGCGTGCCGTTCGCCAACGGCGCGCCCAACCTGACCTGCGACTTCCCGGCCATGGTGGCGCTGGCCAAGTCGAAGCGCGTCGCGATCGGCGGCAAGGACTTCAAGACCGGCCAGACCATGGTCAAGACCGTGCTCTCGCCGATGTTCAAGGCCCGGATGCTGGGCGTGGCGGGCTGGTATTCGACCAACATCCTCGGCAATCGGGACGGCGAGGTGCTGGACGACCCCGAGAGCTTCAAGACCAAGGAGGAGTCGAAGCTCGGGGTGCTCGACTTCATCCTCCAGCCGAAGCTCTACCCCGAGCTCTACGGCGACCTGTATCACAAGGTGCGGATCAACTACTATCCCCCGCGCGGCGACAACAAGGAAGGCTGGGACAACATCGACATCTTCGGGTGGCTGGGCTACCCGATGCAGATCAAGGTCGATTTCCTCTGTCGGGATTCCATCCTGGCCGCCCCGCTGGTGCTCGACCTGGCCCTGTTCTTCGATCTCTCGCAGCGCGCCGGGCTGAGCGGCATCCAGGAGTGGCTGTCCTTCTATTTCAAGAGCCCGCAGGTGGCCCCGGGCCTCTATCCCGAGCACGACCTGTTCATCCAGCAGACCAAGCTGAAGAACACGCTGCGGTATCTGATGGGCGAGGAGCAGATCACGCATCTGGGGATGGAGTACTATCAGGAGACTCACAAGTCGTGAGTCATGCGTCGTGAGTCATGGGACCGTTCACGACTCACGACCCACGACCCACGACCCACGACTCACGACTCAGATGAAATACTTCCACCGCACCCAGCTCCCCCCCGACGCCGTCCTGGCGCGCGCCACGGCGTTCTTCGGCGCCCGGCTCGCGCCGGTCGAGGAGTTGCCGCGGCGGCGCCGGTTCACCGGCACCATCGGCCAGATCGGCGTGACCGCGGAGGCCGAAGGCGGCCACTATACGCTGATCACAGTGGAGACCAACCAGGTCGGGGAGAGCGAGGCCGACAAGCTGGCCAAGCGGTTCCTGACCCTCGTGCATACGATGGCCGATCCGGCCCACCGGCCCATCGGCGCGTACTGAATCCGTTCCGCGTGACCCGTTCTCTCAGGAGGCGTTTCCCGATGACCTTCCCGCGCCCGGCCCTTCGCCGTGCCGTCCTGTCCTTCCTGCCGCTGCTCGCGGCCGTGCTGGCCGGCGTCCTGCCGCTGTCCGCGCTCATGGCGCAGGAATCGGCCGGACCCGCGCGCCACGCCGGCGGTGAAGCGGCGCTCGTCCTGCCGGACCTGGGACAGGCAACGTTCCTCGGCGGCATCAACGGCCGCACGCTGCTGCTCTGGGGCCTCCTGGTCTGCGGCCTCGGCCTCGCGTTCGGGCTGGTGATCTCCACCCAGCTCAAGCGGCTGCCGGTGCACCGCTCGATGCTCGAGGTGTCGGAGCTGATCTACGAGACCTGCAAGACCTACCTGCTGACCCAGGGCCGCTTCCTCCTGATCCTCTGGGTCTTCATCGGGATCGCCGTGGCGGTGTACTTCGGCAAGCTGGCTACCACGGTCGACCCGGCCTCGGGTGCCGAGGTGCACGGCTTCCCGCTCAGCCGGGTGGTGGTCATCCTGCTGTTCAGCCTCATCGGCATGGCCGGCAGCTACGCGGTGGCCTGGTTCGGGATCCGGGTGAACACCTACGCCAACTCGCGCGCGGCCTTCGCGAGCCTGCGGGGGAAGCCGTACCCCTGCTACCAGATCCCGCTCAAGGCGGGGATGAGCATCGGCATGCTGCTCATCAGCATCGAGTTGGTGCTGATGCTCGCCATCCTGCTCTTCATTCCCGGCGAGTACGCCGGGCCCTGCTTCATCGGCTTCGCGATCGGCGAGTCGCTCGGCGCGGCGGTGCTCCGCGTGGCCGGCGGCATCTTCACCAAGATCGCCGACATCGGCGCCGACCTGATGAAGATCGTCTTCAAGATCAAGGAGGACGACGCGCGGAACCCGGGCGTCATCGCCGACTGCACCGGCGACAACGCCGGCGACTCGGTGGGCCCCTCGGCGGACGGCTTCGAGACCTACGGGGTCACCGGCGTCGCGCTCATCACCTTCATCCTGCTGGCGGTGACGGAGCCGGCGGTGCAGGTCGAGTTGCTGGTCTGGATCTTCGCCATGCGGATCATGATGATCATCGCCGCGGCGCTGTCCTACTTCATCAACGAGGCCGTGGCGCGGACCCGGTACGAGCACGTGGCCCGGATGAACTACGAGGTGCCGCTCACCACGCTGGTCTGGCTCACCTCGATCATCTCGGTGGTGCTGACCTACGTCGTGTCGTACCTGCTCATCCCCGACATCGGGGGCGACCCGTCGCTGTGGTGGAAGCTCTCCACCGTGATTACCTGCGGCACGCTGGCCGGCGCGATCATTCCCGAGCTGGTGAAGGTCTTTACCTCGGTGGACAGCCGGCACGTGCGCGAGGTGGTCACCAGCTCGCGGGAGGGCGGGGCCTCGCTCAACATCCTCTCGGGTTTCGTGGCCGGCAACTTCAGCGCGTTCTGGCTGGGCCTCGCCATCGTCAGCCTCATGGGGATCGCGTTCGGCGTGAGCACGCTCGGCCTCGAGGCCCTGATGCTGGCGCCCGCGGTCTTCGCCTTCGGGCTGGTGGCGTTCGGGTTCCTCGGCATGGGTCCGGTGACGATCGCGGTGGACTCGTATGGCCCGGTCACCGACAACGCCCAGTCGGTGTACGAGCTCTCGACCATCGAGCAGCTCCCCGGCATCGAGGCCGAGATCAAGCGGGACTTCGGCTTCACGCCCGAGTTCGAGCTGGCCAAGCAGCATCTCGAGGAGAACGACGGGGCGGGGAATACCTTCAAGGCCACGGCCAAGCCGGTGCTCATCGGCACCGCGGTCGTCGGGGCCACCACGCTGATCTTCTCGATCATCCTGGCGCTCACCGAGGGCCTCCGGCCCGAGCTGCTGGCAAACCTCTCGATCCTGCACCCGCCCTTCCTGCTGGGCCTCATCACCGGCGGTGCCGTGATCTACTGGTTCACCGGCGCGTCGACCCAGGCGGTGACCACCGGCGCCTACCGCGCGGTGGAGTTCATCAAGGCGAACATCCGGCTGGAGGGGACCACCAAGGCGTCGGTATCCGACAGCAAGAAGGTCGTGGAGATCTGCACGCAGTACGCCCAGAAGGGGATGTTCAACATCTTCGTGACCGTCTTCTTCGCCACGCTCGCCTTCGCGTTCGTCGAGCCGTACTTCTTCATCGGCTACCTGATCTCGATCGCGCTGTTCGGCCTGTACCAGGCGATCTTCATGGCCAACGCCGGGGGCGCCTGGGACAACGCCAAGAAGATCGTGGAGACCGAGCTCAAGGCGAAGGGCACCGACCTGCACGCGGCCACGGTGGTGGGCGACACGGTGGGCGATCCATTCAAGGACACGAGCTCGGTGGCGCTCAACCCGATCATCAAGTTCACCACGCTGTTCGGGCTGCTCGCGGTGGAGCTGGCCGTCTCGCTCACCGCCGAGCAGGGGGCCGGGCTGAGCCGCATTCTCGCGGCGCTGTTCCTGGCGGTGGCGCTCTACTTCGTCTACCGCTCGTTCTACGGCATGCGGATCGAGGCGGCGGAGCCCGAGGTGGCCGAGGCACGGACGGTGCCGCTCAAGGCGTGACCGCGCACGCCGGGTCCGAGTGTCCGTGAGCGACGCGAAGGGGGCATGAGCTGACTCATGCCCCCTTCGCGTCGCTCAGGCTGACTCGAGGGCGCTGCGCCCGGCGTCCCTTCGCCATTTCCACCGGGAGCCAACCATGCCCGACCCCCGCGAGCCGCTCGACCGGCGGACATTTCTTGGCCATGCCACCGTGCTCGGCGCCGCGGCCGCGGGCGGAGTCGGGCTTCCCGCCGGCCGAATCTCCTCCCTCACGCCCGGGCCGGCCCACCGGCCCGCTGTGCCGTTCGAACTCGAGGAGGTGACCGTCGCCCAGCTCCAGGCCGGCATGGCCTCGAGCCGCTGGACGTCGCGCCGGATCGTCGAGCAGTACCTCGAGCGCGTCGCGGCCCTGGACCGCACCGGCCCCTCGCTGCACGCCATCCTCGAGACCAATCCGGATGCCCTGGACATCGCGGACGGCCTGGATCGCGAGCGCGCGGCCGGGCGGACGCGCGGACCGCTCCACGGCGTTCCCGTGTTCCTCAAGGACAACATCGACACCGCCGATCGGATGACCACGACCGCGGGTTCGCTCGCGCTCGAGGGCTCGGTCCCCCCGCGGGACTCCCATGTGGCGGAGCGCCTCCGCGCCGCGGGGGCCGTCCTCCTCGGCAAGGCCAACATGAGCGAGTGGGCCAACATCCGCTCGAGCCGCTCGTCCAGCGGCTGGAGCGCGCGGGGCGGCCAGTGCCGGAATCCGTACGTGCTCGACCGCAACCCGTGCGGCTCGAGCTCCGGCTCCGCCGTGGCGGTGTCGGCCAACCTTGGCGCGGTCGCGGTGGGCACCGAGACCGACGGTTCCATCGTCTGCCCGGCCGCGGCGAACGGCGTCGTCGGGATCAAACCGACGGTCGGGCTGGTGAGCCGCGCCGGCATCATCCCGATCTCGCACACCCAGGACACCGCGGGCCCGCTCTGCCGCACCGTGGCCGACGCGGCCGCGCTGCTCACCGCCCTGGCCGGCCCCGACCCGCGCGACCGCGCGACCGCCGCCGCCGCGGGGCACCGGGCGCCCGACTACACCCGGTTCCTC
>DASSBA010000091.1:0-1016 GCA_035699205.1 Gemmatimonadales bacterium
GAAGTGGCCCATTGCGGGGTGAGGAGCTGGACACTGCTCGGCCGCCGCTCCGACGGGCGGGCGGAGGCGGGCGGCGGGGCGCGCGGCGGGAGCGTCAGTGCGCACTCGAGGTCCCTGCGCGATCTCCAACGCAGAGCGCACTGCAGCGACCAGAGCGTGCCCCACCGCCCGCCGCAGCCGTGCACCCCGACCGCCGGCCGCCGCGGCCGCGGACCCCGACCCCGACCCCGTCAGACCATGTAGTTCACCGGCGGATTCATCAACTGCAGAATCGCCCGATCGATCCGGAACGGCTCGATATTCCGCTCGGTGCGCCCATCGATGGCCAGCTCGGACAGGATCCGCCCGATCAGCGACGCAAACTTGTAGCCGTGTCCGCCTCCGATGCCGACGACCACGTCGGGATGGTCGGGCAGCCGGTCGATCACGAAATCGCGGTCGGGCGTCAGCGTGTAGAGGCAGGTCTTGGTGTAGATGATCGGGCCCAGGGAGCGGGGGATGTACCGCTCCAGGAACGCCATCGTCCGCCGGAGCGCGGCCTGGTCCGGCTCGAACGTGCGGGTCTCCGCGCTCACTTCCTGCCCGCCGGCGTCCTGCCCCGCCTTGGTCCCGGGCTCGCCGAAGACCGGGAACCCGTAGAAGCACGGGTCGTCCATCCAGATCCAGATGGGGAACCGGTCCGGCTGAAACTCCGCCTGGTGCGGCGTGGCGAAGTAGGTGACCTGCTCCTTGGTCACGCGGAGCGGAAGGTGCATCCCGAAGTGGGTGAGCGCGCCATTGGACCAGGCCCCCGCCGCGATCACCAGCCGCCGGCACCGGTAGGCCCTCCCGCCGGCCACCACCTCGATCTCGCCGTCCACCGCACGGAGCCGCTCCACCGGCGTCCGGTCGCGCAGGGTGGCGCCGTGCGCCCGGGCCATCCGCAGGTGCGCCGCGTTGCCCCGCGCCGCCATCGCGATTCCGCTTTCCGGCTGATACAGGCCCTGGATCTCGTCGTCCACGGTGAACTGCGGCCA
>DASSBA010000092.1:0-4477 GCA_035699205.1 Gemmatimonadales bacterium
ATGCCTGAGCGTAACGTAGCGCCGCAGCGGGCCGTCCCCGCTGCATCTCCAAGTAAACGAGATGCTCGTATGCGGGAGCGAACCCGGGGTCGAGCTCGACCGCCCGCTCGAAGGCACCAAGCGCGGCAGGATCTCCAAACCGGCCGTGGAAGCGGTGCTCGCCCAACATGTACCAGATCTCCGGATCCATTGGATACCGGCGCGCGGCGTCCTCGAGAACGGCCACGGCTTTATCATGGTCGGGGGGGTCGAGAGAATCAGCGAGGAAAAGCAGACTGTCCCGGGGAGACAGGCCGCGGTTCAGCAGCACAGCGCGCTGCCTATACTCCTCCTCGTCCCGATACCCTCCCGAGGTGGCGGGATTCCACCCCAGCACGAGGGCCATGCGGCGGAACGCGAGCCCGAAGCTGCTGTCCTGCGCAACGGCCCGGTCGTAGTGCACCAGTGCGGAGTCCCAGAGGCCCCGGCGGTAGAACTGCTCGCCGCGCAGAAACTCCTTGAGCGCCGGGAGCGACCGCGAGGCGAGGGCGACATGCCGCACCGATCCGATGGGGCGGCCGCGCCCGAGCACCCGCAGGATCTTCACGCCGAGCGAGTCGGCCAGCTCGCCTATCCGCCGCTCGTCACCCGCCACCTCGAGGTCCGGCTCCGCCGCATTCCGCGAGCGGTCCAGCACCGAGGCCCGAAGGCTGACGGAGTCCGCTCCCCTTCGAGCCAGAGTCCCGAAGACTACCAGCCCGGCCCCGGTCCGCTCACCGAGCGCCGCCGCTGAGGCAGGGTCGGCGCGACCTGCCCAGTGCTTGAGAGAGATGCTTTGGGAGACGGTCCGGATGGGACCGGCTCCGTCGAGATCTCTGGACAGCACGTCCACCAGTCCCTCGCGCCAGAGCTGCAGCGAGGGATCGAGCACGTCGAACGGCGCCACGGCCAGGAGGTTTGAATCGAGCGCACTGGCCGTTGCGGTGCGGAAGCCGCGGTACAGCAGGAACGCCACGGCTACGGCGACAAGGGCCCCGGCGCCGGCCAGCACGGGTAACCGCCCGAACACTCGCCGGCGTGCACTCGGGATCGGCCTGGTCTGCGAAGTGGCCCCGGGCTGCGCCTTGAGCGCCTCGGCGAAGCGGGCAGCGTCCGCGAACCGATCCGCGGGGGAGCGCGCCATTGCTCTCATGACCGTGTGTTCGACGTGCTCGGGGACGTCACGAACGGTCCCAAGGCGTGGCACCGGCTCGGTCAGGCGCCGCGCCATGATGACCTGCGCCGTCCGCCCGGTGAACGCGGGTTCGCCGGCGAGCATCTCGTAAAGCACACAGCCCAGTGCGTAGAGGTCGCTCCGGCCGTCGATCTGGCTGTCCCCGGTCCCCTGTTCCGGGCTCATGTAGGCGGGCGTGCCGAGCGCGAGGCCGGTGGCCGTCAGCTTCTCGTCGCCCGCCAGGTCGAGCGCGCGGGCCACCCCGAAGTCGGCCACCACGGCATGGTCGCCCGCGAGCAGGATGGTCTCCGGCGTGATGTCACGGTGGACGACCCCCTGGCGATGGGCGTATCCCAGCGCATCGGCGACCTCGATCGCGATCCGGAGAGCATCATCCAACGGGAGCTGCGGCTCCCGAGTGAGGCGCTGGCGGAGGGACTCGCCGTCGATGTAGGGCATGGTGTACCACCGGAGAGTCGTGAGTCGTGGGTCGTGAGTCGTGGGTCCACCCCCCACGACCCACGACTCACGACTTACGACTGCCTCGCCGGAATCCAGAACCGCGAGAATGTGAGGATGCTGGAGCCGGGCCGTGAGTTTGATTTCGCGCAGGAACCGCTCGGGCCCGAGGATCGCCGCGAGCTCGGGGTGCAGCACCTTGAGCGCGACCAGGCGGTCGTGCTTGATGTCGTGGGTGAGATAGACCGTGGCCATGCCCCCGCGGCCGAGCTCGCGCTCGAGGCGGTAGCGGTCGCGGAGTGCGTCGGCCAGCGCCGGGGCCGTCACGTCCTACGCACACAGCTCCGGCGCGAACCCGTCCTGGAACAGCTTCGCCACGAGCGCCTTGCGTCCCCGCACACCGACCTTCTCGCACGCCTTGTCCAGGTAGTCCTGGACGGTGTGCACCGAGAGGCCGAGGTGCCAGGCGATCCGCTTCGTCGGCTCGCCGCGGAGCACCCAGAGCAGCACTTCCCGCTCGCGGGGCGAGAGGCCGTAGAGGCGGAACAGGAGCGGGGCGACCTCGCGCCGGGCGGCGGGCTCGATCGAGATCACGGTAGAGGAAAGGCCGCTCGCGTCGGGCTCGCTCAGCGTGGCGTTGAGCGCGTACCAGGCACCGGAGCGGCCGCGGGCGCGCAGGCGGGCGGCCGCGGGCGCCTCGTCGGGCAGCCGGCCGAGGCGGAGGAGCCGGCCGCGCAGGCTCAGGACCGGGAACGGGAGCGGATCGTCGCCGCCATCGCCGGGCGCGGCGAGGTCGTCCAGATAGCGGCCGGCCGCCCCGGTCCGGAGCACGACGTCACCCTGTGGTCCGAGCACGAGGAATGCGGGCGCCGGGGCGACGACGGTGGCCGGCTCGACCGCCTCTCCCGCCTCCGCCTCCCGATTCGACAGCTCCAGCAGCGCCGCGCTCTTCAATCCTTCCGAAACGTGCGGGGCGATGCGCTCGAGGAAGCGGGCCTCGCGGTCGGTGAACCGGGTGGTGGGGCCGCGCAGGATGCACCACGATCCCCAGTACGCCTCTGGGGTGAAGAAGAGCGCACGCATGTGGTAGCGGATCCCGGCGTCGCACAGCATCTGCTCCAGGCCGGCCACCGCTTCGCCCGACTTGATGACGGCTCCCGCGCGGGCCTGGTCGATCACCTGGACCGCCTCGTCGTCCGGGTAGTGGCGACCCAGAAACTCGACCAGCAGCCTGGGCGACGGATTCTGGGCGACGCCGTGAGTGATCAGGCCGGTCTCGGGATCGAGCGTCCAGAAGTGGTTCTCGTCGGAGGGAACGATGCGCTCCACCCGCCGCGCGAGCTCGACCCGGAGCGTCACGGAATCGAGCCCCGCGTAGCACACCCGCTTCACGCTGTGAAACGCCTGCTGCTCGGCCGTCGTGGTCAGGCTCATGGGCGGCTCCCTGGTGGGTACGGAAAAGCTACGGCGCCGCGGGGCGGTCGGAAAGGTGAGCGCCGCCCGGGACGCGGATCACGGTGACGGGGGCGCCGGCCAGCCCCATCGCGTTCTCCTCGTCCACCTCGTGGCACTCGACGGAGCCCGCGTCGCCGGCCACCCGGTGGAGAAACCGCCGCAGCGCCTCCGCCGAATCGGTCCACCAGAGACTGAAGCAGACCGAGCCGTCGCGGACCGGAGCGAAGGCGACGAGGCGCCAGTGCGGGGGGCGATCGGTGATCGGCTGCTCGGCGAGGGCGGAGAAGCGGGTGGGGTCGGCGATTCGGTGATGGGCGATTACGTGCATCATGCTGGGTCTGTCTCCGTTGCTGGCCCGACGACGCCCTCGAGTCATCCTCGAGTCTTCTCCGAGTCGCCCTGCGCCCCGAGTTGACTCGGACGGGGACGAGCATTCGAGCCACTCCAAGGCCGAAGTTGCGGTCCGCCGTCCGCGCCGGCCACCCCCATTTCTGGGGGGTACCACGTCCCCCGAGAAATTGGGATGGAGCGCCGGCCGCGCGAACGGCATCCTGGTGCACCCACACCAGGAGATCACCATGCGCCCGACCCTGCTCCGATCCAGCCTCCTCCTTCCGGTGCTCGCCGGCTTGGCACTCGCCGCCTGCGGCGAGTCCACCGCCAGCGAGCCCGAGTCCGCCACCTCGTACGGGGCACCGGTGCCGCTCGGCAACGGCACGGCCCGGGTGTATGCCGTGTACGCCAAGGGCGCGCCGGCCGAGCTCGGCGTGGCGCTGAGCGAGGCCGCGTTCGGGGACCTTCCCGCCGACGGCGCCACGGGCGGCATCCCGATGCCCGACGGACATCACACGTACGTGTCGCTCCTCCAGATGCCAGCGCGGAACCCGACGCCCTACCGGTTCGTGGCACTCGACTGGAACCCGGCCGGGCACATGCCGCCGGGCATCTACGACCAGCCGCACTTCGACTTTCACTTCTTCTCCACCACCGAGGCGGAGCGGGCCGCGATCGTGCCGACGGACCCCGAGTTCGAGGCCAAGGGCGAGCGCGTGCCGGCGCCGGAGCTCGTCCCGGCGGGCTACACGAAGCTGCCGGGCGCGGTGCCGCTCATGGGGGCGCACTGGGTGGACCCGACCAGCCCCGAGCTGAACGGGGAGCTGTTCACCAGGACGTTCCTCTATGGAAGTTGGGACGGGGCGCTGACCTTCGCCGAGCCGATGGTCACCAAGGCATTCATGGAGACGAAGCCGGACTTCCGGGCGCCGGTCCCGGTGCCGGCGCGGTACGCGGCGGCCGGGTACTACCCGACGGAGTATCGGGTGTACTGGCACGCGGGAGCGAAGGAGTATCGGGTGGCGCTGAGCGGATTGG
>DASSBA010000093.1:0-9301 GCA_035699205.1 Gemmatimonadales bacterium
GGGCCGCGAAGCGGCGGGTCGCCGGCGAGGCGGTCGTCGGCCACGATCAGCTCGGCCTGCGCGCCATGCGCGCCGCAGCCCGGGCGGCCGCCCCGAAGCAGCACGGCCTCCACCCGCACGTCGGTGTGCCCGAGCGGCGAGCCCACCACCGCCGACTCGACCGCCGGCCCCGAGCCGCCTACGGTGCGCCGCCGCTGCACGCCGCCGAGCGGCACGACCCGCTCCGCCTCGAGCGCGGCCCAGGGGTCGCGCGCGTTGGCCAGGTCGGGGCGGTAGCGGCGCACGAGCGCCGCGATGAAGCCGGTGTCGCTGGAGAGCAGATGCACGGCGCGGCTGGTGCCCTCGCCCACGAAGCTCCCGACCAGGCGGCCCGCCGAGTCCACCCGCGCGTCGCTCGCGACGGCGAGCGAGTCGAGTGGGGCCGGGGGACGTTCGCGGAGCAGATCGCCGAAGAAACGGCCCGCGCCGCCGCACGCGCCGAGCGCGGCGGCGGAGAGCAGCGGCAGGACCATCCGGGCGGCGAGGCGGGACATGGGCGGCAATGTGCCGGCGCCCCGGGCCCGGGGGAAGGGCGCCGGGGCACGAGGGGGTGACCCGGGCCGTTATTTTTATACATTTCACCGCTTGTTCCCGAAACCCGGACCGCCGACGCGGGAGTACCCAGTGGCAGAGCAGGAACTGAAGGACATCTCGATCATCGGCGGAGGCCCCACGGGGCTGTTCGCGGCCTTCTACGCCGGGATGCGGGGCGCGTCGACCCGCATCATCGACGCCCTGCCCGCGCTGGGCGGCCAGCTCATGGCGCTGTATCCGGAGAAGTACATCTTCGACGTCGCCGGGTTCCCCAAGGTGCTGGCCAAGGACCTGGTGCGCGACATGGCGGCGCAGGGCCTCCAGTTCGGCGCCACCACCCACCTGGGCGAGATCGTGACCGGGCTCCGCCGGGTAGAGGCCGAGACGGGCGCCCACTTCGTGCTGGAGACCGACGGCGGCGATTATCCGTCGCGCACCATCCTCATCGCCGCCGGGATCGGCGCGTTCGAGGCGCGTCATCTCGGCATCGAGGGCGAGGAGCTCTACGAGGAGAAGGGGCTGTACTTCAAGGTGCTCGACCCGAAGCAGTTCGAGGGCCGGCGCGTGCTGCTGGTCGGCGGCGGCGACTCGGCCTTCGACTGGGCGGTGAACCTGCAGGGCGTGGCCAGTTCCATCATGCTGATCCACCGGCGCGACGGCTTCCGCGCCCACGCGGCCACCATCAGGCAGGTGCAGGATTACTGCCGCGACGGCCGGTGCGACCTGCGCACATTCTGGGAGGTCAAGAAGATCGAGGGGAACGGGCACGTGGAGCGGGTCACCATCGTGAACACGAAAACCAAGGAGGAGGAGGTCGTCGAGCTGGATGCCATCATCCCGCTGCTCGGCTTCCACTCCGACCTCGGCGCCATCAGCGAGTGGGGGCTCGACACCGAGAAGGCCGACATCAAGGTCAACCAGCTGATGGAGACCAACGTCCCCGGCATCTACGCGGCGGGGGACGTGACCAGCTACCCGGGCAAGCTCAAGCTCATCGCCACCGGCGCGGCCGAGGCGTGCATCGCGGTGAACAACGCGGTGCACCACATCAATCCGAAGGCGAAGGTGAACCCGGGGCACTCGTCGAACATGGCGCTGTTCGGGCAGAAGGAGGATTGACGGAAGGGCGGAAAGGTGGAAAGGCGGAAAGGTGGAAAGGAGCCGCGGGCAGGCGCCGGCCGACTCACCGCCTTTCCACCTTTCCCTCACAGCATCTTCGGCCTCAAAAAGAACCTCAGCTCCCCCGCCCCCGGCTCCAGGCGCGCGAGGTCGATGCCCATGACGCCGCTCTTGGGGAAATCGACGCGGAGGCCGGTCGCCGAATCGGCCAGGAGCAGGGCCGTCAGCTCCTCCATCCACGGAGAATGTCCGACCAGGGCCACGATCGCGCCCGAGGCAGGCTCGCCGATGTCGTCGGCGAGGCGGCTGAAATCGGGGGCGGCGGCCAGCGGCTCGCACGGGATGGCGGGCGACGCGAGGCCGAGCTCGCGCACCAGGATCTCCGCGGTCTCTGCGGCGCGGAGCCAGGGGCTGGCCAGCACCAGCGTGGGCACGAGCTCGAGCTTGCCCAGGGCGCGGCTCACCTTGCGCTGGGTCTTGCGCCCCTTGT
The DNA here is from genome assembly GCA_035699205.1 of Gemmatimonadales bacterium. Lineage (GTDB taxonomy): Bacteria > Gemmatimonadota > Gemmatimonadetes > Gemmatimonadales > GWC2-71-9 > CAVVWJ01. The sequence continues at coordinate 2,183 of DASSBA010000093.1, forward strand.
CGGTCAGCGGGCGCGCGCGGTCATCGGGCCAGCGGTCCGGATCGCGGTCGCCGGCGTGGGCGTGGCGAATGAGGAGGAGGAGCATCTCGACGGTTCCCCGCAACAGAGGTGAGCGGTGAGCGGTGAGCGGTAAGAGGTAAACAGTCGCAGGGAAGGTCTCACCGCTTACCGCTCACCGCTTACTGCTTACCGCAGTCTACTCCCTCCCCATCTCCACCACCAAACTATCGATCCACCCGATCACCGCCCGCCCCGGGAGCGCGTGATGGTTGGCCTCGACGGAGAACGTCAGCACCCGCCCGTCCGGCCGGTCGATGAACCCCGACAGGGTGTTCACCCCGCCGATGCTCCCGTCCTTGGCCCGGACGCGACCGGCCAGCGGCGTACGGAGGAAGCGGCTCCGGAGCGAGCCGACCTGGCCGGACTGGGGCAGACCGGCCATGAATGTCTGCGCCCGCGGATGGGAGCGGATGTAGCGCAGGATCCTGGTGAAGGCGAGCGGGCTCACCAGGTTGCCGCTCGCGAGCCCCGAACCGTCGACCAGCGAGAACTCGGTCGAGTCCACCCCGACCGAGTCGATCAGGAACCGCCGCTCCACCGCGAGCCCCTCGTCCCACGAGCCGGCGCGGCCGAACTGGCGGCCGAGCTGCTTGAGCAGCATCTCGGCGAACCAGTTCTGGCTCCGGTTGAGGACCGGGAAAACCCAGTCGCGGAGCGGGCGCGAGGTGATCTCCGCGAGCGGCCGCGCGCCGCGTGCCTGCCGGTAGAGCATCGAGTCGGTGGTCGAGCGCGTCGTGCCGGTGATGGCGATGCCCGCCGTCTCGAGCACCTGCCGGAGCGCCCGCGCGGTGTAGAGGTTCGGATCCGGCATGGCGAAGGACTCGATGCGCGTCGGCTGGTCGAGCGCGGCCGTCCCCTCGGCCCACACGTGGAGCGTCCCCGGCTCGCGGAAGAACCGGTCCCCGATGTCGGACCGGCCGCCGCGCGGCACGGTCACGGTCCGGTTCTCGAAGAACAGGTCGCCCACGTCGGGCGTCATGGTGATCACCGCCGGATTCCCCGGCGCGATCCCGGGTCCCCAGGAAAAATCCACGCTGTTGTCGTTGAAGCCGAGCCCGGTGACGGGTGCCGCGTACCACCAGTTGAGGTCGAACGTCTCCCAGGCGGGGTGGACGATCAACGGCTCGAACCAGCTCCCGTCGCCGACGAGGTCACCGCGGATCTCGTGGATGCCGGCGGCGCGCAGCCGGTCGGCCAGCTGGCGCAGGGGGTTGTACGAATCGGTCTCGCACGCGCCCTCCCGCAGCGTATCGGTGGCGAAGCAGCGCTTGCCGAACGTGGGATCGCCCCGGCCGTAGAGCACGAGGTCGCCGTGGACCACGCCGCCCGCCACGGGGCCGTTGGGGTAGAGGCTGGTTTTCACCGTCCAGTCCGGCGGCAGCAGCGCGGACGCCACCGCGGCGACGACGATCTTGGTGTTGCTCGCGGGGATGAAGAGCTGCCGCGGGTTCCGGCCAAAGAGCAGCTTGCCGCGGTCGTCCACCAGCGCCACGCCCCAGAGCTGGCGGTCGAAGGGGGGCGTGTTGAGGCGGGCGTCGAGGCGGCGCGGGAGAGATTGCGCGTGGGCTGGAGAGACGGAGAGGGCGGAGAGGACGGAGAGGAGAGTCACCCTGAGCGACGCGAAGGGGGCGAAGCGGCGCCATGCCCCCTTCGCTGCGCTCAGGGTGACTCGCGCTCTGGCTGCCGACCCGCACGCCCTCTCCGTCCGGTCCCCCCGGTCCGTCCTTCCGTCCTTCCGTCTTTCCGGCTTTCCCCCTTTCCGCCCTTCCGCCTTTCCGCCCTTCCGTCTTTCCGCCCCCTCAGTCATACGCCACCCTCGGATCCACCCGCGCATAGATCATATCCGTCAGCAGGTTCACCAGCACGAACACCAGGCTCAGGAACAGGATGCTCCCCTGTACCGCGGGGAGGTCACGCTTGTCGATGGCGGTGAGCACGTAGCGGCCCACGCCGGGCCACGAGAAGATCGTCTCGGTAAGGATCGAGCCGGTGAGATAGCTGCCGAAGTCGAGGCCCAGCACCGTGAGCACGGGCAGGAGGGCGTTGCGAAAGGCGTGGCGCAGCACCACCCGGCCTTCGCCCAATCCCTTGGCCCGGGCCGTGCGGACGAAGTCGCTCTGGAGCACTTCCTGCATGGCTGCGCGCGTCATCCGCGACAGAAACGCCACCGAGCGCATTCCCAGCGCGAGCGCCGGGAGGATGAGGTAGAGCGGGCCCCGGGCGCCCGACGGCGGGAGCCAGCGGAAGGTCACCGCGAACACCAGGATCAGGAGCAGCCCCACCCAGTACACCGGGAACGAGACGCCGAGATAGGCGCCCAGCGCCGAGGTGCGGTCGACGAAGCCGCCCGGCCGCCACGCGCCGTAGATGCCGACCGAGATCCCGGTCAGCGCCGCGAACAGCATCGCCGCACCGGCGAGCTGGAGGGTGGCCGGGAAGCGGTGGAGCAGGTCGTCCAGGATGGGCCGGCGGGTGATGTAGCTGGTGCCGAGGTCGCCGCGCACGACGCCGCCGACGTCGTGCACGAACTGGGTGGGGAGCGGGTCGTCCAGGCGGAGCTCCGCCCGGAGCCGCGCGATGGTTTCCGGGTCGGCCCGCTCACCGACCATCGCCTGCACCGGGTCGCCCGGCGCGACGTAGAGCAGCAGGAAGGTGACCACCAGCACGCCGAGCAGGGTGGGGACCAGCAGCGCCAGCCGGGTGAGGAGAAAGCGGCTCACGGGACCCGCACCGCGTTCATCCAGCGCTGGCCGGTGAAGACGGCCGGGATCCGCCATCCCTTCACGTCCGGCTGGACCGCCCAGATGTCGACCGGGAACCAGAGGAAGATCCACGGCGCCAGCTGGAACACCCGCGCGTCGACGGCACGCGCGAGCCGCTCCTTCTCCACGGTGTCGGGCGTGCCGCGGGCGCGGACGATCATGGCGTCGAGCGTGTCGTCGGACAGGAACGCGTAGTTCCCGCCGGGTCCCTTGTTGCTCGAATGGAACAGCGGATAGGAGAAGTTCTCCGGGTCGGGGTAGTCGGCGTACCAGTCGCCCAGGTACAGGTCGGCCTCGCCGTTCCGGACGGTGGCCCTGACGCTCGGCGCGTCCCGCTCGATGATCTCCACCCCGATGCCGAGCAGGCCGAGGTCCTGCTGCACCGATTGCGCGATCCGGGCGAGCTCGGCGCGCTTGCTGCGCCAGAGCTGGAGCTTGAACCCGTTCGGGTAGCCGGCCTCCTTCAGCAGCCGGCGCGCGCCGGCGGTGTCCCACGGGTACGGCGCGCGGGTCGAATCGTAGCCCAGGATGCCGGGCGGGATGGCCCCGGCGGCGCGGAGGCCGCGGCCGGCCATCTGGGTGCGGAGGATGGTCTCCACGTCGGTGGCGAGGTTGAGCGCGCGGCGCACCCGCACGTCCCGGAGCGGGCCGCGGGTGGTGTTGATGGCGATGTAGAAGTCGCGGAGGGCGGGCCGGCGCTGCAGCTCTTCGGGCCGGGCCATCTCCCAGCGCTGGGTCTCGCCAAACGGGATCTCCACCACGCTGAGGTTGCCGGTCTCGTACTCCGCGCCCTGGGTGAGCGCCTCCGGGATGATGCGTACGACGAGGGTGTCGGATTTGGGCGGCCCGGCCCAGTACGCCGGGTTCCGGGCCAGCACGATGGCATCGTCGTGCGACCACGACACGAACCGCCACGGCCCGCTTCCGACCGGCGCCTGGCCGAAGCCGGCCGGCGCCGGGACCGGGGCCACCGCGGCCACCGGCATGGCGAGGAGCTTGGGGAACACATTGAGCGGTTCGGTCAGGGTGAACACGATCGTGCTGTCGTCCGGGACGGCGATGCCCCGGACCCGTTTGGCCTTGCCCGCGGCAAACTCGCGGGCGCCGGCAATCGGAAAGAGCGGCCACTGGCGCGCCGCCCTGGATGCTGGATCGAGCGCCCGGAGCATCGAGGCCCGCACCGACCGGGCGGTGATTGGCCGGCCGTCGTGGAACGTGGCCCCGGTGCGGAGGTGAAAGGTGTACACCGTCCCCGTGGCGTCCGTCTCCCAGCGGGTCGCGAGCCCCGGCTGGAGCCGCGCGTCCACGTCGAACTGCACCAGGTTGTCGAACAGCACCGCGATCATCTCGCCACTCTGCACGTCGCTGGAAAGGGCCGGATCGAGCGACGCGGGGTCGGCGCTCAGGTAATACTGGAGGGCCGAGCCGCGCGGCGCGTCACCGACGGCGCAGGCGGCGAGCAGGAGCAGACCGGACGGCAGGAATCGGCGGAGCAGGCGAATGGCAGGGCCCGTCGGGAAGCGCACGTTGACATGAAGGCGTAAGGTGGTCAAACTACCGGGCTTACAGCATGCAGTCAATCGCGCATCCGCCCCCACCCGTCCCTCGTCGCCCGGCCCAGGTGCCTCAGTGAGGGGCGTGGCCGCGGTGGCGCTGGCATTGCTCCTCGCGGCCGCCCTGCCGGCGGGGGCGCAGGAGCCCGAGCGGGTGGTGCGCAAGGTGGCCTTCGAGGGCAACGACGCGATCAGCGACGAGGTCCTCGCCACCGCCATCAGCACGACCGAGTCGAGCTGGTTCGCCCGCGCCTTCCTCTTCCGCTGGCTCGGCCTGGGCGAGAAGCGGTACTTCGACGAGCAGGAGTTCAAGCGCGACGTCGTGCGCCTCGGCGTGCTCTACCGGCGCAGCGGCTATCCCCACGTCGAGATCGACACGCTGGTCCGCCGCACCCCCACCGACGTCTACGTCACCTTCACCATCCAGGAGGGCGACCCGATCCGGGTGACCCGCCTGACCGTCACCGGCCTCGACACCCTGCCGCCCAGGATCCGGGACGAGACGCTGGTGGACCTGCCGCTGCGGACCGGCGACCCGTTCAACCGCTTCCTCATGTCCGCGTCCGCCGACACGATCACCCGGCGGCTCCGCGATCGCGGGTACCCCGCCGCCCGGGTGTTCACCGGCTTCGAGACCGACCGCGACGCCGAGACCGCCGTCGTGACGCTGGACGCGACGCCCGGCGACAGCGCGGTGATCGGCGGCGTGACGGTGGTGGGCACCAACCGGATCGAGCCGCGGCTGGTGCGCAACCTGCTCATCTCGCGCCCGGGCCGGCGCTACTCGCAGGACGAGCTGTTCCAGAGCCAGCGCAATCTCTACTCCTCCGACCTGTTCCGCTTCGCCACGGTCAACATCGACTCGGCCGCGTTCCAGCCGGGTGCCGATTCGGTACCGCTGCTGGTTCAGGTGAACGAGGCCAAGCGCCGGCGGGTGCGCGGCGGCCTGGGCTACGGCACCGACGACTGCTTCCGCGGGTCGCTCGGCTGGACCACGCGCAACTTCCTCGGGAGCGGCGGCCGGATCCTCGACCTCACCAGCCGGATCTCGAAGGTGGGCGTCGGCAGCCCGTTCGACTGGGGGCTGGCCAACAGCATCTGCGGCAACTCGCGGGAGGACTCCGTCGGCTCGGCCAAGGTCAACTTCACGCTGGGCGCCTCGTTCCGGCGGCCGGCGTTCCTGTCGCCCAACAACACGATCGCCGTGTCGGTGTTCACCGAGCGCCGCTCGGAGTTCAAGGTGTACCTGCGGCAGGAGACCGGCACCAACATCACGCTGCGGCGCGAGTCGCCCAGGCGGCGGATTCCGCTCTCGCTGGCGTACACCCTGTCGTACGGTCACACCGAGGCCACCGCCGAGAGCTTCTGCGCGTCGTTCAACGCGTGCACGCCGGACGTGGTGTCGCTGCTGCGGCAGAACCGGGTGCTGGCCACGCTCACGGCCAACGGGACGCTTCCGCAGGTCAACAATCCGATCGATCCGTCGCGCGGCTCGCTCGCCTCGACCGAGCTCACCTGGAGCTCGCGCCTGCTCGGCTCCAGCTCGTTCCAGCAGTTCTTCCGCGCGGTGGCCGACTACTCCTGGTACCGGCCGCTCGCGCGCGACGTGGTGTTCAGCTGGCGGGTCCGCGGCGGCGCCATCTTCGCCCCGACGATCGACGTGGCCACCAAGAGCGGCAACTTCGTCCCGCCGGAGCAGCGGTTCTACGCCGGCGGCCCCAACGACGTGCGGGGCTTCGAGCGCAACGAGCTCGGGCCGGTGGTCTACGTCGTGACCAAGGGCGAGGTGGACAGCGCCGCCGCCGAGGGCCGGCCGATCGAGCCGGGCGAGGTGACCGTGGCGGCCACCGGCGGGAACACGCTCGCCGTCGGCAACGTCGAGCTGCGGGTGCCGTCGCCGATCTTCAGCTCGCGGCTCCGGCTGGCCGCGTTCGTGGACGCGGGCGGCGTATGGCAGCGCGGGAGCGGAGTGGGCGCGGTCATCCGGGTGACTCCGGGCGCCGGGATCCGGCTGGCCACGCCGCTCGGCCCGGCGCGGCTCGACGTCGCGTACAACCCGTACCGGCTGCAGGCGGGGCCGCTCTTCCAGGTGGACACGCTGGGCAACCTCGACCCGGTGGACGGCCAGGGTTCGTACGTCCTGAGCCGCCAGGGAAAGTTCACGTTCCACTTCGCGGTGGGGCAGGCGTTCTGATGCGGCGACGGGTGGCGCGCTTCTTCTTCGTCTTCCTGCTGGGCACGCTGGCCATGGTGCTGGGGGTGGCGACGTCGATGACGCTGACGCCGCCGGGGCGGAACCTGCTCGCGCGGACCGTCTCGCGGATGCTCGACCGGATCATCATCGGCCAGGTCAAGGTGGGGGCCATCTCCGGTTCCTTCGTCTACGATCTGGTGCTCGAAGATCTGGTGGTGCGGGACACGACCGGCGCGCTGCTGGCCGACCTGCCGCGGGTGCGGGTGAGCTACCGGCTCCCCAACCTGCTGGCGGGGCAGGTGCTGCTGAGCGGCGTCCAGCTCGAGCATCCGACGATCCAGCTCATCAAGCTGCGCAACGGCCGGATGAACTACGAGGAGGTGTTGGGGCTCAAGAAGGGCCCCGGCGGCGGGACCTCGCCGCTCATCGACTTCCACGACGTGAAGGTGAACGGCGGCACGCTCCGCATCGCGCTGCCGTGGAACCCGGACCGCTCCCTCCGCACCAGCGCCAAACGGGACAGCGCGCTCGCGGCCGAGCGGGCCAAGCC
>DASSBA010000094.1:0-14040 GCA_035699205.1 Gemmatimonadales bacterium
TGCTTCGCGCTCACGCTGCCGCCTCCCCGGCCGGCACGAGCGGCCGATAGGGCTCCCGCGTGCGGCGGCGCCGGCGGATCAGGTGCACGATGCCGAACAGCGCCACGAGCAGCGGCAGCCCGATCAGGTTGCCGTACTTGGCGAGCTCCCGCTCCGTCGCGGTCGCGAACACGAGATGCACCGGCTGCCGGTCCTTCGAGCGGATCGAGATGAGCGCGTCATCCTGTGCCAGCCAGTCGGTCGCATTGAGCGCGAGCGCGAGGTTCTCGGGTGCCACCCGCACGAACCGGTCGCTGGCGAAATCAGTGCTCCCGATGACGACGGCGCGGCCCAGGGCGCTGTCCTTCGGCGCCGCCACCACGCCGAGCACCCGGTGGCCAAGATCGGTTTGCGGGAAGTTGCTGCCCGGGTCGATCGAGGTCGCCTCGGTAAAGGTGCCGGCGGCCTCGCTGGTGACGAGGAGCGGCGTGATGGTGCCCGCGGCCGCCTTCGTCGTGTCGATGGTGCTGGCCCAGGTGAGGACGGCGGAGCTGAGGTCCTGATTGATCGGCGAGCGGCGCGTGCTCTCCGTCCGGATGAAGAAGGGATACCGCTGCATGACACGACCGAAGTCGCTCGGCACCGGGATCGCCTCGTTGGCGAGCAGATCGTAGGCCAGGTCGCTCCGAACGGAAATGCCGAACCGCTGGAGCAGCGCGTTCCACGGGAGCGAGCGCGGCAGCGCCATCGGCATCTGGGGCGAAATCGCCGTGGCGCCCGCCAGGACCAGGATGCTGCCGCCGTGGTCCACGTAGCGCTCGAGCCGCGCGAGCTGGCCGGCGGGCACCGAATCCGGCGCGCCCGCGAGCACGATCGCTGCCAGCGCGGTGTCGGGCGTGGTCGAGTCCGCGAAGGTGAGCGGCTTGACGTCATACGATTTGCCGAGCTGCTCCTGCATGTCCTGGTAGCCGGTGCCGGGTTCGCGGGCCGCGTCGGCCAGGAAGCCGATGGCGGGCTTGTGGGTGCGGGTCAGGTTCCGGATGGACGAGACCAGCCGGTACTCGAGATCGTCGGTGTTGTGCACGAACGGTATCGTCTCGGTCTCGGAGCCGTGCTGGATGGCGAGGCCGAGGTAGCCCTGCTTCACCTGCAGCTCGGACTGGCCGATGACATTGAACTGCACCGGCTGGATCCCCAGCGACTGCGCGTCCTGCCGGGCCGCGTCGTCGCTGGACGGATCGCGCTCGAGGATCCGGATGCGGTCGTGCCCCGCGGCGCGGACGTCGCGCAGGAGGTCGTCCACGTCGCGCTTCATCAGCGCCACCTCGGTCGGAAGCTCCGGAGAGGCGAACAGCTTGATCGTGACCAGATCATCGAGGTTGCCGAGCACCTGGCGCGTGCCGGGCGAAAGCGTGTACGCCCGGCCCGGCGAGAGATCCAGCCGCCCGCCGATGTACCCGCCGAGCAGGTTCACCACCACCAGCGACGCGGCGATCAGCCCCACGCCCAGTCGCAGCCGGCGGCGCGCCCCGCCGCCGGGCGCGAGCTTCCGGCCGAGCAGGGCGCCGTACGCCAGTGCCAGGAAGATCCCCGCGAGCGAAACGAAATAGACGGCATCGCGCAGATCGATCACTCCGCGCCCGATGTTGTCGAAGTGCGAGAGCACGCCGATTCGGGCGGCAACCGCCGCGAGCCCCGCCGGGAGTCCCACGAGCAGCGGGTTGAGTCCCACCAGGATCAGCAGGAACATCAGCACGGCCGCGAGGATGAACGAGGTGATCTGGCTCCGGCTCAGGCTCGACGCCCAGGTGCCGATCGCCGCGAACGCCGCGGCGAGCAGCCCCGCGCCCACGTACTGGGCCGCCACCGTGGGCCAGGGCATGTCCGCGCCGAGCGAGAGCCCCAGCGGAATGACCAGCGAGAGCGCGAGGGCGATCCAGAGGAACAGGACCGACGCGAGATACTTGCCCAGTACCAGCTCGAGCTCGCTCAGCGGCTGCGACAGCACCACTTCGAGCTGGCCGCCGCGGATGTCCTCCGCCAGCGAGCGCATCGTCACCGCGGGCACGAAGAAGAGGAACTCCCACGGCAGCACGTCGAGCATCGGGCGGAGGCTCGCCACCTGCGTGAGGTAGGCCTGGCGGAAGAAGAGGAAGGCGTTGATGGCGAGGAAGGCGACCAGCAGCACGTACCCGGTGGGCAGGTCGAACAGCGCCTTCAGCTCGCGCCGCGCCACGGTCCAGATGCGCATCACGCAGGCTCCTGCTGAATCGTGAGCTCCCGGAAGAGGTCCTCGAGACTGCCGGCCTCCTGGTGAAGCTCGAAGAGGGTCCACCCGGCGGCCTTGGCCAGCTCGAAGATCCGCGGCCTGAGATCGTCGGCCGCGGCGGCGGTTACGGTCACCCGCACCCGGCCGTTGGAGGGCTCGGGCGCCTCGACCGACGCCGCCCCGGGAAGCGCGGCCAGCCGTTCGGCCACGCCGTCACCCGCCGCCTCGACCGAGATCCGGGCGGCGCCCCGGGCCCGGGCGATGAGCTCGTCCACCGGCCCGTCGGCCACGATGCGGCCGCGATTGATGATGAGCAGCCGCGAGCAGGTGAACTGGACCTCGGGCAGCACGTGCGTGGAGAGAAGCACCGTGCGCTCACGCCCCAGGTGGCCGATGAGATGCCGGATCTCGACCCGCTGGTTCGGGTCGAGGCCTTCGGTGGGCTCGTCGAGGATGAGGAGGTCGGGCCGGTGGAGGATGGCGGCGGCGAGGCCGACGCGCTGGCGGAACCCCTTGGAGAGTTCCCCGATGGGCCGATGGAAGACCGGCTCGAGCCCGGTGCCCGCCACCGCGTCGTCGATGGCACTTCGTCGCGCTTCGCCGTGCAGCTCGCGCAGCCGGCCCACGTAGTCCAGGTACTCCGTGACCAGCATCTCGGCGTAGAGCGGGTTGTTCTCGGGGAGGTAGCCGATCCGGCGCTTGGCCTCCCGTCCAGCCTCCTGGAGGGGGACCCCGTCGAGCCGGATGGAGCCGGTATCCGGCTCGATGTACTGGGTGATCATGCGCATGGTGGTGGACTTCCCGGCCCCATTGGGCCCGAGGAACCCCACGACCTGCCCGCGATCCACCTGGAAGGACACCTGATCCACGGCGGCGATCCCGCCAAAATGCTTCGATACCCCGTCGAGGGCGAGCAGAGACATAGGCCTGCGGAGGTTGCGGTTATGCGGACGGCCGAGAGTGTAACATCACCCGGCGACGCGATCAAGAGGCCATCCGACGGGGAATGCACGGGACGGCGGGAGGGTCGCGCGGGTGCTTGAACTCGGATCTGCTCCGCGGCCCTCGACCTGTTCCCGGGCAAGATCCCTCGCCTCCGCTCGGGATGACAGCACTGGCTCAGCGACCCACGCAAAGTCCATCAGCCGGGCATCCGGGACAACACCTCCCGCACGAGGCGCGCGCGCGCGACGCCGTCGTCCCCGTCGCGCCACGGCACGGTGACGTCCGGCGTCACCCCGTCCACCTCGTTGCTGCCGTCGGCGCGGCTCCGCACGCAATCGGGCAGTCTGACGTCCAGGCCCGTGTGGGGCAGGACGTGCCGGATGCCGCCGTCGGTGTAGCCGCAGCCCGCGCCCCAGGTGCGCTCCCCGAGCACCGTCGCAGCGCCGTTGTCCCGCAGGAGCGCCGCGAATCCTTCCGCGGCCGAGGCGGTGCCGTGATCCACCAGGACGACCAGCGGTCCGCTCCAGACGCCCTCCTCATACGTGAAGCGGCTGGGCGAGAACAGCACGTCCCGCGACACGAGTCCGTCGAGGCTGCCGGGCGCGGCGTAGTCGAGCAACCCGGTCGAGTAGATCCCTTCCTTGACCAGCATCGAGCAGCGCGCGGCCCGCACACCTCCGCGCCAGATGCCCGACCAGTCGCAGGGACGTCGCGCCTCGGCGATCAGCGAGTCCATGCGGGTGAGAGCGCTCCCGACCAGCGACCGCCGCGCGGCCGGGAGATCGGTGCGGTCGAGATCCGCGGCGAGCTCCGCGCGGCCCGCCTCGAGCTGCGCGACCGCGTGCGGGTGCCGCAGCACCGGCCTGGGCCCGGCGCGCAGCCGGATCGGCGTGAGGGTGCGCGCCATCGGATCCACGATGTCTTCGCCCCCGCCGTTGCCGGTCAGGTCGACCACGAGGAGCCGGGCGCCGGCCGACGCCAGCGCCCGCGCCCGTGCCGCGAGGCGGTCGAGCACGACCATGTCCGCCATACTGTCGATCGCGGCGGTGCAGGTCTGGCCGCACGGTATCGCGAGGGTGTCGCGCACCCGGCGCCACGCATCGGCGCAGGCGCTCGCGTGCGCATAGGTGGAAAACAGGGAGATCCGGAGCACGCCCGCGCGCCGGCCGTCGGCCAGCGGGACCAGGCCGGCCGGGAAGTCGCCCGCGTCGGGGAGCGGAACGAACCCGTCGAGCCGGTCGAAGGGAAGTCCGAACTCGCGGTCATCCGCGGAGTAGCCCAGGGCTCGGCAGGCGCGGGCCGCGCTCCAGCCGGGCGCGGGCGGAGTGCCGCGCCGGTCCCACAGCCGCACGGCGGCGGCGACCACGGCGGGCATCGGGGTCGAGAGCCGGAAGTGGCCGTCCTCGAAGGCCGCGGCGAACTCCTGCAGCGCACGGCGTGCGTCCCGGCGAGTCCGGGCGCGTCCGAGGGCGGCCAGCGTCGAGTCGTGCAGCGCGCGCGGGTCCACCCGGCCGCGGGTCACGAGCCATTCGAGGTTGGCGTATGAGCGGCTGACGTGGTGCTCGAGGTCGGCCAGGTCGGCGCGCCAGCCGGCGCGCTCGGCGGAACTCGCCGGGAGCCAGAGGCCGGCGCTGGTCAGGATCGCGATCAGGAGGGCGGAGAGCAGGATGATCCTCGTGCGGGGCGGGCGAGACGGCATCTGAACTCCGGGGTTCGCTCAGGATGACTCTGCGCGAGATTTCGCAACACACTCCAACGGACCGGAATACGGTAGTGGGCGCAGTTGTGTTTCAGGATGGCACGTCCGGATCCCGTGACTCCTGTCACAGAAGCCCTGCCGGCCGCGAGCTAGCTCTCTCCGGGTCAGCCCCCGCGCGAATGCTCGTCGATTCCGCTCACCCTGCCCTGGAGGCCAGCCGACGTTCCGCTGATCCATTCCATGACTGTTCGTTATCGAAATCGCACCGATGCGGGCCGGCGCCTGGCCGCCCGGCTCCAGCAGTACGCCGACCGTCCCGACGTGGTCGTGCTCGCCCTCCCACGGGGCGGCGTGCCGGTCGCGTTCGAGGTGTCCGAGGCGCTCCACGCGCCGCTCGATGTGTTCGTGGTGCGGAAGCTCGGTCTGCCGGTGCACCCGGAGCTCGCCATCGGCGCGATCGCCTCGGGGGGCGTCCGGATCGTCGACCAGGCGGCCCTCCGCCGCTTCGGGGTGACCGAGGAGCAGCTCGCCGCGGTGGCCGCTGGCGAAGAGCGGGAGCTCGATCGCCGCGAGCGGCAGTACCGGGACGGGCTGCCGTCGCCCGACGTGACCGGCAAGACGGTCATCCTCATCGACGACGGCCTCGCGACCGGCGCCACCATGGCGGCGGCCGCGACCGCCCTCCGGGCGCAGCACCCGGCCAGGCTGGTGGTGGCGGTGCCGGTGGCGGCGGCGGAAACCTGCGAGGCATTCGAGGAGCTGGTGGACGAGGTCGTCTGCGGTGCCACCCCGGAGCCGTTCCATGCAGTGGGGCTCTGGTACGAGGACTTCTCGCAGACGAGCGACGACGAGGTCCGCGACCTGCTGGCGCGGGCCAGGCACGCGGAGGCGCGAAGCGGCGCCCGGGAAGAGAGGAGCGATGGCTGAGACGAGAGGCATGGCCGAACGCCAGGTGCGCGTCGGCGCGGGTGGGGTCGTCCTCGAGGGCGGACTCGCCGTGCCCGACGGGGCGCGCGGCGTGGTGCTGTTCGCGCACGGGAGCGGCTCCAGCCGCCACAGCCCGCGCAACCGGTTCGTCGCCGAGGCGCTCCGGGAAGGCGCGCTGGCCACCCTACTCCTGGACCTGCTCACTCCGGAGGAGGAGGCGGTCGACGCCCGGACACGGCAGTTGCGCTTCGACATCGCGCTGCTGGCCGACCGCCTGGTCGGGGCGATCGACTGGCTCGCCCAGCAGCCCGCGGCGCGCGGGCTCCCGGTGGGCCTCTTCGGCGCGAGCACCGGGGGCGGCGCGGCGCTAGTGGCGGCGGCGGAGCGTGCGGATGTGGTGGGCGCGGTGGTTTCGCGCGGCGGCCGCCCCGACCTCGCGGGCGACGCGCTCCCGATGGTGCGGGCGCCCTCGCTGCTCATCGTCGGCGGGGACGACCAGGCGGTCATCGGGCTCAATCGGCGGGCGATGGCGCGAATGAGCGCCCCGGTCACACTGGAGATCGTCCCCGGCGCGACGCACCTCTTCGAGGAGCCGGGAACGCTCGAGCAGGTCGCCCGGCTGGCGCGCGACTGGTTCGTCCGGTACCTCGTTCCGGCGACCGAGCCGGCGGACTCGCCCGGCGCCATCTGGTGACCGCGTCTCGCCGCCGGGAGGTCGTCGTGCTCGGCGGCGCGAACGTGGACCATCTCGCCCGGGCTTACAGCAGCCATTCGATCGGCAGCACCGACATCACGGCCACGAGCGCGCGGAGCCAGAAGCCGGCACCCGGCTCTCCCTCGTGCACGATCCGCCTCCCGTCCTCCCGTTCCACCCATCGCAGCGCCCCGGTGTCGCTCAGGCGCACTTCGTACGCGCGCCTGGGTATCCCGCCGGCAAACGCATCGGCCAGCATCTGCGCCATGCCCGGGCTGTCGATCACGAAACCCATTTCGGTATTGAGTCGAGCGGAGCGGGGGTCGAAATTGAACGATCCGATGAAGATCCGCGCACGATCCACCGAGAATGTCTTGGCGTGCAGGCTCGAGGCGGAGCTGCCCGTCAGCCGGTGGTCTTCGGCGACTGGGCGCGATGACGTGCGCTTCATCTCGAACAGCGCGATCCCCGCTTCGAGCAGCGGTTTGCGCCGCTTGGCGTAGCCGGCGTGAACGGCGACGACGTCGGTGGCCTCGAGCGAGTTGGTGAGCACCGTGATCTTCACGCCCCGCCTGGCCAGGGCGGTGAACGACTCGACGCCCGCCGCCGTCGGCACGAAGTAGGGGGAGACCAGCTCCACCTCGCGCTCGGGCGCGCCGAGGATCGCTCCGAGCCGCTCGGGCAATTTCGACTCCCTGGCCGCGCGGCCCAGCCCTTTCGCCGGGTCGTCGCTGACCATGCGCGTGGCGGCCCATTCGAACCGCAGGCCGCCCGCCAGCAGCGCCCGCACGAACGGCAGCCGCGCGATCGCCCGGATGTACGCCAGGGCGGCCGGGTCGCGCTCGACGCGCGAGGCGGCCGCGGCCACGCCGGCGATCGCCGCCGGGCTCACGGCGGGCAGCAGACGAGCGGCCGGATAGGACGAGCCGCTCGCCCAGTAGCGGTCGAAATCACGGGAGACGTCGTTCACCACCGGGCCGATCGCCAGCACGTCGAGATCGACGAACAGGACGTCGTCGCCCGCGTCGAAGTATTCGTCCCCCACGTTGCGCCCGCCGATGATGGTGGCCTGGTTGTCGGCGGTGAACGACTTGTTGTGCATGCGCCGGTTCAGCCGCGCGAAGTCGGTGAGATAGCCCAGGAAGCGCCACCGGCGGTCGGGGAACGGATTGAACAGCCGCACCTCGATGTTGGGGTGGGCGTCCAGCGCGGCGAGGACGCCGTCGAGGCCCTCCGTATTGTTGTCGTCGAGCAGGAGCCGCACCCGCACCCCGCGATCGGCGGCGCGGTGCAGCGCCTCGAACAGCAGGGTGCCCGACATGTCGGCGTGCCAGATGTAGTACTGCACGTCGAGCGTGCGCTCGGCGGCGTCGGCCAGCAACGCCCGCGCGGCGAAGGCGTCGCGGCCTCCGGCCAGCGGCACCACGCCGGAGGTGCCCGGGTGCGCCCGCGCGAGCGGCAGGACCGCCCTGCCCAGCCGCGTATCGGCGGTGTTCTCCAGGGTGACCGAGTGGGTCCGGCCGTCGAGCGAGGGCAGCGTGCGGCAGCCCGGGAGCAGCGCCGCGGCCGAGGCGGCCAGGAGTGAACGCATGCCCGGATTCGAAACTCTCATGACCTCAGATATTCCGCGGCGCCCGCCATGAGCATCTCCACCCCCACGATGACGAGCAGCATCCCCATCAGCCGCTCGACCGCGGTGAGCCCGTGCTCGCCCAGCAGCTTGCCCAGGTTGCTCGCGAAGTAGAGGATGACTGCCGAGGCGCACCACGCGAGGACCACGGCGCCGAGCCACACGGGCCACCGTTCCGGCTCGCGGGACATGAACAGCAGCTCGGTCGCGAGCATGGACGGGCCCGCCGTGTAGGGGACGGCGAGCGGCACGACGAACGGCTCCCCCTCGACTGCCTCGCGGAGCGACCGCTCGCTGGTCGGAAAGATCATCCGGAGGGCGATGAGCAGAAGAATGAAGCCGCCGCCCGCCGTGAGCGCGGCGCGGGAGACGTGGAGCAGGTCGAGGACATAGCGGCCGGCGAAGAGGAACACGATCATGATCGCGAGCGCGATGAGCATCTCGCGCACGATGATGAACCGGGAGCGCGCGGGGTCCACGTGCTTCAGGGCCGAGAGGAACAGGAGCACGTTCCCGAGCGGGTCCATCACGAAGAACATCAGGACGGCGGCGGAGACGAGGGTCATGGCGTCGCCCTCGGCCGCCAGCTCTCGAGCTGCTCCAGGACGGCCAGCCGCTCTCCGGAATCGTCGGCCGCGCGGCCGGCGCCGTCGTCTGCCTCAGTGGGCATGTGCGTTCTCCGTGGCTCGCCCGGCTCCGGTGCCTGCGACGGCGAGGCGCCCGCTGCCGGCGGGTGAAGCTCCAAGGTGCCGAGAGAAGCGCGCGGGCGCGAGATCCGGGAACCGGCTGGCTGGCGGGTGTGCTGTCGAAATTGGTTGACGCGGGAGCGTGCCGCGCGCTCAGGGTGGCCGAGTGCGGCATGGTATTGAAATGCGCTCCTATCCTCCCCGCGCCAGCCGCACCGCCGCCAGTACCAGCACCACCCCCGCCAGCGCATTGAGCCGCGCCGCCCACGCCGCCCGCGCCCGCAGCGCCGCGGCCTCCGGACTGCCCGGCGCCGCCCGGCCGCTCCGGGGGCCGAGCACGAAGTCGTGCACCGCGCTCACCCCGATCATCAGCGCCACGCTCCCGAGCTTCCACGCGAGCGCGTGGCCGGTGCCCGTCGCCCAGAATGCAGGGGAGCCCAGCACGCCATCCCACGCGAGCCAGCCCCGGAAATGAAGATTCAGCACCCCGGTCACGAGCAGCACCGCGATGGCCCACCAGCCGACGGCACGGAAGCGCACGCCCAGGGTGTAGAACAGCCGCTGCCGGAGCTCGGGCGGCTCGATCTTCCGGAGCACCGGCGCGCCCACGATGCCGAGGAAGAACATGCCGCCGAGCCAGAGCATGGCGGCGAGCACGTGGACGGAGACACTCGCGAAGTAGAGGCCGCGCATGGGCTCGAACGCCTCCTGCTCCTCAGCGGCTGGCCGGGCGGGGAGCGATGACGGCCAGCAGCACCAGCTCGCGGCTCGTCGCCCGCATGCCGTGGGGCTCGTTCGGCTCGTATGCGACGATCGTCCCCGCCTCGACCTCGCGCTCGCCCTGGGCCCCGCTCACCAGCCCGGATCCCGAGAGGACGTGGAGCAGCACCAGGGACGCGCTGGTGTGCTCCGGCACCCTCTGGCCCGGCGCGATCCGGAAGACCACGAGCCGGGCGCCGGGCGCGTCGTGCACCAGCGCGGTCGCCGGCCGGTCCGGGTGCGTCGCGAGTGCGTCCCTCGCCGCGGCCGACGGGTCGTACGTCTTCATCGCTGCTGCGCCAGCGCGGGCTCGAGCGCGGCGCGCAGCGCTCCCGGGGCGATCCCGGCCGCGCGGGCGGCATCCGTGAGCGTCAGCGTCCCGCCGCAGCAGGTATCCACACCCAGGCGGTTGAAGATGTCCGCGGTTCCGGGCGTCGCGGCCAACACTTCGTTGACCGTCAGCACCATCAAATCCATGCGTCTCCTCCGAAGGGGTCCATGGTGGAGCATAGTCCGCGGGGCTGAAGGGGGTGTAAAGCCGCGATGAGGATCTCTTCAGGCCGGGGGTCGCGTCCGCCGGTCCGGCTGGTAGATTGTCAACCTTCCCACAGGAGCGGTGTGATGCGCCTTCGGCGGTTGCTGGCCGTAGTCGTGGCCACGGGTGTCGTGCTGGGGCGAGCCCGCCCCGCGCCCGCGCAGGAGCTCACCTGGCGGAACGGCTTCACCTTCTACGCCGACAACACCGAATTCTTCAATCCCTACCGCACCGGCGAGACCCTGCTGGGCGGGCAGATCCTGAGCTATCTCTCCGCTGCGCTCGGGCCCCGCACCGAAGTCGTCGCCGGCTTCTTCGGCAACCACGAGAGCGGCGGCACCGGCTTCCTGGATCCCTTCAAGCCGATCCTCGGCTTCCGCTACCGGACCGACCATTCGCTCGGCGTCATCGGCACGCTGGTGACCGAGGACCGTCATGGCTACCTCGAGCCGCTCGAGGGCACGCTGCTCGACATCACGCGTCCGGTGGAGTACGGGGTGCAGTGGCGGGAGCAGCATTCCGCCGGCGGCGGCGAGATCTTCCTGAACTGGCAGCGACTCAACACCTCGCGCGGCCGCGAGGTGTTCGATTACGGGCTGCTGCTGCACGCCAACCCCGCGCGGTGGCTCCGGCTCGAGTTGCAGGGCCACGGGCTGCACCACGGCGGTCAGCTCTACTCGGCGGGAGAGCCGGTCGCCAACAACCAGGTGCTCGCGCTGGGCGCCCGGGTGAGCGGAGTGCTGCCGGTGGCCGGCGCGAGCTCCCTCGGCGTGTTCCAGTTGCTGAGCCATGGCGACATCGACTCGCTGCCGCCGGGTCGGCCGGACCACGGATTCGGCACCTATATCCGGGCGGCGGTCACGCCGGGCAACTGGGTCGAGCTGTTCGCCATCCAGTGGTGGGGGCACGATTTCATTTCCAACGAGGGCGACGCGAATTACATCTCGCGGGGCTCCAGTCCGGGCTTCTACCGCTCATACCGGCAGTATCAGGAGATCGGCCTTGCCCGCCGGACGCCGATCGAATCCGGCCTGACGCTCGACACCGAGTTCCGCTTTCACCGGATCGACGACCGCCCGAGCATCGCAATCGGGACGTCGCCGTGGGAGTATTCGTACCGGGTGGTGGTGCGCGCGCCGTTCAGCCTGCGTGTGGGGAGGCCGAGCGGGGGGAGTTAGTGTGGGTTGCGCGTCGGGTAGATGGACCCCTTCAATCCGCCGCCCGCAGATACTGCACCGGCCAGGCCGCCGGAACGCCGAGCGCCTTTGCCGCCCTGAGCGGCCAGTATGGATCGCGGAGCAGTTGCCGCGCCATGAGTACGACGTCCGCGCGCCCCTCCGCCACCACCGCCTCCGCCTGCTCGGCGGAGGTGATCAGGCCGACCGCGCCGGTCGCCACGCCCGCCTCGCGCCGGATCCGCTCGGCGAATTCCACCTGATATCCGGGACCGCTCGGGATCCGCACGCCGGGCACGAGCCCGCCCGACGAACAGTCGATGAGGTCCACGCCCAGCCGCGCGAGCCGGCGGCACAGCTCGACCGACTGCTCGAGGTCCCACCCGCCCTCCGCCCAGTCGGTCGCCGAAATTCGCACGAACAGCGGCAGGTCGGCGGGCCAGACTTCGCGCACCGCACGGGTCACTTCGAGCAGCAGGCGGACGCGATTGTCGAACGTGCCCCCGTACTCGTCGTCGCGATGGTTGGATAGCGGGGAGAGGAACTCGTGGAGCAGGTAGCCGTGCGCGGCGTGCAGCTCGACTACCTGGAAACCGGCGGCGAGCGCCCGCCGGGCAGCGGCGACGAATGCTTCGGCCGTGGCCCCGACGCCCGCGCGGTCGAGCGCCCTGGGCGGCGGGTCGCCGGGCCGGAACGGGAGCGGGCTCGGCGCCACCGGACGCCACCCGCCGGTCTCCTCGGACACGCGGCCGCCGCCGTCCCAGGGCGGCGCCGTGCTCGCCTTGCGGCCCGCGTGCGCAAGCTGGATCCCGGCGGCGGCACCGTGCTCCCGGATGAACCGGGCGCAGCGCGCGAGTACCTCGATGTGCGCATTGCTCCAGATCCCGAGATCCGCCGGGGAGATCCGGCCCTCCGGGGTCACCGCCGTCGCCTCGGTCATGACGAGGCCCGCGCCGCCGACGGCGCGGCTGCCGAGATGCACCAGGTGCCAGTCGTTCGCGAGGCCGTCGGTGCTCGAGTACTGGCACATCGGGCTCACGACGATCCGGTTCTTCAGCTCCACGCCGCGCAGCGCCAGCGGCTCGAACAGGGCCATGCCCCAACATTAATGGGGTGCGAATTCACCACGGAAGCACGGAGAACAAGCAACGGCCACGGAGAGCCACCGTGCGAGGATGCTCTCCGGATTGTCCTGCTGCTTCCGTGTCTTCCGTGCTTCCGTGGTGCATCGGCTGCGGCCCCGGCTGCGTTGCTCCTCACCGGTGACTCGCAGCAGCAATGTAGCGCGTGTCACCGCGCGAGCCGCGCCGGGGCGCCATCTGTCACCGAGCGCGGGGACGCTCCCCGTGCCACATACCGCGACAGGAGGATCGCAGCCATGGCCGACACCACCATCACCAAGGTGAGCGGGTCCCATTCGCCTAGCGGCACGATGGGTCAGAAATATCTTGCTTCAGGGAAGCACGTCGGGATGCGCCTCTGGGTGAGCGAAGCCCCCGGCCACCCCAAGCCGGCGAGCCGCCGCGACTACGAGACGGTCGGCTACGTGATCGGCGGGGCCGCCGAGCTGCAGCTCGAGGGGCAGGTCGTGCGCCTCGAGCCGGGCGACTCGTGGGTCGTGCCCGCGGGCGCGGAGCATACCTACCGGATCCTGGAGGAGTTCACCGCGCTGGAGGCGACCTCACCGCCCGCCCATGCGCACGGCCGCGACGAGCCTGGGCGCTGAGTTCGCGACCCGGCCGGCCGCCTGGGCGGCCGCTGGCGCTGGCCCCGGAATTGCCCGATCGCGGGCGGTTCAGGACCCCACGCCCACGGCAGCATCCCCCGGGAGAAGATCTCATGGCGGCTAAACGACTGGCAATTCTGGCGCTCGCGCTGGCGGCGGGCTGCGGCGGCGATCGAGGCGCGCAAATGGCGGCCGACAGTCTGAGCCGCGATCTGCAACGGCTGCCGGTCGATTCCTCGGCCGTGCTGAGCGATCAGGCGGGCGCCACCCCCGTCGCGGCGCCGCTGGCCGCCGCGCCGGCTCCGAAGCCGGCGGCCAGGAAGCCCGCGCCCAGGCCGAGGCCCAAGCCCGCGCCGGCCCCGGCGCCGGTCGAGGCGCCCCGCTCTCTGGCCGCGGGAACCACGGTGGCCACGACCGTGGACCGCGAGATCTCCTCGCGCACCGACAAGCCGGGCGCCACCGTGACGGGCACCGTCGCGAGTGATGTGACCGATGCGGCGGGACGCGTCGTGATCCCGGCCGGCTCGAAGGTGACGCTCACCATCACCGAGATCCACGAGTCCGAGAACAAGGGCGACAAGACGGGCAAGCTCACGCTCACCCCGACCGGCGTCGAGATCGCGGGCGAGAGCTACGCGCTCGACGGCTCCGCCGTGGCGCTCGACCGCACCCTGCGCGACCGCAAGACCAACGCGGGCGACGTGGCCAAGGTCGGCGCGGGCACCGCGGCCGGCGCCATCGTGGGCCGCGTGCTCGGCGGCAGCACCAAGGGCGCCGTGATCGGCGGCATCATCGGCGGCGCGGTCGGCACCCAGCGGGCCATCGAGACTCAGGACCGGGACGTGGTGGTGCCGGCCAGCTCGAGGGTGGAGGTGAGGTTGGGGGGGGTGTTTACGCGCTGAGGCTCGACAGAAGTCGCGGGTCGCGGGTCGCGGGGCTCAAGAGCCCATCAGCTCGCGACCCGCGACTCGCGACCCGCGACCACCCACTGTGACCCCCAACACCGCCCCCCACCC
>DASSBA010000095.1:0-2895 GCA_035699205.1 Gemmatimonadales bacterium
CTCCGGGTTGGCGGTGAAGGCGAGCAGGATGTCCAGCGGCAGCCGCACCGGGTAGCCTTTGATCTGGACGTCGCCCTCCTGCATGATGTTGAACAGGCCCACCTGCACCTTGCCGCTCAGGTCCGGCAGCTCGTTGATGGCAAAGATGCCGCGGTTGGCGCGGGGCAGCAGGCCGAAGTGCATGGTCAGCTCGTCGGAGAGCAGATGCCCGCCGCGGGCGGCCTTGATCGGGTCCACGTCGCCGATGATGTCGGCGATGGTGACGTCGGGCGTGGCCAGCTTCTCGACGTAGCGCTGGTCGCGGCGGAGCCACCCGATCGGGGTGGCGTCGCCGCACTCCTCCAGCCGCTCGCGGGCGAACTTGGAGATCGGGGCGAACGGGTCGTCGTTCACCTCGCTCCCGGCCACGATCGGGATCCGCTCGTCGAGCAGGCCGGTGAGCTCGCGCAGGAGGCGGCTCTTGGCCTGCCCGCGCAGGCCCAGCAGGATGAAGTGGTGGCGCGCGAGCAGCGCGTTGACGATCTGGGGCAGGATCGTGTCCTCGTAGCCCACGATCCCCGGAAAGAGCGGTCCGCCCGCGGCCAGCCGGGCCAGCAGGTTGGTCCGGATCTCGTCGCGCACGGTCCGCCCCTGGAGGGGGGCTGCGGCCCAGGGGCTGTTCTTGAGCTCACCAAAGGTGCGAGGCTGGGTCATTGGGGTCATCGGTCGTGAGTCGTAGGTCGTGGGTCGTGAGTCGTGAGTCGTGAGTCGTGGGTCGTGAGTCTGGTCGGGAGTCGCGCGCTAAGGCGTTAATCGGGTTCGCGTTATAGCCGGGCCGAGGACGGGTGGGGGTCCGCCGGGGGGTGTTCGGCTTGACAAAACCTTGCCCCGGCTTAGGTTCGGGCGCGGTGGGCCAGGCGACAGAGTGGCTCGTGACGCAGGTTCCGTCCCCAACCTTAGCGTATCTGGAGCGACGATGAAGAAGACCCTGATGATGGCCGCGGTGCTCTTCGTGCTGGCCGGCTGTGGTGAGCGTAAGGCCGCAACCCCCGCCGCCGACACTGCCGGCATGGCGCCCGCCATGAGCGACACCGGCATGGGCATGTCCCACGACAGCGCGGCGATGTCGTCGGATTCCACGATGGCGCGGGATACGATGACCAAGTAGGCGGACGGCCACACTGTCGCGCCGGGCCCCGGGCATCGCTCGGGGCCCGTTGTCGTTTGTCACCCGTCCACCTCGTCCGACCCGAACGGCAGGCCGACCACTCTCGCGCGGCGCCCGCCGGCCACCACGGTCGCGCCCGGCTCGACTTCCCGCCGGAGCACGGCCAGGCCGAGCATCCGGTCCTCCACCGCGAGGGTCGAGCGGACGCTGCCGACCTCCTTCTCCCCGTGCCGCACGGCGCGCTCGTCGAGCGGCTCCACGTCGGCCCAGCGGAGCCCGCGCAGCTCCCGGTTGGTGTGCCCGCGGAAGTGCACGCGGGCGACGGTCTCCTGCCCCGTGTAGCACCCCTTGGTGTACGACACCCCCCCGATCTCGTCGTAGCGCACCTCCTGCGGCAGCGTGCGCTCGTCGATCTCGACGCCCAGCGCGGGCCAGCCGCAGAGCACGCGGCAGACGTGGTAGTCCTCCTCGTCGCCCGGCCCCGCGCCCGCGGCGGCGAGGCGGGCCACCACCGGCTCGACCGCCGGGCTGAGTCCGACCGCAAGCGCCGAGAACGGCGCCGTCTCCGGCGCGAGCGCCAGGGCGACGGGGCTCAGGTCGCCGCCGATCGAGGCCACCCGTCCCGCCGATTCGGGCGTCCCCACGCCCGACTTGGCGAGCGCATGGAACCCCTGCGCGCCGACCAGCCACGCGACGGTGGCCTGCCCGGTGAGGTCGGTGGCGCGCGCGAGCCGGGGCGGCAGGGTCCGGGTGAAGATGTCGATGGCGGCCGCATGGCCGCACCTGGGGATGATCAGGGTGAGGGTGTCGCCCTGGCGAAGCACCCAGGCATCGGTCACGATCATGCCCTTGGGGGTGAGCAGGGCGCCGTAGACCAGGCTCCCGTCGCCCGGCTTCTCGAGATCGTTGGTGAGCAGCCCCTGGAGGCAGGTGAGCGCGCCCGGGCCGCTCACCCGCACCACCGTGGGCGTGGTCGAGACCACGGTGGCGCCGTGGCGGACGCGGTTGAGCCGGTCGCGGCCCAGTCGGAGGTCGAGCTCAGACATGGGCCCAGGGGAGCTCGGACGGCTCGTGTCCGGTGAAGTCGCGCCACACCAGGTCGGCGCCGCCGCAGGCCGATTCGGCATGGGAGGTCGCGAGCATGGCGCAGCGGAGCCCCGCGGCGCGCGCCGCGGCGAGGCCGGGAAGCGAGTCCTCGATGACCATGCAGCGGCGCGGCGCGAGCTCGAGCGCGGCGAGCGCGCGGTGGAATCCCTGGGGGTCGGGCTTGCACGCGCTCACGTCCTCGGCGGCCACGATCTCGGCGAAGTGGGGGCGGAGGCCGGCGAGCTCGAGCACCAGCTCGATCTCCCGCCTGAGCGCGCCGCTCACGATGGCGAGCTGAAAGGCGTCCAGCGCGGCGCTCTCGATGAAGTCGGCCGCGCCGGGCACCAGCCGCATCGAGGCGCGGACGGCGCGCTCGTAATGGGCGTTCTTCCGCTCGATGGCCTCCCCCAGCGCCGTCTCGTCGAGCGGCCGCCCGGCCTGCCCGAAGGCGAACCGGAAGCACTCGCGATCGTCGAAGCCGAGGTAGTCGCGGTAGTACGTGTCCCGGTCGAGCGTGTGCCCGTACTCCGCCAGCGTCGCGATGAGGGCGTCGCAGTGCTGCGGCTCATCGTCGATGATCACGCCGTTGAAATCGAACAGGATGGCGGAGGACATGAGGAAGGTATAACCGGGTGATGCAGGAGAGGTAAGCGGTGAGCGGT
>DASSBA010000096.1:0-1841 GCA_035699205.1 Gemmatimonadales bacterium
CGATAGCCCAGTCCGGCGAGCTGTGTCTCGGCGTCGGCCACCCCGGTGCCAATCAGCAGCGGCACTTCATCATCATGCGCAAAGAGTGAGACGGGCGAGAGCCAGAGCGCCGCCACCAGGAAGCCGACCACCGCCACCAGCAGCACCAGCAGCACGTCACGGAGGACCGATCGCCGCCTGGGCTCCGACTCGGCGGGCTCTTCTACCACAGGGGCCGACGCGATGTCGGGCCGCATGTGCCGGCGGAAACGCATCAGCGCATCACTCGCGCCGGAGCCGGGCGGCGTAGGCGCCGTCCATCCCATGACGCTGTGGCAGCACGGTCAGGTCGCCGGCAGGGCTCGTGAGCGCTGCCGGAAACTCGGGCGACGGCTCGCGCCGGAATGCGGCATGCCGCCCAAGGAAGGCCGTGACCTGCTGGTCGTTCTCTTCGGGTTCGAGTGAGCACGTCGCGTAAACTAACAGGCCACCGGGCCGGACGATGGCCGAGGCCGCATCGAGCAGCCGCGACTGATGCTCCGCAAGCGAGGACAAGGCCTCCGGGCTCACCCGCCAGCGCGCATCGGGATGGCGGGCAAAGGTGCCGGTGCCGAGGCAGGGGGCATCGAGCAGCACCAGGTCGGCGCGCCGAAGCGGCGGCCGCAGCGCGTCACCCACCAGCACCGCTTCACGGCCGCTTCCGGCCCGGGCAAGGTTGCTCATCAGTCGTTGCGCCCTGCGCGAATGCTTTTCCATGGCGGCAAGCCGGTGGACCAGCCGGCCCAGGGCCAGGCTCTTGCCGCCTGGTGCGGCACAGAGGTCTGCAACGGTGGCGTCGGCCGGGGGATCGACAAACCAGGTGAGAAGCGCCTGCGCTGGATCCTGGACGAAGAAAGCACCTTCGTCGAAGCCGGGCAGTTCGTCAGGCCTGCTGCGGTCCGTGACCAGTCCCGCGCCCCAGGGTGCGGGTCGCACCGGAATCCCGGACCGGGACCAGCGTTTTTCCAGGTCATCGAGTGACGAGCGCGCCGGCTGCAGCACCAGCTGGGGCGGCGCGTTGTTCCAGCGCAGCAGCCTTTCGGTTTCTTCAGGACCAAACCGCCGAAGCCACCGCTCCACCAGCCAGTCGGGGTGCGAGTACCGCTCCGGGAGCGATGTGGGCCGCTCCTCGGCCGCCAGCGCCGGGGCTGCCGCGACTTTCCGGAGCACCGCGTTCACGAAACCGGAGCTGCGTGCGCCTGCCGTCTCGCGGGCGAGCTGGACGGTGGTGCTCACCGCCGCGTGGTCAGGAACGCGATCGAGGGCGCTCAACTGGTACGCGCCGATCCGGAGAATATTCTGCAGGGAAGGGGAGACGGCCTGCCAGCCGCGCTGGACGAATCGCGCGAGCGACGTATCGAGCTCGCGCTGCCGCCGGAGGACCCCGGCGGCAATCTCATGTGCCAGCCGGCGATCGGGATCGGCTAGTCGTCGAACGGCGTCTTCGAGCGCCTGGTCGAACGGCCGCCCCTCCTGCACCTGCGCCAGGATCGTCAGCGCGGCTCGGCGGGGCGGGATGCCAGTGGTGTGGCGGTGTTTGGTGGACAGGGTGGGCTCCCCGGGTGGACGCGGGACACGGGACGCGGGACGCGAACTCGGTGATGTCGCGTCCCGAGTCTCGCGTCCCGAGTCCGCGGTCAGGCCAGCATCCCCACTTCCGGCGTCGACGGCATGGCCACTTCACGTTTTGGCATGCGGCCGGCGAGCCAGGCGGAGCGGCCCGCTTCCACCGCGAGGCGCATGGCATGCGCCATGGCGACGGGTTCCCGCGCCTGGGCGAGTGCGGTGTTCATCAGGATTCCGTCCACACCCTGCTCCATCAC
>DASSBA010000097.1:0-3132 GCA_035699205.1 Gemmatimonadales bacterium
CGCGGGCACCGCGGCCGGCGCCATCGTGGGCCGCGTGCTCGGCGGCAGCACCAAGGGCGCCATCATCGGCGGGGTCATCGGCGGCGCCGTCGGTGCCCAGCGCGCGGTAGAAACCAAGGACCGCGACGTCGTCGTGCCGCAGGGCGCGTCGGTCACGCTGACGCTGGACGAGAAGCTGATGGCGGGAAGCTGACGGAGGACGGAAGGACGGAAGGACGGAAGGACGGAAAGGTAGAAAGGTAGAACGTTTCGTCATTCTACCTTTCTACCTTTCCACCTTTCCGTCCTTCCGTCTTTCCACCCACCCACTAATATCCCGCCCCCCCACCGCCCCTTCGCGGATCGCTCACCCCCTGCCATCCCCCCGGCGTGCGGATGATCGCCTCCACGTCGCCCCAGTAGCCGCCCTCGTCGATGGCGTGCCCGCGTGCGCGGAGGCTGTCGAGCGTCTGGGCCGGGAAGCCGCCGCGCTCGACCTCGAGGCTGTCCGGCAGCCCTTGATGGTGCATGCGCGGCGCCGTCACGGCCGCCGGCAGCGGCATACGGTGGTCGAGCACGTTCGAGATCACGTGGTAGACCATCGTGATGATCCGCGGGCCGCCCGGCGTCCCGACCACCATCAGCAGGCGGCCCTGGGGATCGAGCACGATGCTCGGCGTCATCGCCGACAGCATGCGCTTCCCCGGCGCGATCGCGTTGGCCTCGCCCTGGACCAGCCCGTACATGTTGGGCTTCCCGGGGGCGCTCGTGAAGTCGTCCATCTCGTCGTTGAGCAGGAAGCCCGCGCCGGCTACCGTCACCGCGCTGCCGTAGCTGTTGTTGAGCGTCGTGGTGGTGCTCACCGCATTGCCCTCGGCGTCCACGACCGAGTAGTGGGTAGTGGACGAGCCGGTGCGGGCAGCGGGCGAGAACACCGGGGTCGGCGACGCGCGGGGGCCGATCTCTTCGCGCAGCGTCGCGGCGTATTCCTTGGAGAGCAGCCGGTCGGTCGGGTTCCGCACGAACGCCGGGTCACCCAGATAGATATTGCGGTCGGTGAAGGCGCGGCGCATCGCCTCCGCCTCCAGGTGGATCAGCCGGGGTGAGCCGAACGGCGGCAGCGGCGCGTACCCTTCCATGATGTTGAGGATCTCGCCCATCGTGACGCCGCCCGAGGACGCCGGCGGCATCGAGTAGATCGTGTGCCCGCGGTAGCGGATGGCCACGGGGTCGCGCCAGATCGCCCGGTACCCGGCGAGGTCATCGAGCGAGATCAGCCCGCCCCCGCGCGACATCTCGGCCACGATCAGCTCGGCCACCGGACCGCGGTAGAACCCGTCGGCGCCATGGTCGCGGATCGCCTCCAGCGTGCGCGCGAGATCGGGCTGGCGCAGGACGCTCCCCGGCGCGGGCGGGGCACCGCCCGGCAGGAACGCGGCGCGGGAGGCAGGGAAGCTCGCCAGCCGCGCGCTGTCGCCCTGGATCGACTCGCTCCGGTACTCGTCCACCTGGAAGCCGTCGCGTGCCAGGTCGATTGCGGGCTGCACCACCGCCGCCAGCGGGAGGCGGCCGTAGCGCCGGTGCGCCTCGACCAGCCCCGCGACCGAGCCCGGCACCCCCGCGGCCAGATGACCGGTGATGCTCCGCTCGGTCGGCTCCCCGCGCTCGTCCAGGTACATGTCGCGGGTGGCCCGGCCGGGCGCGGTCTCGCGGTAGTCCAGCGTCTGGGTGGTGCCGTCCCGGAGCCGGATGACCATGAACCCGCCGCCGCCGATGTTGCCCGCCTCGGGATGCACCACCGCGAGCGCGAAGCCCACCGCGACGGCCGCATCCACGGCATTGCCGCCCTGCCTGAGGATGGCCCGCCCGACGTCGCTCGCGATTCCGTTGCCCGAGACGACCATGGCGTGGGACCCCTCGGTCACCCGCGCGTCGCCGGTGAACTTCCAGTCGGGCGCGATGCCGGACGCGGGCGCGGGCAGGGCGGTGCCCGGGCCGGGGCCGCACGCGGCGGCGGCGAGCAGGACGAGCGGAGCGAGCAGGCGATGCAGGCGCACGGTAGCCTCTTCGGAAGTGGGAGCGGGCAGCCGGGAGGTTGCCCCCGGCCGCGCACGGGCTCTAATTTAGCCGTGCCTGACGACTACCTCGACCCGCGCCTGACTGAACGGCGCAACCCCCGCACCGCCACCATCGACACCGCCACCGCCCTCGAGATCGTCGATCTCATCGGCGCCGAGGATACGACCGTTCCCGCCGCCGTCTCGCGGGCGCGCGAGGAGATCGCCCGCGCCATCGACCTGATCGAGGCCGCGTTCCGTGCGGGCGGCCGGCTCATCTACGTGGGCGCCGGCACCAGCGGCCGCCTGGGCGTGCTCGACGCCGCCGAGTGTCCGCCCACGTTCGGCACGCCACCCGAGATGGTCGTCGGGATCATCGCGGGCGGGCTCCCGGCGCTGGTGCGGTCCGTCGAGGGAGCCGAGGATGACGTGAACGCCGGCATCGGCGAGATGGACGCGCGCCGCGTCGGGGCGGACGACGTGGTGGTCGGCATCGCCGCGAGCGGGACGACGCCGTTCGTCCGGGCCGCGCTCTCCCGCGCCCAGACCCTGGGCGCCCGGACGGCCCTGGTCTCGATGTCGGAACCGCCCGGGCTGCTGCGGGAGACCTGCGACGTCTGCATCGTGGTGCCGGTGGGACCCGAGGCCGTGACGGGGTCCACCCGCATGAAGTCCGGCACCGCCACCAAGCTCGTGCTCAACCTGCTCACGACCGGCGCGATGATCCGCCTGGGCAAGACCTGGGGCAACCTGATGGTGGATCTCCGCGCCTGGAACGCCAAGCTGGTGGACCGGAGCCGCCGCATCCTCATGGAGACCACCGGACTCGGCCGCGAGGAGTCGGGCACGGTGCTCGAGGCGGCCGGCGGCAGCGTGAAGACCGCCGTCGTCATGGCACGCCGGGGCGTGGATCGGGAGTCGGCCGAACGGCTGCTCGCGGAGCATGCCGGGCGCCTCCGCCCCGTCGTCGGCGATCCGCCGCCCGTGCGGCCGGCATGAGCGAACGGCCGGCGCTCGCGGTGGGTCTCATGTCGGGCACGTCGCTCGACGGGATGGACGCGGCGCTGGTCCGCCTCGCGGGCCCCACGCATGCCGA
>DASSBA010000098.1:0-7961 GCA_035699205.1 Gemmatimonadales bacterium
CGGCGGGGCCACGTCGGGGAACTCGTCCGTCTGCAGCCGGAACAGCGCGATCACCCCGAACACCACCAGCGCCAGCATGGTGACGACGGTGATGATCGGTCGGCGGATCGCGAAATCGGAAATCAGCACGGTGTCGTCTCCGGAGCTCCGCGGCGCTACCGCGCCGCCGTCTGGTCGTCCCGGACGGTCGCGGGGGTACCCGGCGCGAGTCCGGCGGCGCCGCCCAGGAGGACGGTGTCGCCGGCGGCCAGACCGCGCCGCACCTCCACCCGCTCGTTCGCCCGGTCCTGCAGTCCGGTCTCGACCTCGACCCGCTCGACCCGGCCGCCCTTGAGCCGCATCACCAGCGGACGGATGCCGCGGTTGTCGATCGCCGCCCTCGGCACCACGATCCCCGGCCGGCTCTCGGTGGCCACACGACCGTCCGCGAACAGGCCCGCCACCAGCGAGCGCCCCTGGTTGGCCAGCGACACGATCACCCGCACCTGCCGCGTGGCGGGATCGACCGCCGGGCTCACCCGCTCCACCTCCCCCGTGAAGCGCCGGTCCTCGAACCCGCTCACGGTGAACTGCACCGGCGTGCCCGGCTTGACCGCCGCGATATCCTCCGCCGGCACCGACGCCTCGAGCCGGAGCGTCGTGGGATCCAGCACCGAGAGGAGCTCGGCGCCCGATTGCACCACGTCACCCTCGCTCACGCGGACGTTCGCGACCACGCCGTCGAACGGCGCCCGAAGCACGGTCTTGGCGAGCTGCTTCTCGGCGGTGGCGAGCCGGGCCTTCGCGTCCGCCACCTGACCTTCGGCGGTGGTGGCATTCGTCTCGGCGTCCTCCACGTCCCGATCCGCCACCGCGCCGGCGGCGTTGAGTCGGCGCGCCCGCTCGGCGTTGCGCCCGGCGAGCTGCGCGGTAGCCTCCGCCGAACGGAGCGCGGCACGGGCGGAGATGTAGGCCTCGCGGAGCGACGTGTCGTCGATGCGCGCGAGGACCTGGCCCCGCTTGACCGCCTGGCCGTCGTCGACCCGGAGCTGGGTGACCGAGCCGCCCAGCTCCGCGCGGACCGTCGCGGCCAGCTCCGGCTCGAGCGTGCCGGAGAGGGTCGGCCCCGTCGTGAGCGTCGTATCGTGGGCGACCGCGATGTTCTCGGGGCCGATGACCGCGGGGGCGGGCGGCTCCGCGGCCGGCTCGCCCTCCCCCCGGCTGCACGCGAGCGCCGGCGCGAGCAGCGTGACGGAGAGGAGCAACGCCGCGGCCCGCCCTTCCCTGCGCATGCTTGGCATCCTCCGTTCGGCCATCGTCATCGGAATGTCCCCCCACCGGGGATGCCGGTGCCGGTCGTGGCGGGGACGGGGATCGGACCCGTGCTCCCGATTGTGCCGCTGCCGCTACCGCTGCCCGTGCCCGTGCCGTCGGCGGTGGCCGCCGGCAGCGCGCCGCCGGTCGCGAGCGGCAACGCGGGCAGCAGCGCGATCCGCGCGCGGGCGAGCTGCAGATCCCGCGCGGCCCGCGCCCGGGTGGATTGGGCCTGCGCGAGCTGGATGCGGATGTCGTTCAGTTCGGTCTGCGTCGAGAGTCCCTCGCGGTACCGCAGCTCGGCGATCTGGTACGCGCGCGCCGCCTGTTCCTCGGTCCCCGCGCTCGCCTGCCAGGCGGCAACGGCCGCGGCGAGCTGAAGCTGCGCACTCCGGGTGTCGAGCTGGGCCCGCTCGCGCGTCTGCTTGAGTCGGAGCTCCGCCTGCTCCACCCCGGCCCGCGCCGACTCGACCTCGCCCTTGATCCGCCCTCCGGTGAACAACGGGAGCGCCAGCCCCAGCGACACGGTCCAGTCGGAGACATAGTCGGTCCCGAACGGCGAGCCGTTGCCCGGAAAGCCGAGTTCGGCGAAGTCGGATGACAGCGTGAGCTGCGGGAGCCGCTGAGCCCGGGCCGTTCGGAGCTGGCCCTGCTCGGAGGTCACCACTTCGGCCGCCTGGCGCACCACGATCCGCCGGTTCACCACGGTGTCACCCGGCGTGGTGACGAGGTCCGCCAGTTGCGGCGACTCGAGGAGCGTGGTGTCGCCCAGCTCGGTCGTGAGCGCGAGCGGCCGGTCGAGTGGAAGGTCGAGGAGCTGCCGGAGCCGGACGTAGGCCAGGTCGCGGTCGGCCCGGCGCTGGATCACGATCGGGCGCTGGTTGTCGCGGGTCACCCGCGCGCGGAGCAGCTCGAACTCGGACTGGTTGCCGACTTGCTTGGCCAGCGCCGCCTGGACGAGCGTCGTATCCGCCTGCCGCAGCGTGGCCTCCGCGATGGCGACGAGGCGGTCGCCCAGGGTGGCGTCGTAGTACGCCGCCGCCACTTCCAGCAGGGTCTGCGCGCGCGCGGCAGTCACGCCCAGCTCCGCGTTCCGAAGCCCCGCGTCGGCCGACTGCGACTGCCCGCCGAGGCGGCCGCCGGTGAACAGCGCCTGCGTGGCCGAGAGGCCGAAGCGATAGGTGTTCTCGCGGCCGAAGGGGAGATCGCGGAAGCTGGCGAACGGATCGAAGGCGCTGGCGCACTCGACCGCGTCCTCCAGCGCCGCGAGCCGCTCGTCCACGCTCTGGGAAGGCTGCGGCGTGAAGCGGGCACACTCCCGCGGTGCGGGGGCCGTGGCGGTGTCCTCGGCCGCGCGGAACACCGAGAACTGGCTGCGCAGAGTGCGCTGGTAGGAGGCCGAGCCGTTGAGTTGCGGGAAGTAGCCGCTCCGCGCCCGCCGCCGCTCGCCGCGGGCCCGGGCGACGTCGGCCCGGGCGATGCCGACCGTCTCGCTTCTGCCCTCGGCCACCCGGAGCGCCTCGAGCAGCGAGAGCCGCTGCGCCGACGTGTCCGGCGGGGCCGGCACCTGCGCGAGCAACGGACCCCACCCGGCGCACAGCGAGACCGCCGCGGCCGCCAGGGCCGCGCGCCACCGCGCCGCCCTCACGAGCCGTCGGCCCGGCCGGAGGAGGAGGCGCCCACCGCACGGAGGAAGAGGCGTACGTACTCGCGCAGGGATGCCTCCACCCCGCGGGCGAACATCTCGGGCAGAATGTCGCGGCCCATCGCGTCGCCGAACAGCGTGCCCATGAGCATCGCCGCGGCGACCCGCTCGTCGAACACCGCCGTCGCGATCTTCCGCTGCCGGAGCCGGCGGAGATAGCGCGCCAGCGCACTCGCGGCCCGCGACGGCGGCCGATCGATGGAGGAGATGACGTCGGGGTGCTCCCGCATCTCGCCCATGCAGGTGCGGATGAGGGCGCGCCGGTCGGCCAGGTGCGCGAGGTAGCCGCGGGCCCAGGCGGTCAGCTCCCGCTCGGGGTCGCGCGGCTCGTCCGGGAGCCCGGCGCTTTCGACTTCCGCTCCGGCGCGCGCGATCGCCTCGTGCAGCAGGGTCTCCTTGGAGCCGAACTGGCGGAACAGGGTGATCTCGTTCACCCCCGCCTCCCGGGCGATCCGGCGGGTGGTGGCACCGCGGTAGCCGGCTTCGGCGTAGACGCGGGCGGCGGCCTCGAGGAGCTGGTCGCGGACGTTCACGGGGGGCGAGTATAGGGAGGGGCGCCGCGGATAGCAAGCAGGTACTTACAATCTGTTACGCAGCGAGCGCGCGCGTCCGGTCAGGCTCAGTCGAGCAGCGTTCCCACCGCGTCGGCGATGCGGTCGGCGGCGTGCCCCTCCCCGTACGCATCGGGCGTCCACGGCGACTCCCGGCGCCGGCGCCGCTGCTCGGCCACCAGTTCCCCGAGCAGGCGCGGCGCGGCGCGCGGCGGCAGGAGCGCGTTGGCGCCGCACGCCACCGTCTCGGCCCACTCGGTCTCGCCCCGCACCGTGATGCACGGCGTGCCGAGCCAGTACGCCTCCCGCTGCAGGCCGCCCGAGTCGGTGACCACGACGGCGGCGTCCCGTACGGCGGCGATCGTCTCGACGTAGCCCATCGGCGGACGGACCTCCACGGAGGCGGGCACGGCGGCGAGGAGGTCGAAGCGTTCGAGCGCCTCGCGGGTGCGCGGGTGCAGGGGCAGCAGCACGGGCATGGCGAGCCGGCCGAGACCCGAGAGCAGCGCCGACAATGCCTCGCGGTCCGAGGTGAGGGCCGCCCGGTGCGCCGTGGCGAGGGCGAACGGCGGTCGCCCGCCGGCCGGCGGCGCGATCCGGAGATGCCGCTCCAGCACGTCCCTGGCGACGTCGCCGGTGGTGACCACGGTGCCGGGCGCCTGCTCGCTCCGAAGTCGCGCCGCGGCGGCCTCCGAGGGCGCGCACAGCAAATGCGCCAGCACGTCCACGACGCGGCGGTTGACCTCCTCGGGCAGGTCCGGCTCGCTCGAGCGCAGGCCGGCCTCGACGTGGACCAGCGGAACGCCATCCTTGATGGCGGCGAGCGCGCAGCCTAGCGTGCTGTTGGTGTCGCCGATGACGATGACGGCCGTCGGCCGCAGGTCACGCAGGACGGCGGCGGTCCGGGTCATGACGGCGGCGGTCTGCGCCACGGGGGCCGCCGAGCCGACCTCCAGGAAGTGGTCCGGCTGGGGGACACCGAGCTGCTGGTAGAGCAGCGCGTTGAGCTCGAAGTCGTAGTGCTGGCCGGTATCGATGGCGACGACGGGCCAGCGCCGGCGGAGCACCTCGAGCAGGACGGAGGCCTTGACGACCTGGGGGCGGGTGCCGTAGCAGAGGGCAAGGCTCACGCGGGACTTCTCCTCATGGATCGCGTTTCCGGATTGTCCCGGTTCCGCACTATTGTTCCGCACCATGAACCGCTCATCAGCATGAACCCGGGGCGCGTGGTTGCCCGCCTCGCCATCGTCGCGCTGCTCGGGGCGCTCCTCTGGGGATTCTGGCTGGAGCCATCGAGCCTGCGTGTGCAGCGGGTCGAGCTGGCCGTCGGGTGGACCGGATCACGGCCGCTCCGCGTGGCGGTGCTGAGCGACCTCCACGTCGGCGCGCCCTACTATGGCCTCGACCGGCTGCCGGAGGTCGTCGCGCGCACCAATGCCACCCGGCCGGACCTGATCTGCATCCTCGGCGACGTGGTCACGCTGGGCGTCGCCGGAGGAAGCTTCGTACCGCCGGAGCCGATCGCGACGGAGCTGCGCAGACTCCGCGCTCCCGCTGGTGTCGTCGCCGTGATGGGCAATCACGACCGGGCATTCAACGGGCCGAGAGTCCGGCGGGCGCTCGAGTCGGCCGGCATCCGCGTGCTGGAAGACACGGCCGTGCGAGTCGCCACGCCGGCCGGCCCACTCTGGATCGCCGGCGTCAGCGATCTCTGGCAAGGCCCGCACGACCTGCCCCGCGCCCTCCGCGCCGTGACCGACTCGGACACCCCGGTGCTCCTGATCACGCACAACCCCGACCTGTTCCCCGACGTGCCTGACCGGGTCATGCTCACACTGGCCGGTCACACCCACGGCGGGCAGGTCCGCCTGCCGCTGATCGGGGCGCCCATCGTGCCCTCCAGTTACGGCCAGCGCTTCGTGGCCGGCCACATCGTCGAGCACGGGCGACATCTCTTCGTCTCGACCGGCATTGGCACGAGCGACTTGCCGGTGCGCTTCGGGGTCCCGCCGACGATTTTCGTACTCACGCTCAGGCGCGGCTCAGGCTGAGCCCGATCCCGCCGATTCCAACGCCCGCGTCGCCGCCTCCCAGCGGGCGAGCGCCTGATCGAGCTCCGCCCGCGCTTCCTCCATCCGGCGGCCGAGCGCCGCTGCGCGTTCGGCCACGCCCGCGGTGACATAGAGCCGCGGGTCCTCGAGCTCGGCCCGGAGCGCCGCCACGCGCAACTCGCACGCGGTCACCGCCGACTCCGCTTCGGCGACCTCCCGTTCCACGGCGCGCCGGGCGCTCTCGTTCCGCCGGCGGCCATCGTGCGGCCGCTGGTGCTGCTTGCGCTCCTTCACCTTCCGCAGTGACTCCGCCTCCGCCGCCGCGACGGCCGCGGCGTGCGCCCGCTCACGGCTCGCGGTCTCCCAGTCGGCGAATCCGCCGGGGTAGTCGGTGATCCGCCCCTCGTGCAGGATCCAGACCCGGGTCGTGAGCGTGCGCAGCAGCGCCCGGTCGTGGCTCACGAGCAGCACGGTGCCCTCATAGTCGGCGATCGCGTCCTCCAGCGCCTCGATGGATTCCACGTCGAGGTGGTTGGTCGGCTCGTCCAGCACGAGGAAGTTGGCCCCCGAGAGCATCAACATCGCCAGCGCCACGCGCGCCCGCTCGCCGCCCGAGAGCGTCCCCGCCTTCCGCTGGACCGTGTCGCCCGAGAAGCCGAACCGGCCCAGGTGACCCTGGACGGCTCCGCGTCCCCACTGAGGGCGAAGATCGGCGATGGCCTCGTACAGCGTCTTCCCCGGCGGCACCTGGGCGAGGTCCTGCCGGTAGTAGCCGACCCGGACCGCATCGGGCACGCGGAGCTCGCCCGCGTCTACCGGCCGCTCGCCGGTGACGGCGCGCAGGAGAGTGGACTTCCCGGCGCCGTTCGGGCCGATGAGCCCGACGACGTCGCCTCGCATGAGGCGGGCGTCGAAGCCGCCGAGCAGCGTCCGGGCGCCCACCACCAGCGACACGTTCTCGGCGGCGACGACCTGGTCGCTGCCGCGCTCCTCCGCGGTGAAGCGAAGCGCCATCGACCCGTCCTCGCCCGGCGGCGGGCTGAGCCGCTGGACCCGCTCCAGCCGGCGGCGGCGCCCCCTGGCCTGGGCGCTGTTGGCTCCCGCGATGTTCCGGCGGATGAAATCCTCTTCGGCCGTGATCGTCCGCTCCTGCCGGGCAAAGGCTCGCTCCTGGGCCAGCCGCCGTTCGGCGCGCTGGCGCACGAACGACGTGTAGCCCCCCGCGTACGCCACGGTCGTACCGTCTTCGAAGTGAAGCACATGGTCGACGACGCCCTCGAGAAAGGCGCGGTCGTGGCTGATGAGGAGCACCGTGGCCTCGAGGCCCCGGAGGTATTCCTCGAGCCAGCGCGTGGTCTCGAGATCCAGATGGTTGGTGGGCTCGTCCAGGAGCAGCAGGTCGGCCGGCGAAACGAGCTGCTGGACCAGGCCGAGCCGCCCCCGCTCGCCGCCGCTCAATCCGGCCAGCGGCCGGCGGCGCGCGTCATCGGGGTCGAAGCCGAGGCCGTGGAGCACGGCGTCGATGCGGGCGGTGAGCGTGTAGCCGCCTTCCCGCTCGAACCGGTCCAGGTCCCGGTCGTACCGGCCCAGCATCTGCGGCGTGCACCGGTCGCCCGCCTCGGCCAGCGCGGTCGCCTGGTCCGCGAGCGATCGCTCCAGCTCCAGCAACTCGGCGAAGCCGCCCGCCGCGGCCTCCCACACCGTCGCCGCGCCCGCGAACTCCCGATGCTGCTCCATCACGGAACAGCGGAGGCCCGAGGCACGCGCGATGGTTCCCCGGGTCGGCGCCTGCTCGCCGGTGAGCAGACGGAACAGCGTGGACTTCCCGGTGCCGTTGCGGCCGATGATGCCCCACCGCTCGCCCCGGCTCACCGTGAAGGTGACGTCGTCGAAGAGCGAGGTGGCGCCGTACTCGACCGCCACACTGGAGACCGCCACCTGCGTCATCGGCCGGTCCACTCCTGCCAGGCGGCCTCCGCCTCACCGACGGTGAGCCGCTGCTGCCAGCGCACCAGCGGCAGGCGCAGGAGCATCGGCTCTTCGGCCAGCTTGTCGAGCCAGCGGTCCTCCCCGAGCCGCGCAGCGCCGAGTCCGAGGTCGGCGAACCGCCGCGATTCACGGTCCACCAGCGCTTCGATCCCGAATTTCTGGGCGAACCGCCGGAGCTCGCCGACCGAGGCGGGGCGCACCTGCAGGTCCACGAAATGGGTCTTCACCCGGCGCTCGGCGAAGAAACGGAGCGCCTTGCGGGTGCCGGCGCTCTTGCGGACGCCGAAGATCTGAACTTCCATGGGGCGGGAATCTACACCACCAGCGGCTGCCCCACGGTCAGCCGGCCCGGGGCCAGGTGCACCAGGTTCT
>DASSBA010000099.1:0-2909 GCA_035699205.1 Gemmatimonadales bacterium
GTGCTGCCGGATGGTGCCGACCAGGTCCCGCAGCTTCTCGAGCATCGCGGCGAGCGAGCTGCTGAGCAGGTCGCCGGCCTGTGCGTCCGCACCCACCGCCATGCTCAGGTCGCCCTCGGCGACGCGGCTGGCGATGCTGGCAGCGCGTCCGGTCGGCTTGAGCACGTTGTTCACGAGTACGCGGATGAGGATCACCTCGGCCACCAGCCCGCAGGCGAGGAAAATCAGGGTTCCCTGGACTATCGCGCCGGTGTCGTCCGGCGCGACGACGCCCCCGAGCAGCACGGCCACCACGACGCCCAGCCCCAGCACCGCGGCGAGGCCGATGAGGTGCAGGCGTACGATGAACTTCTGCCGGGCAGAGGCCATGGGCCAGATCACGGACTGAGGTGAAGGGGATGACGGGAGCCGAGGTGACACCGCTCCAGAGGACACCGCGGGGCCGCCACTCGGTGGCTCAGAGCGACCCGAGCAGGTGCGCCGCCACTCCGGCGGCCCCGCCGGCCAGAAGCAGCACCACCGCGCATCCCCGCTTGCCCGCCTGAGGCGCGCCGGTCGCGTCGGGCCGCAAGGGGGCGGGCGCCACCGGCCTGGCCGGCTCCCGGCCCGCCAGCGCCTCGGCGAACTCGGCCGCCGTCGCGTACCGCTCGGCGGGGTCCTTGGCCAGCGCCCGCACGATGGCGACTTCGACATGCTCCGGAATCTGCACCATCGGCCGGAGCGGCCGCGGCGGACCCATGAACCGCCGCATCAGGGTCGCCTGTGGATTCGGTCCCTTGAACGGCGGTTCGCCGGCCAGCATTTCGTACAGCACGCACGCCAGACCGAAGATGTCGCTCCGGCCGTCGATGGCCTTGTCGCCGCTGGCCTGCTCGGGGCTCATGTAGGTGGGCGTCCCCACGATCATCCCCGTGGCGGTGAGCTTCTCCGCGACCTCGCTCACCGCGCGGGCCACGCCGAAGTCCGCCACCAGCACCTGATCGCCGGCGAGCAGGATGTTGTCCGGCTTCATGTCCCGGTGCACCACACCCTGCTCGTGCGCGTAGGCCAGCGCGCTCGCCGCCGCGGTCGCGATCCGGATCGCTTCCGGCGGCGCGAACGCACCCTCCCGCGACAGCCGCTCGTACACGTTTTCGCCCTCGACATAGGGCATGGTGAACCAGAGCTGGCCGCCGGGGGCCTCACCCGAGTCGAGCACGCTGAGGATGTTCGGGTGCTGCAGCCGCGCGGCCACCCGGATCTCGCGCTTGAACCGGTCGCCGCCGACGGTGGGGGCCAGCTCGGGGTGGAGCACCTTGAGCGCGACCATGCGGTCGTGCTCGAGGTCCCGCGCGAGCACCACGCTCGCCATGCCGCCCTTGCCCAGGTCGCGGTCGAGCGTGTAGCGGCCGGCCAGCGCCTCCTGGATCTGGGCGCGGAGCTCGGGCTTCACCGGCTCGAGCCCCCGGCCGGCTTGAACGAGAACTTCTGCCCGCCCACCGACGCCTCGTACATGAGGCCGCCCTTCGCCATGGTGACGATCGCCACGCCGTTCCGATATGCGAGGTCCGCCGACGCCCGCGCGGTGAGCGCGATGGCCGACGCCTGCGCGTCGAGCTTGAGGTGGCCCAGCTTGAAGTTGTCGAGCGCCGCCCGGTTCTTGAAGAACACCACCTCGCTGTACGCCTGGCCGCCGAGCTGGAGGCCGATGGTCACCTGGGTGAGCGTCGAGCGGCCGATCAGCCGCCCGTGCTCGTACACGTAGCCCTTGCCCCTGGCACCCCCGATCCCGATGCCGCCCTTGCCGACCGTCGGAAACACGACGTAGCCGGCGGCGCTCGCGAACACCCTGGCGAGCCCCGGGTCTTTCTCCTTGAATTTCGCGATCACGGCCGCGACGTCGGACTCGTCGCGGGCGGCGGTCGCCGCCGCCGGCGCGCCGGGATGGGGCACCAGCAGGACGGCGACCGCCAGGGCACGCCATGCCCGCCGCCGTCCCTCGGCGGCTGGCTTCGATGTCGGAAGAGACCCTGCAAACTTAATGGGATTCACGCGTTCCCTTCCGTGTCCTGCGTGTTTCCGTGGTGAATTCACCCTGCTTGGACAGCTGTCGGCGCCGCGGCCACCCGCTCCGCCGCCAGCAGCTCCCCGACCGCCGCCGCCGGCAGCGCGGGCCAGAAGTAGTGCCCCTGCCCGAGCGCGCACCCGAGCTGGAGCAGCGCCCCCCGCTGCTCCGCCATCTCGATCCCTTCGGCGATGGTGTCGAGCCGGAGCGTGTCCCCCAGCCCGATGATCGCCCGCGCCAGCGCCGAGCGGTCGGCGCCCTTGCCCACCTCTTCCACGAACGGCTTGGCGATCTTGAGGATGTCGATCGGGAACCGCTGAAGGTAGCTCAGCGACGAGTACCCCGTCCCGAAGTCGTCGATGGCCAACCGCACGCCGAGCGCCTTGAGCTGCCGCAACCGCTCGAGCACGGAGTCG
Organism: Gemmatimonadales bacterium; assembly: GCA_035699205.1. GTDB lineage: Bacteria > Gemmatimonadota > Gemmatimonadetes > Gemmatimonadales > GWC2-71-9 > CAVVWJ01. The sequence continues at coordinate 2,461 of DASSBA010000099.1, forward strand.
GTCTCCTGCATCAGCACGCTCTCCGTGATCTCGAGCACCACCTTCGCCGGGTCCACCCCGGACGACGTGAGCGCGGCGCGCAGCGCGTCGGCCAGCCCGGCCCCCTCGAGCTGGCGGCCCGAGATGTTGACCGAGACGGCGAGCGGCACTCCTGGGTGCGACCGGCCCCAGAGCTGGAGCTGCCGGCAGGCCTCGTTGAGCACCCACGCGCCGAGCTGCACGATGAGCCCGGTCTCTTCGGCGAGCGGCACGAAGTGCTGCGGCAGGAGCCGGCCGTACTGCGGGTGCTCCCACCGGAGCAGCGCCTCGACCCCGTAGATCGCGCCGCTCCGGAGCTGCACGATCGGCTGGTAGTGCAGCACCAGCTCGCTCCGCTCGACCGCCCGCCGGAGCGCCGCCTCCAGGTCCAGCCGCTCGCGGATGTCGGCATACATCCGGGACTCGTACGT
>DASSBA010000100.1:0-7370 GCA_035699205.1 Gemmatimonadales bacterium
CAGCAGCACCTGCTGCCGCCGCTCGTCCTCGTACTGCCGCGCGATCGGCTTGCCGCGCCGGGCCGTCGCCTTCCAGTCGATGATCCGGGTCTCGTCGCCGGGCACCCACTCGCGCAGTCCCTCGAACAGCCGGCCCTCCCCCGGCCGGCGGATCGTCCGGAGTCCGGCCTCGCGGCGCCGCGCCAGTTGGAGCGGCAGCGCGCGGAGCGCCAGGTCGGGGACGCTGGGATACACGGTGGCGGACCACGGCAGCGCCAGCGAGCCCTGCCGCCAGGCGAGGCCGAACGGGCCCAGCACCCGCACCGCGAGCGCGCCGCCGGCACCGACGCCGCGGCGCGGGGGAGTCAGCTCCAGCCGCTCGTCCAGCCCGTCGCCCGGCGGCACCGCGAGCCGCCGGGTGGGCGACCTCGCGCCGCCGAGCGGGTCGGGGAGGCGTTCGCGGACCTCCAGCGTCAGCCGGCGGCGCACGGGGTGGCGCCACCGGTAGCGCACCACGGCGGCGCGGCCGGCGCCGAACGCGGCGGGGGCCTCGCGCGTCACGTCGAGCGCCCGGGGGGCGGGAGTGAGGACGACGTCCAGCGCGAGCGCGCCCAGCCAGAGCACGTCCAGCGCCGGCAGGAGGCCCGCCGCGGCAGGCCACCGGAGCGCGAGCGGCGCGGCCAGCGCAAGCACGCCGGCCCCGATCAGCCAGCGCCGGGTGGGCACCACGATCACCGCGGCGCCTCGATCTTCTCGATGATGCCGCGGAGGGCCGTGTCGGCCGTGATCCCCTCCAGCTCGAGCTCCGGCGCCACCGCCACCCGGTGCCGCAGCACGGCCGGGGCGAGCTCCTTCACGTCGTCCGGCACCGCGTAGGCGCGCCCGGCGAGCAGCGCGGCCGCCTGGGCCATCTTGAGCAACGCCACGCTGCCCCGCGGCGAGGCACCGAGCGTGAGCACCGGCGAGCCGCGGGTGGCGCGCACGATCGCCGTGATGTACGCGATCAGGCTCGCCTCCACCCGGATACGCCGCACCGCCTCGCGGAGGTGGTGGAGCCCCGCCGCGTCGGCCACCCGATCGATTCCGTAGCTGGGCGGCAGGTCGGCCTCGAACCCGCCCAGCACCCGCTCGAGGATCCCCCGCTCCACCGGCTCCTCCGGGTAGCCGGCGAGCACCTTCACCATGAACCGGTCGAGCTCCGCCTCGGGCAGCGGATACGTGCCCTCGAACTCGATCGGGTTCTGGGTCGCGAACACCGTGAAGCTCTCGGGCAGCAGGTGCGATACGCCGTCCACCGTCACCCGCCGCTCCTGCATCGCCTCGAGCAGCGCGGCCTGGGTCTTGGCGGGGGCGCGGTTGATCTCGTCGCCCAGGACCAGATCGCCGAAAATCGGGCCCGGCCGGAAGGTGAAGGTCCCCGGCGCGGTGAGCAGACTGACGCCGGTGATGTCCGAGGGCATCAGGTCGGGCGTGAACTGGATGCGCCGGAACTCGAGCCCGAGTGCCAGCCCGAGCGCGCGGACGAGCAGCGTCTTGGCGGTGCCCGGCACCCCCTCGAGCAGCACGTGGCCGCGGGCCAGCAGCGCCGCGACGGTCTCCCGCACCGCCGCCGGCTGGCCAAGCACCACGCCTTCGAGCGCATCCACCAGGCGGTGGGCCGCGGCGGCGTGCGACGACGCCTCCTCGGGCTGGAGCGGGACCGGGGCATGGATCATGTGGGGGTGAGCTCCTCCCAGAGCGTCTCGACGGCGGAAGCGGCATGCAGGACGTCGTCGGCGCTTGCTGGTTTGCGGGTGATCGTGATCAGCGTCTCCAGCGCCGCCTGCCCGCGCGCGCCGCGGACGGCCGGGGCCAGGCCATCGAGCCAGGCGTCGATCTCTCCGCGGGACGAGAGCCCCGCGCGCGAGAGCCTGCGGCGCAGCCCCTGGACCAGCAGACCGACCGCCACGTCGTGGCCGCGGGCGGCGGCCAGCGCGGTGGCGAGCGCGCGCACGTGCTCGAGCGACGACCGCCGCCGCCGTTCGACGCCGGCGCGCACGGGACCGAACCGGATGCCCGCCGCGAGGAGCGCGATCACGCCTACGCCCACGAGCTGCAGCACGCCCCATCCCCAGGGAGAATGCAGGGTCCACTCGGCGGCCGCGCCGGCGAGGCTGCGGGACGCGTCGAAGCCGTGATGGTACTCGTCCACGATGATCCGGTCGTAGCGCGGCACGACCAGTCCGAGCGCGAACGGCCCGGCACCCGTCCGGCGCAGCGCGCGGTTCGCGAACAGCCGGTCGTCGGCGACGAGGGTGATCGTGCGGCCGTCGTCCAGGGTGGCGCGTACGGCCACGGGCCGGCCACCGGTGGTGCGGAGCAGCGTGTCCACCCTGCCGGCTCCCGGCACGGTGCAGCGCACCGGGGCGGCGTCGCCGTCGCCGGGCGCTTCCACCAGGACACTCGAGTCCCCCCGGACCAGCACGGCGTGGACGCGGGGAAACGGCGCCGACCTGCCGCCGGGCGGCGCCACGGCCAGCGAGTCGCGGAAGCGGGGCTGGACATCCCACCCGAGGCAGCGGAACGCCGCCGCCGCACCGGGTCCCGCGAGGAGGAGATCGGCATGGAGCGAGGCCACCGCCAGGCCGTCGCGCGGGTCGAACCCGATGCTCGGTCCCAGGAATGCGACGACGGTGCGAAGGCCGGGCACGCTATCGAGCGTGCCCAGCGGCCGGCGGAACCGCTCCACCCGGACACCGAGCCGGGCGAGCGCGTCGGCGTAGCCCCGCGCGCCCGCCGGCCCGGCCAGGAACGTCGAACGGCGCTGGTCGGCGTCGGTCAGCCGGGCACGGCCAAGCCCCGCGAGGCCCGCCGCGATCGCGAGTGCCAGCACCAGCCCGGCGCCGAGCGCGAGCTCAGCCCGCGGCCGCATGCCAGGGCCCGGCGGTCGCGTCGCGCCAGCGGCGGTATTCCTCGGGACCGCACGGGCCGCCGCCGAAGGCGCAGGCATAGAGCGACTGCACCAGCCCTCCGAGCCGCGCGCGATCTTCCGGTGCCAGCCGCGCCTCGCGCGCGCACTCGGCCGGCGTCTTGCTCGGGTGGTAGCGCAGGAGTCCGTCCGTCTCGAGCCCGAGCGCGAGCCCCACGAACGCCAGCTGGAGCGCCTCGCCGATTCTTCCCGCGGCCGCCGCGCGATCGGCCTCGCGCCGGTACCAGGCGGCATCGCGCGATTCCCCGGACGCGGAGTGCGGCGCGCCGCCGCCCGGCACCGTGGCGCCGCGCACCGTCCGCCAGATGACCCAGGCGCCGTGCGCGAGAATCAGCACCAGCACCACCAGGATCGCGATCAGGAGAAATCGGAAAGCCGCGGGATTATCGGCACGCAGCCGGGTCAGCCACTCCCCCAGCCGGGCCCACCACTCACGGAAGAGGCGCTCGGGCGCCGGCATGTCGGCCCAGCGGTACGCCGGCGAGGCGAAGACGCTGTCGAGCACCACCCGGAACGCGGCGGCCGTGGTGTCGCCCACCGGCGTCTGCGCGATCACGCCGTCTGGAGCTGCGACGCCAGGAGCTCCAGGTCGAATCCCTCCTTGCGGACCCGGAGATCGTAGTAGGTAACGGTGAGCACGCAGTAGAAGAGCGGATAGATGAAGATCTGAACCAGCCCGGCGACCGCGAGCGCCAGCACCGCGCCCACCATGGTCGAAGCGACGCCGGCCGAGCCGGCGCCCACGCCAAGTCCGCCCGGAAGCAGCATCGCGAGCAGGCCGCCGATGGCGAGCACCGGCACATAGAGCAGCACGACCAGCGTCAGCCCGAGTCCGAACACCCGCCAGCGCGACCCGCGGGTCAGCTCCCAGGACCGGGAGAGCGCCGCGGTCGCCGTGATCCCCGGCTCCAGCACCACGGCCGGGATGGCCAGCACGAGACCGACGAGCAGGATGATTCCCGGGACGAACAGCAGCATGAATCCCAGCATTACCGCGAGCGTCATGAGCAGCGAGCAGGCGAGCACGCGTCCGATGTAGGGTGCCGCGCGGCGCAGCGCCTCGCGCGCGGCGATCGGGCGGCCCAGGTAGCTCTCGGACACGATGAAGACGGTGGCCGCGGTGGCGACGAGGTTGAGCACGACCAGCACGAGCATGTAGACCAGCGCCAGCCACAGGTTGGCGAGGAACCCGCCGGCGGCCTCGAGGAAGAGCCGCAGCACCAGCGGCACCCCGGTACAGACCAGGGCCACCGTGGCCAGCGCACCGAAGTGCCGGCGGTAGAGCGTGAACGACACGTCGAGGATCTCGCCCGCCGAGAGCGGGCGGAGCACGGGAGGCGCCATGGGCGCAAAGATATTACAATCGCGGCATGCCCGCCCCGCGCGACGCCCCGGCCGACTACCGCCAGCACCTGGAAATCGAGACCCCGGAGCACGTCGTGCTCGATCTCGAGATCGCCGGCATCGGCTCCCGCACGCTCGCGGCGGTGCTCGACATGCTCATCCTCGGCGGCGGGTTCTTCGCGCTGGCGATCGCGCTGGGAATCCTCGCGGGATTCGGTTTCACCCTCGGTCGCGCGGGCGTCCTCCTGCTGGTGCTCGGCGGGTTCGCGGTGGGCAACGGCTACTTCATCCTGTTCGAGGGGATGCGCCGCGGCCAGACGCCGGGCAAACGGATCGCCGGCATCCGGGTCGTCATGGACACCGGGCATCCGGTGACGCCCGGCGCGGCCATCGCCCGGAACCTGCTCCGGATCGCGGACTTCCTCCCCCCGCCGTATCTCACCGGCACGCTCCTGGTGGCGTTCCACCCGCGCGCCAAGCGGCTGGGCGACATGGTCGCCGGCACCATCGTGACCCGGGACCGGCCGCACGAGGCGGCGGCGCCCGCGCGCGAGCCGGCGGCGGGCGCCGAGGCACCCTCGATGCCGGAACTGGACGACGAGGAGTTCGGGCTGCTCGCCCGGTTCGCCGGCCGCCAGGGAGATCTCCTGCCCGAGGCGCGGGCCCGGGTGGCCGCCGGGCTCGCCGCCCGGCTGTCCGCTCACCCGGCGGCGCCCGGCCAGCGCGACCTCGACCACCTGCTCGCCCTCCACGCCGCCGAGCTCGCCCGGCGTCAGGGCGGCCTCTCGGCGCGCGGCGCTGCCGGCGCGGGCACCCGATTCGCGGCGCAGAAGCGCGAGCGGTGGGACGCCTTCGAGCGGCTGGCGGACCGGGCCGCGCGGCGGGGGCTCGACAGCTTCGCCTCGGAGGAGCTGCCCGATTTCGCCGCTCGATATCGCGAGGTCGCCGCCGATCTGGCGCGCGCCCGGACCTACCGGGCCGATGCCGCCACGCTCGCCCGGCTCGAGCGGCTCGCCGCGGCGGGGCACAACGCGCTCTACCGGGACGAGCGCAGTACGTGGCACCGGTTGTGGGTCGTCCTGGCGCACGAGTGCCCGGCGGCCGTGATCCAGGCCCGGGCTTACGTGCTGGTGGCCTTCCTGGCCTTCATGGTGCCCGCCGCCGCCGGGTTCGCGATGCTCCGCGAGCGCCCGGCGCTCGCGGCCGAGCTGCTGCCGGACGTCATGCTCCGGCGGGCGGAGGCCGGCGAGTCGCGCAAGGCCGCCGGCCGGGGCTATGTGGACGTCCCGCCGGAGGACCGCGCGCTGATGGCATCCGGTATCATCACCAACAACGTGCGGGTCGCCGTCGCCTGCTTCGCGGGCGGGATTTTCCTCGGCGTCGGCTCGCTGGTCCTCCTCGCCTTCAACGGCCTGGCCGTCGGGACGTTCGCCGGCCACTTCGCCAACGTGGGCCTGCTGGACTATCTGCTGACGTTCATTCTGGGCCACGGCGCGCTCGAGCTGTTCGCCATCTGGGTCGCGGGCGCGGCGGGATTCCTGCTTGGGCGGTCGGTCGTCGCCCCTGGTGACCTGAGCCGGGCCGACGCCCTGGTCGTGAGCGGGCGCGTGGCGGTGCGGATGGTGGGCGCCACCGCGCTGCTGCTGGTGGTCGCGGGCATCATCGAGGGGTTCGTCTCGGCGGGCGGGTACGGCGTGGGGGCGCGCCTCGCGGCCAGTGCGGCAAGCCTGGGCCTGCTGGCGGCCTACCTGCTGAACGGTCTCAGGGCTCGCGGAGCATCGTCCGCATCCGGATCGCCAGCGCCTCGATCTCCCGGAGACTGGTGAGCGTCGCGGCATCCACCTGGGGCTCGTCCAGGAGCAGGAGCTGCACCTCGGCGAGCAGGGCCGAGAGCGGGTTCGAGAGGTCGTGGCGCAGCCTGCTGAGCCGCTCGGCGTCGGACATGTGATCCAGGCCCACGACAGGAAGGGGCGCGGAGGCGATGCTCTGACCTCCGGATGGGAGTCGAATGGTCAAAACATCGTATCGGCGGTGGGGGTTACGCAATGCGGTTCCCCCCTCTTGACTGGGCTCCCGGCGCGGTCTAACTTGAATCGCTTCTAGGGTCGGCAGGAAACTCCCCGTCACAGCCCGTACCGCACGCTCCGTTCTCCGGGGCCCATCATACATCGTCCAGCCTCTGAAGGTGCACCTCACTTCCCACCGCCCGCCGGTCGCCCGGTCGGGCCCGCTTGTCTGGAGTCTCGTCCGTGGATATCGCTGAGCTGAAGCAGAAGTCGGTCGCGGAGCTGCACACGCTGGCTGAGCAGTTGAACATCACCAACTACTCCGGCCTGCGGAAGCAGGACCTGATCTTCCGCATCGAGCAGTCGCTCCTGGATTCGGACACGGTCATCCGCGGAGAAGGCGTGCTCGAGATCCTGCCCGAGGGCTACGGCTTCCTCCGCAGCCAGGACTGGAACTACCTGTACGGTCCGGACGACATCTACGTCTCCCCCAGCCAGATCAAGCGGTTCGACCTCCGGACCGGCGACACGGTCATGGGACAGGTCCGCCCGCCCAAGGAGGGCGAGCGGTACCTCGCGCTCCTCAAGGTGGAGCAGGTCAACTTCGAGGAGCCGGAGAAAACCAAGCACCGGATCGCGTTCGACAACCTGCGGCCGCGGTACCCGGACGCCCGGATCCGGCTGGAGCGGAAGACGGGCGACCTCTCCATGCGGGTGGTGGACCTGCTCTCGCCCATCGGCAAGGGACAGCGCGGGCTGATCGTAGCGCCGCCCAAGGCCGGCAAGACCATCCTCATGCAGAAGCTGGCCAACGCCATCAGCGAGAACCACCCCGAGATCGTCCTCATCGTGCTGCTCATCGACGAGCGGCCCGAGGAGGTCACGGACATGGAGGAGAACGTCAAGGCGGAGGTCATCTCCTCCACCTTCGACGAGCCGGCCGACCGCCACACCCAGGTGGCCGAGATGGTGCTCGAGAAGGCGAAGCGCCTGGTCGAGCACGGCCGCGACGTGGTGATCCTCCTCGACTCCATCACCCGCCTCGCGCGCGCCTACAACGTCGTCGTCCCGCA
>DASSBA010000101.1:0-2284 GCA_035699205.1 Gemmatimonadales bacterium
CACCGGGCAGGTGAAGTCGCCCGGCCGCTACTCGCTCCGGTCCAAGACCGAGCGCCTGGCCGACCTGATCGCGCGCGCGGGCGGACTCACCGACCAGGCCTACGCCGGCGGAATCCAGTTCTACCGCGCCTACGACGGCACCCAGCCGGCCGGCACCGATCGACTGCAGCCGGTGCTCGCCTCCCGCGGCTCGCGGCGAGACAGCCTCGGTCACGCGGTACCCGAGCGGGTCGGGATCGACCTGCCGCGGGTGCTCGAGGACAGCAGCTTCCGGGACAATCTCATCCTGGCCGGCGGGGACTCGATCTATATCCCCGAGTTCAATCCCATCGTGCTGGTGCAGGGCGCGGTCAACTCTCCGGGGGCGGTGGCGTACACGCCGGGGAAGAACCTGGACTGGTACGTGAACGCGGCGGGGGGCTACACCCAGTCGGCCGACAACCGGCATCCCTACGTGACGCAGCCGAACGGCGAACGGGCAGGAGTCAAGCGGAAGGCGGTGCTCGCGGACAACGTACCAAAGCCGGACCCCGGCGCGGTGGTGTTCGTGCCGACCCGGACCGTGGAGCAGGGACCGAGCAACGTGACGGGCATCCTGGCAACCGCGGCGCAGCTGCTCGGCGCCCTGGTCACGATCATCGTGGTGGCGCGCAACTGATCAGGGGACCGCGCCGACGGCCGTCTCCTCCGTACGCTGCGGGACGCAGAATCCCGGCACCAGCCGCAGCAGCAGCTCCCGGAGCTCGTCGTCCGGCCGGCCGTTCCTGGCGGCCTCCACCAGCCCCTCCACCACGGAGCTCTGCCCGATCGGCAGGGACCCGTTCTTTGCCCGCAGAACCTTCGGATGGTCCGTGGGCAATGCGCTCTCGGAGTCGAAGAGAAGCTCCTCGTAGAGCTTCTCCCCAGGCCGGATGCCGGTGAAGTGGATCTCGATGTCGGTCCCGACTTCCAGGCCGCTCAGCCGGATGAGATCGGTGGCCAGGTCGAGCACCCGGATCGGCTCGCCCATGTCCAGCACGAACACCTCGCCGCCCTCGCCGATCGCGCCCGCCTGCAGCACCAGCTGTACCGCCTCGGGAATGGTCATGAAATAGCGGCGCATGTCGGGGTGCGTCACCGTCACCGGTCCGCCCGACTGGATCTGGCGGAGAAAGGTGGGCACCACGCTTCCGCGGCTGCCGAGCACATTGCCGAACCGCACCGCCACGAACTTCCGCCCGTGCGTCTGGGCGACCTCCTGGACCACCTGCTCGGCCACGCGCTTGGTGGCACCCATGACATTGGTCGGACGCACCGCCTTGTCGGTCGAGATGAGCACCAGGTGCTCCACCCCGAACTCGGCCGAGAGCTCGGCCACGTTTCTGGTACCCAGGACGTTGTTGGTCACCGCCTCGGCGACGTTGCCCTCCATGAGCGGCACGTGCTTGTGCGCCGCGGCGTGGAACACGCTGTAGGGGCGGTAGTCGGCGAAGAGCTGGCGCAGCCGCTTCCGGTCGCGGACGTCGGCGATGACCGGCACGGCCGTCACGGTGGGGAAGCGCTCCGTCAGCTCCGCCAGGATGTCGAAGATGGAGTTCTCCCCGTGCCCGAGCAGGATGATCTGGGCCGGCTCGAGCCGCGCCAGCTGCCGGCAGAGCTCGCTGCCGATGGACCCGCCCGCCCCCGTCACCAGCACCGTCTCCCCCGTCGCGAGCGTACGGACCTGCTCGAGGTCGGTCTGGATCGGCTCGCGCCGCAGCAGGTCCTGGATCTCGACCTGCCGGAGCGAGGCGACGCTCACCCGCCCGGAGATGATGTCGAACATGGCCGGCACGGTTCGCGTCTTGACGCCCACCTCGAGCGCTGCCCGGACCACCTGCCGGACGACGGCCCCGGGGGCGCGCGGCATGGCGATCACGACTTCATCGATGTCGTGGGACAGGACCAGATCCGGGATGGCCGCCAGGTCGCCCAGCACCGGGAGGTCGCACAGCCGATGGCCGTGCTTGGAGCGGTCGTCGTCCACGAACCCGATCGGGTTGAGCCCGAGCGTCGGATGCCCCATGAGCTCCTTGACGATCATCTCACCCGCCGCGCCCGCCCCCACGATCACCGCCCGCCGCGCATCCTGGAGGCGGTTCCGCTGCCGCCGCCGGCCGAACGCCCGCACGCCAAAGCGGGGCATTGCGGCGAACGCCGCGGTGAGGAGCCCGTCCATGAACAACACGCTGAGCGGCACCCGCATGTCGGTCAGCCCCAGGCCGGGCAGCACCGCCGCCCCCAGCAGCAGCCCGACCAGCCCCGA
>DASSBA010000102.1:0-2938 GCA_035699205.1 Gemmatimonadales bacterium
GCCGGGGTGACCAGCACCGCCATGTCGAGCGGATGCCTGGCGAATTCGGATTCGAGGAGCTCGATGTCCTGGATGGTCAGCCCGTTCCACTGCCGGCCGATCTTGGCGGGATCGCTGTCGAAGATGGCCACGATGTCGAAGCCGCGCTGTCGGAATCCGCGGTACTGCACCAGGGCGCTGCCGATCTTCCCCGCCCCGATCATCCCCACGCGATAGCGCTGCCGGAGTCCCAGGATCTGGCGCAGCCGGTCGGCCAGCTCCGGCACCGGATAGCCCAGGCCCCGCTTGCCGAAGGACCCGAAGAATGACAGGTCCTTCCTCACCTGCGCCGAGGTGGTGCTCCCCCGTGAGGCGAGCGCGCCCGAGCTGACCGTCGCGACGCCCTGCCCTTCGAACTCCTCGAGAAAGCGCAGGTAGAGCGACAGGCGGCGAACGGTGGACTCCGCGACCTTACGCATCATCGTCGGCATTTTTGTGAAACATTTCACAAAGCTATCGCGCCGGCCACCCCGCGTCAACGAGCACCCGCAGCAGCGCGGCGAAAGCCGCCGGCGCCAGCACCTCGGGCCGCACCTCGGCGGGAATCGCCGCCCGCTCGAGCGCCGCCGACACCGCGGGGGCGTCCCACCCCGTCAACTCGCGCAACCCGCGCGCGAGCTGCTTGCGCCGGAACCCGAACAGCCCCACCACCAATCGCCGGAACCCTTCCCGGTCCCCGTCCGACACCACGGGCTCATCGAGCGGCGTGAGCCGCAGCACCGCGGAGTCCACCTTGGGCCTGGGCCGGAATGCTCCCGCCGGCACGGTGAACAGCCGCTCCGCCCGGGCGACGGACTGCACCCCGGCGCTCAGCGCGCCGTAGGCGGGCTCGCCCGCGCGCGCCGTCACCCGGTCGGCCACCTCCTTCTGTACCAGGAACACGGTCCGCGCCGGGATCGGCGGCTCCAGTGCCTTGTCGATCAGCGGCGACGTGATGTTGTACGGGATGTTGCCGGCCACCAGAAAGCGCGGGCCCGCGAGCGCGTGCCAGTCCGCCTCGAGCGCGTCGGCCTCGACGATCATGGCCTGGGGGAAGCGCGCGCGCAGCGCCGGCACGAGGTCGCGGTCCTTCTCGATGGCGATCAGCCGTCCGGCGCGCTCGGCCAGCGCGGCGGTGAGCCCGCCGGGACCGGGGCCGATCTCGAGCACGGTGTCGTGGGGGCCGGCGCCCACGGCGTCGGCAATGCGTCCGAGAACGCGGGGATCGGTGAGGAAATGCTGGCCGAGCCGGCGCTTGGCCCGGGGCACCGCTAGATCCGGAGGACGAGCAGCGTGCGGTCGTCCACCGGCTGGGAGCCGAACGCCTCCGCCTCGGCGAGCACCGCGCGGACGATTGCCTCGGGCGACTCGGTGCGGCGCGCGCACACTTCGGCCAGGAGCCGCTGCTCGCCGAACGGCTGGCCCGACTCGTTCCGCGCATCCACCAGGCCGTCGGTCCAGAGTACCAGCAGGTCGTGGCGGATCGTCCAGGGCACCTGCCGGCGCTGAATGCTGCCGGCCGCCGCCAGGCCCAATGGTGGGGCCGTGGCCTCGAGCCGCTCGGGTTCGCCGAAGCGCGGGACCCGGAACGCGTAGGGGTGCCCGGCGTTGGCGTACGAGAGGCGCCCGGCGAGCGGGTCCAGCACGCCGTAGAAGACGCTGAAGTACATCTCGGTGGTGCCGAGCTCGGTCGAGAGGCTGTCGAGCAACGCGCTCAAGGTCTCGTCCGGCGTCACCGCCGCGGCCGCGTGGATGCCGGCGGCCGACATGACCAGCGCCATGACCAGCGCCGCCGAGAAGCCATGCGAGGCCACGTCGCCCACCATCACCCCCACGCGCCCCCGGCCCAGCCGGCTGAACGTGTAGAAGTCTCCTCCCACCGATTCGGCCGGGAAGCAGCGTGCCGCCACCTCGGCGTCGCCCTGGAGCACGCTGGGCGAGGGGAGCAGCTTGAGCTGGAGGTCGTGGGCCAGCTCGAGCTCGTGGCGGAGCCGCTGCTGCCGGCCGTCGCGCTCGACCAGGCGGGCGTTCTCCACCGCCGCGCCGATCTGGTTGGCCACGGCGGTGACGAGCTTGCGGTCGCTCAGGGTGAAGCGGTCGCCGCCGAGCCGGTCGGTCAGGTTGATCACGCCGACGCAGCGGAGGGGCGAGCCCGGCGCTCCGAAGCAGATGGGCACGCTGAGGAACGCCTGGCCGCGATAGCCGCGGGGCTCGCCGCACTCGTCGGTGGCGGCGGCATCGGGGTCGGACGGATCGTGCGCCACCACCCGGCCCTCGCGGTACACCCGGGCCGCCACCGAGCACTCGTCGTCCACCCGGACGGGGGCGAGCCCGTCCACCCCGAATCCGCGTGCCGCCACGGTCCGGAGCACGCCGGCGGCCTCGTCGATGACCATGATCGACGCGCGGCGCGCGCCCACCACGGTGCTCACCTCCCGCGCGATGATCCGGGTCGCCTCCTCGAGCTGCACGGTCTGGCCCAGGATCTCGCTGATCGCGTAGAGCAGGTCGATCTCCTCGTACCGGCTGGTGAGCTCCTCCGCCAGGAAGACCCGCTGCCGCTCGGCGTCCAGCAGCGCGCTCACCAGCGGCATCACCCGCGCGGCCGCGCCCTCGAGCGCGCTCTCGGCCAGGCCCCCGACCTCCAGCCAGAAGCCCTCCACCTCGCCGACCGGCTCGAGCCAGACGGTGCCCCACGGCGTGGGCGCGAGCCCGACGGCACGCGGCACCGCCGGGACCTCGCCGGGATCGGGCCCCGCGCCGAGGCGCAGCGCGCGCCCGTCGAAGCGCCACAGGCGCACCCGTCCGCCGACGAGTGCGCCGAGGCCGTCGAGCACGAGATCGAGCCGCCCTACGGGCGGCGCAGTGTCATGCAGATGGAGTTCCCTTGCTCGTTGAACTGGACGGCGTCCACGAGCTT
>DASSBA010000103.1:0-4257 GCA_035699205.1 Gemmatimonadales bacterium
AGGACGTGCTGCTGTTCATCGACAACATCTTCCGCTTCACCCAGGCGGGCTCCGAGGTCTCCGCGCTGCTCGGCCGGATGCCCAGCGCGGTGGGGTACCAGCCCACGCTGGCCACCGAGATGGGCGACCTGCAGGAGCGCATCACCTCCACCACCAAGGGTTCGATCACGTCGGTGCAGGCCATCTACGTCCCCGCCGACGACCTGACCGACCCCGCGCCGGCCACCGCCTTCGCGCACCTCGACGCCACCGTCGTGCTCTCGCGCGCCATCTCCGAGCTGGGGATCTACCCCGCGGTCGACCCGCTCGACAGCTCGAGCCGCATCCTCGATCCGCAGTTCGTCGGCGAGCGGCACTACAACGTGACGATCGCCCTGCAGCGCACGCTGCAGCGCTACAAGAGCCTGCAGGACATCATCGCGATTCTCGGCATGGACGAGCTCAGCGAGGAGGACAAGCTGGTCGTCGCGCGCGCGCGGCGGCTGCAGCGCTTCCTCTCGCAGCCGTTCTTCGTGGCGGAGCAGTTCACCGGCTTCCCCGGCAAGTACGTGAGGCTCGAGGAAACCATCTCCTCGTTCGAGCGCGTGCTGTCCGGCGAGTTCGACCATCTGCCCGAGCAGGCATTCTACATGGTCGGCGGCATCGACGAAGCGGTGGAGAAGGCCAAGAAACTGACGAGCGCGTGATGCATGTCACGGTGATCTCTCCGGGGTCGTCTATGTTCGACGGTGAAGCGGACGGGGTCGTCGCGCCCGCGTTCGATGGCGAGGTCGGCATCCTGCCGAATCACGCACCGTTCATGACGCTGCTGGGACACGGGACGCTGACGGTGCGACATGCCCAGACGGTCAGTCGGTTCACCGTTCGTGGCGGCTTCCTGCAGGTGGTGGACAACCGGGTGCGCGTGGTGGCCGAACACGTTCAAGGAGAGTCTCATGCGTCGTAACGTCTGCGGTGGGATCTTGGCGCTGGCGCTGCTCGCGGGGATGGCGGAAGTTTCGGCCGCGCAGGAGACGGGGACACCGCTCTTCAAGGCGCCGTACCGGAGCTTCCAGAGTCACGAGTTCGGTGCGTCGCTGTCGGACCCGGGCTCGTACGCCGACTTCGCCCTGGAGGGGTTCTACACGTACGGCCGCGGGGCCAACGACTTCGGCATCCGCGGCGGCTTTGCCGACGGGCAGGGCAACAATGATACCCGCATCCTCCTTGGCGGCAACTTCCGCACGCAGGTCCTGAGCTACAGCGAGAGCTTCCCGCTCGACGGAGCCCTCACGGTCGGCTTCGGCACCCAGCTGGGCGACGGACCCGACTTCTTCTTCGTGCCGGTGGGCGTGTCCCTGGGCCGCCGCTTCGACATGGAGAATTCGAGCACCACCTTCATCCCGTACGCGCATCCGGTCATCATCCCGCGCTTCGGCTCCGGCGACGATGGCGTGGATTTCGCCCTCGGTCTCGGCGTGGACATTCGCTTCGGCGACCAGTGGGCGGTGCGTGCGAGCGGCGGGCTCGGCGACATCGACGGCGTCGGCGTGAGTCTGGTATACATTCGCTGAGCACCGACTGCCGTTCGACGCCCGGCCGCGCGCAGCGCGCGGCCGGGCGTCGTCGTTTCACGCCGCGATTGACTTCCCGCGAAGCGTCCGAGTAGCTTCTGGCGCCGTTCCCACCCGACAGCGCGAGCATCGGCTCCCGCGGAGGAGGTACCATGAGGCACAGCGTGCGCGCCCTCGTCATTCTCGCCCTGACGCTGGGTGCGTCACCCGCACGCGCCCAGAACCCGGGGTTGCCGGTGTACAACATCGGCGTGCCGCGGGGCATCGGCCTCTACGGCGACGTCGCCTTCCCGAACGATGCGGCGGGCGGCGGCACCGCCTATGGCGTGACCGCCCGGGCGGGCTTCGGCTTCCTCGGCGCCACGGCCACGCTCTCCTCGCTCAACCCGGACGGACCCGCCGGGAGCGACGTCTCGGTCGGCGGTACGCTCAACTACAAGCTCCTCGGCGGGCCGCTCGTCCCGCTCTCGGTGACCCTGCAGGGTGGCGTCAGCTATGCCAAGCCGGGTGACGCGCTCCTGCCGGGCGATGAAGTCACCGCCTACCGCTTTCCCGTGGGCGTGGGTTTCGCGCTGGTGATCCCCAACCCGGTGCTCGCCATCCATCCCTGGCTCGCCCCTCGCGTGGACATCGCCTACCAGACCACGGACGCCGGCTCCAACACCGACACCAACTTCGGCCTGTCCGGCGGGCTCGAGCTCAACTTCCTCAATGGCTTCGGCCTCCACGCCGCCTATGACCGGGTGTTCGCCAAGGACGTCGCGGACCCTTCGACCTTCGGGATCGGGGCACACTACAGCTTCCGGGTGCCCGGCCTGTGAGGGCGCTCCGCGCCGCCATCGTCACGCTGCTGGTCGTCTCGCTCGCTGCCTGTGCCCAGACCTTCGATGCCACGACGCTCGGCGTGCCCGCCACCCTCGCGACGGCGGCGGGCCAGCCGCCGGCCGGCGAGCGATTCGTCGTCTCCAACAAGGCGGTGTTCGCGCTATGGGGGATCGCGCGGCTCAGGCAGCCGTCGCTCAAGAAGGCGCTTTCGGCGCAACTGGGCGGCGGCTCCGGTGTCGCGGACGTGCGCATCCGCGTGCGGAGCCGCTGGAGCGACATTCTGGTCACGCTGTTGACGGCGGGGCTCATCGTGCCCCGCACGGTCACGTTCGAGGGAGTCGTGACGAAATGAGCGCGGCCAGCATCTCCGCCGAGCGCCGCGCCGCCCCCAACCCCTGGTTCACGAGCTCCCGCGCGCGCCGGCCCTGCGCCGCGCGCCGCGCCGCGTCCGTCAGCCAGCCCTCCCAATAGCGCAGCAGTTGCTCGCCCGCCGCGCGCGGGCTTCGCGCCTCCAACGCGGCCGCGGCGCCGCCTTCGAGCAGCAGCGCCGCGTCCCGGCTGTTCCGCCATCGCGGCCCGAACACGACGGGGATGCCCCACGCCGCCGGCTCGAGCACCGAGTGCAGGCCGGCGCGCCCGAACCCGCCGCCGACGTACGCCATCGTCCCCGCGCCGTAGAGTGCGGCCAGCACGCCGACCCGGTCCACCACCAGGAGCGGCGCCGGGCCCTCGGCCCGGCTGAGCCGCACCGGCCGCGGCAGCCCGGCGCGCGCGGCGCGGCGGTCCAGGGCGGCCAGATGCCCGGCCGTCGGTTCGTGGGGCACGACGATCAGCCGCGCGTCCGGCCGGCGTACGCGGAGCCGGGCGAACGCCGGCAGCAGCACGGCTTCGTCCGCCGCCCAGGTGGAGCCCGCCACCAGTGTCGGGGCGCCGCCTCCGAGACGGAGCAGCGGGTCCTGGATCGCGACGGCTGCCATCCGCGCAACGGCGCTGTCGAATCGCGGGTCCCCCAGCACTCGAATCCGGTCCGCCGGCACACCCAGCCGCGCGAGCCGCGCGGCATCGGCCTGCGCCACGGCGCCCGCGGCCGTGACCGCGGCATAGCCGGCCCGGAGCACGGTGCGCGCCGGCCAGCCGAGCCGGCCGCTGCCCGCGCTCACCGTGGCCGCGACCAGGGCGACCGCCGTCCCCCGGGCCGCGGCGCGGGTGGCCAGCTCGGGCCAGAGATCGAGCTTTGCGAACACCAGCAGGTCGGGCGCGAGCGCGCCGAGCAGATTGTCGGCCGCATCGGGAAGGTCGTACGGCAGGTAGTCCGCGGCGTTCACGGGGAGGCGGCGTGCGAGCGCTTCGGCGGACGGGCTGAAATGGGTATAGACCAGCTGGCAGGCGGGCAGCAGGCGACGGAGCTCGAGCAGCACGCTTTCCGCCTGGAGCCCCTCGCCGACCGAGGCCGCGTGGAACCAGGCGAGCGGACGATCCGGGTCACGGCGGGCTCCGGCCCACGCCGTCAGCCGCGCGGCAGCGCCGCGCCGGAGCCGATGCCCCTCGCCGACCTTGCGGTCCACCAGCGCCGCGGCGGGAGCCAGTGCGGCGCCAAGCCGGACGGCGGTGCGATAGAGGAGGGAGGTGGGGGCCACCGGGGCAATGTCGCGGCGGCCCGGGGCGCGCGTCAATCGCGCCGGTGCGACAACCCGCTCGGGGCTTGCACGGCATGGGGGCAGCGCCTAGAATTCAGCCGCGAAGTTCATGTTCCACCTGCTACCGAGGAGGTGATCCATTGTCTACAGAGTCAAGGGTCGCCTGCGGCCGCTGAGCGGCACTGCATGCTGAGACCCGGGCGACACTTGGAACCTGGGGGGGCCGCGACGAGCGGCCCCTT
>DASSBA010000104.1:0-14308 GCA_035699205.1 Gemmatimonadales bacterium
CCGCCGTTGGTGTCGCACAGGACGACGCAATCGGCGCCCGCGTCGGCGGCCGCGGTGAGCGTCGCAAGCGCGTAGACCGGATCGAGCCGCCAGCCGTCGAAGAAGTGCTCCGCGTCGTATATCACTTCCCGGCCGAGCCGCTTCAGAAACGCGACGCTCTGCCCGATCATGCGGAGGTTCTCTTCGCGCGTGGTTTCGAGGATCCGCTCCACGTGCAGAATCGAGCTCTTCCCCACCAGGGTCACCACCGGCGTCTCGGCGTCCACCAGCGCGCGCAGATTGCCATCCTCCTCGCAGCGCACGCCGGCACGCCGGGTGCTCCCGAACGCGGCGATCTTCGAGCGGAGCAGCGGAACGGCGCGGATGCGCCGGAAGAATTCGGCGTCCTTGGGATTCGACCCGGGCCAGCCGCCCTCGATATAGCTCACGCCAAGCCGGTCGAGCGCGCGGGCGATCTTCACCTTGTCCTCGACCGAGAGGGATAGGCCCTCGCGCTGGGTACCGTCGCGGAGCGTGGTGTCGTAGAGCTGCAGGGTCATCGTCGGCTCGGGTCTGGTCGGGGATGAAACGAACGCGGCCTCTCGTCGGGAGAGGCCGCGTGTCGCAGGAGTGCTCGGATCCGTTACTATCCGCGTGCTCGCGCGCCGCCTCTCGGGAGGAGTCGGGTGGTAATGCTGCGGGCCGCGCGGGGGTCGATAGTCATAATCGTGAATATCTATACACTGCCCGTGGGGCCAGCGTCAAGCTGGGCCAGAACCGCACCGCGTGCCCCCTCGACCATCACGGTGGCCGAGAGCCCAGGGCTTGACGCCGGCAAACCCGAAGGGGGAATTGTGACCGTCGATTCCGTTTAACGGGAGACTTCGTCCCCAGCGGAGCGGGGACCTCGCCCGGCCGCGATCGAGCTCCGGGTGAGCAGGTCCCTCGCGTTGCTCGGCTGAGGGTTGCGGGGGTTGATCGACCGCACCGACACTCACCAGGGGCGAGCTACCCGACCGCCCTCCGGAGACACCCATGCACCGCCACGCGCCCGCGCACCTCGCCGTGCTCGCCCTCGTCCTGAGTTCGACCCAGCCGCGCCTGTCCGGCCAGACCGCGCCTCCCGCGACGCCCCGTCACGAGGTGGCCGACACCTACTTCGGGACGGCCGTGGCCGATCCGTACCGCTGGATGGAGCGGCCGGTGCCGGAGAATCCCGAGTTCCGGCGATGGCTCGAGGCGCAGAACGGGTACACCAGGAGGGTGCTGGACCGAATCCCGGGACGGGCCCAGCTCGCCGAGCGCATCCGGCGGCTCGACGACGCCGGCACCTCGGCGGGACCGGTCGCGGTGGAGGGACGCCGCTGGTTCTATCTCAAGACCGAGCCGGGAGTGGACAACCGCAAGCTGTACGTGAGGGACGGGAGCGCCGGGGCCGAGCGGCTGCTGGTGGACCCCGACGCGCTCGGGCCCGCGAGCGGCTCCCACTTCTCGATCGACTACCTGAGCCCGTCACCGGGCGGCCGGCTGCTGGCATACGGCCTTTCGCTCGGCGGCTCCGAGCGGAGCGTGCTGCACCTGCTCGACGTGGCGTCCGGCCGGGTGCTGCCGGACTCGATCACCCGCGCCCAGTTTCCGGTGGTATCGTGGGCGGACGACGGCCGCAGCTTCTTCTACAACCGGCTCAGCGCGGCCGGCGACACCAATCCGGCAGAGCGATACCGGTTCAGCCGGGCCTACCGGCACGTCGTCGGCACGCCGGCCGAGCAGGACGTGGAGTGGCTGGGCGGCGGCACGGTTGCAGGCGTGCCCGTCGGTCCGGATGACTTTCCGCTGATCATCTCGACGCCCGGATCGAAGTACCTGGTGGCGGCGGTCGGCCACGGGGTGAAGAACGAGGTGACGCTGTACACCGCATCCCGGAGCGCGGCGCAGGGGGCGTCGACGCCGTGGCGCAAGGCGGCGGATACGGTGGATGCGGTCACCAGCTTCGCGGTGCACGGCGACGACCTCTACCTCCTGACCCACAAGGGTGCGCCCCGGTTCAAGGTGATCCGTACGAGCGCCGGCACGCCGAACCTCGCCCGGGCGGCCGTGGTCATCCCCGCCGGACGGGCGGTCATCCAGGCGATCGGCGCGGCAAGGGATGCGCTCTACGCGCAGGAGCTCGACGGCGGCCTCGGGCGCCTGGCCCGGGTGCCGTACAACACCGGGAGCCCCGAGCGGCTGAAGCTGCCGTTCGACGGGGCGGTGGATTTCCCCGTCACCGACCCCGCGCGTCCGGGAGTCGTGTTCCGGCTTCAGTCGTGGACCCGGTCGCCGCTCTGGTATGCGTACGACCCCGGCGCGCGCGAGGTGCGGGATACCCGCCTCGTGCCGCGGTCGCCGGTGGACTTCGGGGGGATCGAGTCGGTCGAGACGGAGGCCCGGGCGGGGGACGGCACCATGGTGCCCCTCTCGATCGTCTACCGGCGAGACCTCCGCCGCGACGGCTCCCACCCGACGCTGCTCGAGGGCTACGGAGCGTACGGCATCACGTTCGATCCTTTCTTCCGGCCGTCGTTGCTGGCCTGGCTGGAGCGAGGCGGGGTCTACGCGGTCGCGCACGTGCGCGGCGGCGGCGAGTACGGAGAGGACTGGCACCAGGCCGGCAAGGGCGCTACCAAGCCCAATACCTGGCGGGACTTCATTGCCTGCGCGGAATTCCTGGTGAAGGAGGGCTACACCTCCCCGGCGCACCTGGCGGGCACCGGCACGAGCGCCGGGGGGATCCTGATCGGCCGTGCGATCACGGAGCGGCCGGACCTTTTCCGGGCCGCCGTGCCCCAGGTGGGCGTCGTCAACGCGCTGCGCGTCGAGCACGAGCCCGGGGGGCCCGCCAACATCCCGGAGTTCGGCACCACGACCGACTCGGCCGGCTTCCGGGCGCTGATGGAAATGGACGCCCTGTCGCACCTCGAGCCGGGCACCCGCTACCCTGCCACCATGTTCACGGCCGGGATCTTCGACTCGCGGGTGGAGCCCTGGCAGCCCGCAAAGATGGCCGCCGCCATGCAGGCGCAGGCCACCGGCGAGCGCCCCGTGCTCCTCCGGGTGGACTTCGACGCCGGCCACGGGATGGGGCTCACCAAGGCGCAACGGAGCGCCCAACTGGCCGACGTCTACGGATTTCTGTTCTGGCAGCTCGGCGAGCCCGCGTTCCAGCTCGCTCCGTGACGAACCGGCGGGACCGCGGGCCCGAGGGGTACCCCCGGGCCCGCGATGGTGACAGTATTCCGTCATGCCGACGCTCGAGACCGTGATTCCCAGATTCAAGGCCGCCGACCGCACCACCCGCCTCGAAACGCTGCTCGACTACTCGCGCAAGCTGCCGCCGCTCCCCGAGCGGTTCCGGAACGAGCGGGCGCGGGACCAGCACCGCGTGGACGAGTGCCAGACTCCTGTCTTCCTCTGGGTCGAGGTCGACGACGACAAGGTGCACATCCACGCCGACGTGCCTCCCGAGTCGCCCACGGTGCGCGGGTTCATCTCGCTGCTGGCCCGGACACTCGACGGCGCCGCGCCGGCCGACGTGGCCCGCGTGCCGGACGATCTGCTCGACCAGCTCGGCCTGAGCGAGACCCTCGGCATGACCCGCACCCAGGGGCTTACCGCGATCCTGTATCGGATCAAGCGTTCCGTGGCCACCGCCGCGTGATGCCCGGCGTTCTCGAGCTCGCCAACCGGGGCAGCGGCTTCCTCAGGCGGCGCGAGGCGGGCTACCTCCCCTCCAAGGGCGACGTGCATGTGGGTGAGCGGGTCATCCGGCGGTTCGAGCTCCGGCCGGGTGACGAGATCGAGGGGGAGACCCGCCCCGGCGGCAAGGGCCGAAGCGCCACGCTCGAGCAGGTCACCGCGATCAACGGCCGCCCTCCCGCCGACCTCCGCCGGCGCCCCGACTTCAGCAGCCTCGGCGCCATCCATCCCAACGAGCAGCTCCGGCTCGAGTGCGGGCTCGTCCGGCAGGGCCAGCCCGACTACACCAACCGGGTCATCGACATCATCTGCCCGTTCGGCAAGGGCCAGCGCGCGCTGATCGTCGCCCCGGCCAAGGCAGGCAAGACGATGGTCCTGCAGGCCATCGCCGAGGGTGTCAGCGCCAACTACCCCGGAGCCGGCCTCTACGTGCTGCTGGTGGACGAGCGGCCGGAAGAGGTGTTCGAGATGGAGGCGCTCGGCGTCGGCGAAGTCATCGCCTCGAGCTTCGACAACCCGGCCTCGCAGCACGTCCAGGTGGCGGAGCTGACGCTCGAGCGGGCCCGCCGGCGGGTGGAGATGGGCGAGGACGTGGTGCTGATCGTGGATTCGCTCACCCGCCTGGCGCGGGCGTACAACACGGTGGAGAAGGGAACGGGACGGACGCTCTCGGGCGGGCTCGACGCGCAGTCGCTCGAGCGTCCCAAGCGCTTTCTCGGCAGCGCGCGCAAGATCGACGCGGCCCAGGGCGGCGGCTCGCTCACCATCATCGCCACGGCGCTGGTGGACACCGGCAGCCGGATGGATCAGGTCATCTTCGAGGAGTTCAAGGGAACGGGCAACAGCGAGCTGGTCCTGAGCCGCGAGCTGGCGGAGCGGCGGATCTACCCCGCCATCGACCTGGTGGCCAGCGCCACCCGGCGCGAGGAGCTGCTGCTGTCGCAGGAGGCGCTGGCGGTGAGCCGGCTGCTGCGGCAGCGGATCGCCGGGATGTCGCCGATCAACGCGATGAACGATCTGCTCACGGACATGCGGCGGAACAAGAGCAACGAGGAGCTGGTGAGGACGCTGGCGGAGGGGTGAGGGAAGGGTGGAAAGATGGAAAGGTGGAAAGGCGGAAAGGTGGAAAGGCGGAAAGGTCGAGAGGGTCGGGCGGGGCGGGGCGACGGTAGCGAGTCACCCTGAGCGGAGCGAAGGGGGCATGCCCCAGCGCATGCCCCCTTCGCTCCGCTCAGGGTGACTCGAAGCTCAGGATGACTCGAAGCTCGAACTCTCGCTTACCCCTCCCCTGCCCCGTTCAGCTCCGTGCGGCCGTCGCCCGATTGGCCTGCTCGAACTCCTTCATGAACGCCACCAGCGCCTCGACCGCCGGCTTCGGGCAGGCGTTGTAGATGCTGGCGCGCATGCCGCCTACCGACCGGTGCCCCTTCAACCCTTCGAGTCCGCGCCTGGTGGCCTCGGCGATGAAACTGGCCTCCAGCTCCTCGGTCGGCGCGCGGAAGCATACGTTCATGAGCGACCGGCTGTCGGGCTGCACCGTGCCGCGGAAGAAGTCGCTCGCGTCGATGTGGTCGTAGAGCAGCTTTGCCTTGGCCGCGTTGTGTTCGGCCATGGCCGCCAGCCCGCCCTGTGACTGGATCCATTTGAAGACTTCGCCCATGATGTAGATGCCGAACGTGGGCGGAGTGTTGTACATCGAGCGATCGGCCGCGAAGGTGCGGTACTGCAGCATGGTGGGAAGCGTCTTCGGGCCGGCCTCGGCGAGGTCCTTCCGGATGATCACGAGGACCACCCCGGAGGGACCGAGGTTCTTCTGCGCGCCTGCGTAGATCAGACCGTACTTCGAGACGTCGAGCGGCCGGCTGTACATGTCACTCGACGTGTCGGCCACCAGGGGCGACCCGGCCGGCACCGCGGGCTCCTGCTTCCACTGAGTACCGTAGATGGTGTTGTTGGTCGTGAGGTGCACGTACGCCGGCCTGGCCGAGTAGGCGATCTCGTCGGGCCGGGGGATCCGGTCGAAATTGGTGGACTCACTGCTGGCCGCGAGGTGCACGGTCCTTCCCAGCACCTTGGCTTCCTTGACCGCCTTCTTGGCCCAGACGCCGGTCAGGAGATAGTCCGCGGTCCGATCGGCAGGCAGCAGGTTCATCGGGATCATCGAGAACTGCAGCGACGCGCCGCCCTGCAGGAAGAGCACGTGGTAGTCGTCCGGAATTCCCGCCAGCGAGCGGCACGCCGCCTCGGCCTCGTTGATGATCCGGTCGAACACCTTGCCGCGGTGGCTGTGCTCCATGATCCCGATGCCGCTGCCGGCAACATTCCAGATGGCCTCCTGCGCCTTGCGGAGGACGGGCTCGGGCAGCACGGCGGGGCCGGCGCTGAAGTTGTAGATCCGGTCGGTCATTGTTGATTCCTCTGGTATGCAGCGCTCGTCAAACGCGGCGTCGCCGCATGCGGTTCATTTACCAGCGGGCGCTGGAGGGCGCAGGAGCGGTTCGGAGGCGCCGGCGCCTGACAATTATTCGAAACGAGCCAGGGATCCCGAGCGGGACGGTCATCCCGAGCGGGGCGGTCATCCCGAGCGGAGGTGTCATCCGAGCGGAGGTGTCATCCCGGGCGTAGCGAGGGATCTGGCTGGGCCGAGCTCGAGCTCCGGGTGAGTAGATCCCTCGCTACGCCCGGGATGACGGGTTCCCTCCCGCGCTTCCCTCCCGTCGTTCCCGTCTGTCCGTCGTTCCGTCCGCCCGTCGCTCCGTCCGTCCGTCGCTCCGTCTATCCCTCGTTCCGTCTGTCCATCGTTCCGCCGCTCCGTCTCTCTGTCTTTCCACCTTTCCGGCTTTCTACCTTTCCGTCTTTCCACCTTTCCGTCCTTCCACCTTTCCGTCCTTCCACCTTTCCGCCTTTCCACCTTTCCACCCTACCCTCGCTTCCCATCCGCCTCCCCGAGCTCCACGCTGATGATATCCGGGTTCCCCGTCCGGATCCGCTCCACCGCCGCGGCCTCCGGTTCTCCATCGAGATGGATGCGCACCAGCGTGGCCTGCGCCCCGTGGTAGATGATGCTCTCCACCTCTTCCACGTTGATGGCGCCGCCGGCGAGCACGCCGAAGACGTGGGCCAGCACCCCGGGCCGGTTCCGGTGGCGGACCGACAGGACGTGCGTGGCGGAGCTGCGCGCGAGCCGGTTGACCACATTGGGCACCTCGCCCGTGGCCTGGAAGGTCTGCACGATCCGGATGACCTCGTGGGCGATCGCGACCTGTGCCTGCTCGGTGGATGCGCCGATGTGATGCGTCCCATAGACGCCGGGCGCCTGCACGATGGCGTTGGTGAACTCGCCCGTGCCCCCCGCGGGCTCGTTCTGGAAGACGTCGAGCCCGGCCCGGATCCGCTTCTCCCGCACCGCCCGTTCGAGCGCCGCCTCGTCCACGACCGACCCGCGCGACGTATTGATGAGATAGGCGCCCGGCCGCATGGCCGCCAGGAATTCGGCGTTGACCAGGTGCTTCGTCTCCGCATTCGCGGCGCAGTTGATCGAGACCGCGTCCGACAGTCTCGCGACGTCCAGCGGCGTCTGGGCGTAGACCACACCCAGCCGGTCCGCCTCCTCCTGCGTCAGGCTCCGCGACCAGGCGATCACCCGCATCCCGAACGCCCGGGCCCGCGCGGCCACTTCCCGCCCGATCTGGCCCAACCCGACGATCCCGAGCCTCCGGCCGTACAGCCCGCGGGCCTTGGAGTATTCACCCTTGTTCCAGGTGCCCTGGCGCAGCTCGGTCACCTGGTCGGGAATCCGGCGGTCGCAGGCGAGCAGCAACCCGAGCACCAGCTCGGCCACGGCGATCGAGTTCTTCCCCGGACAATTGGAGACGAAGACGCCGAGGCTCGAGGCCGTGTTCACGTCGATGGTGTCGATTCCGGCGCCGGCGCGGATCACCAGCGTGAGCGCGGTGCCGGCCTTGAGCGTCTCCGCGCTCACCTTCTTGCCGCGGACGACGAGGATGTTCGGGTCGGTCTCCCGTACGAGCGCCGGGAGCTCCTCGGCCTTCACGTCCGGCCGCGAAACCACCGTACAGCCGAGCTCCTGGAGACCGTCGATTCCCACCTTCTCGAACTTGTCCGCGATCAGCACCTTCATGCGACGTCGCTCCACCCGGTCACGGGAAGTCTACAAAGTATGTACGAAAAGACCGCTGCGCAGCTTGGGCTCGAACCACGTGCTCTTGGGCGGCATGATCTTCCCGGCATCGGACACCGCCATGAGCTGCTCGAGCGTCGTCGGGTAGAGCGCGAAGGCGATGGCCATCTCGCCCGAGCGCACCCGCCGCTCCAGCTCCGCCGTGCCCCGGATGCCGCCGACGAATTCGATGCGCGCGTCCGTGCGCGGATCGCCGACGCCGAGGACCGGACCGAGGACCCGGTCCTGGAGCAGCGAGACATCCAGCGAAGCGATCGGGTCGCTCTGGTCGATCGTCTCCTCGTCCAGCTCCAGCCGGTACCAGCAGTTCAGGAGAAAAACGCCGAAGCTGCCCCGGTGCGGAGGATTCGGCTCGTCGGTGACGCTCAGCCGGCCCACCTGCGCCAGCCTGGCGAGCACGTCGGGCGGGTCCTGCCCGTCCAGGTCGCGCACCAGGCGGTTGTAGGGCAGGATCCGCAGCTGCTCCGCCGGGAAGAGCACGGCCAGGAACCAGTTGTACTCACCGTCGCCCCGGTGCTGGGCCGGCGCCTGGCGCAGCTCCCGGCCCGCGCGCCACGCGCTCGCCGAGCGGTGGTGTCCGTCCGCCACGTACGCATGCGGCACCGCCCGGAATGCCTCGAGAAACGCATCCGGCTCGGCGATGCGCCACACGGTGTGGCGCACGCCGTCGGGCGCGGTGAAGTCGTACAGCGGGTCGGTGGCGGCCACGCGCCGGCCGAGCGCCTCGATGTCGGGCCGGCCGCGGTAGGTCAGAAACACGGGCTCCGCGTTGGCCCGGAGGGTCAGCACGTGGCGGGTGCGGTCGTCCTCCTTGTCCTGCCGCGTCTTCTCGTGCTTGCGGATGATGTCGTGCTGGTAATCGTCTATGTGCACGCACCCGACCACGCCCATCTGCGCGCGGCCGTCCATGATCTGCCGATAAAGATAGAGGGACGGCGTGGCCTCGCGGACCAGCGTCCCCTCGGCCTGGAACCGCTCGAGCGCCTCGCGTGCCCTCGCGTAGATTCGCGGATCGTGGGGATCGGTGTCCGCCGGCAGGTCGATGTCCGAGCGGCCGACGTGGAGGAAGCTGTACGGGTTCCCTTCCGCCAGTGCCGCCGCTTCGGTCCGATCGACCACATCGTACGGCACCGCCGCCACCCGCTCGGCGAGCTCGGGCGCGGGACGGACGGCACGGAACGGATGGAGACGCATGCGACGGAGCCCCGGAAGAGGACGGCACGGTGCGGAACGACGGCATCCTAGGCGAGGAGAGCGGGTGTTGCAAGCCGCGAGTCGGAAGGGCGGAAGGACGGAACATCGCATCGGGCGGCACCGTCATCCCTCGCTCCGCTCGGGATGATAGTGCCGGCGCCAGCGCCACGTCCCCCTTTCCGTCTTTCCGCCTTTCCGTCTTTCCACCTTTCCGCCTTTCCGCCCTTCTCGTCACCCGCCCCCCGGCCTCACCCCCCGCTCCGCCGCCCCGAGCAGCCCATCCACCGCGAGCGCCAGCGCCGCCGCCGGCAGCGCGCCGGACAGGATCATCCGCGTATCCGAGAGCGCCAGCCCGGCGGCGATCGGATCGCCCAGGCCGCCCGCGCCGATGAACGCCGCCAGGGTGGCCGTGCCGACATTGATCACCGCCGCGGTGCGAATCCCGGCCATGATCAGCGGCGCCGCGAGGGGCAGCCGCACGTGCCGGAGGACCTGCCACGGCGTCATCCCGAGCGCGCGCGCCGCGCCGACGGCGTCGGGGGCCGCGTCCCGGACGCCGGTGTAGGTGTTCCGCAGGATCGGGTAGAGCGAGTAGAGGAACAGCGCCACCAGGGCCGGCACCACGCCGATGCCGAGCACGGGGATCATGAAGGCCAGCAGGGCGATCCCCGGCACGGTCTGCAGCACTCCCACGCCGCGGATGACCGCCTCGGCGCCGCGCCGGCCGCGCTCGAGCGCCAGGCCAAGCGGCACCGCGAGCGCGATCGCACCGGCAAGTGACACGCCCACCAGCAGCAGGTGCCGCGCGGTCAGCCGGAGGAGCGTGGTCCGCTCGTTCCACAGATAGCCCAGCAGTCCCGTGTCGCCCGCGGCGCGGCGGCGCGGCGGCCGGGACTCGACACCGCCCGGCGGACGCCGTGACAGCCCGAGCTCGCCCAGCGCGTCGGCCGCCACCCGCATGACCGGCTCGCCATCCACTTCCACCCGCCGGTTGAGGGCGCGCATGCGGGCCTCGCTCAACCGGCCGCTCAGCTCGGTGAGCGCCGCCACGGCCGCGGGCCGCCGCTCCGCGAACCCGGGAGCCAGGAGGGCCGCGGCCTGGTACGGCGGGAAGAAGCCGCGGTCGTCCTCGAGCACCACCAGATCGTAGCGCGCGATCAGCCCGTCGGTCGCGTACCCGTCGATCACGTCCACCTCGCCCGCGGCGAGCGCCTGGTATTTCACGGCCGCAAGCAGCGCGCGCTCCTCGCGGAAGCGGATGCCGTAGGCCTTCTGCAGACCCGGCAGGCCGTCCGCCCGGCCGATGAAGTCGGGCGTCAGCCCCGCCCGCAGCGTCGGCCCCACCCGCGCGAGATCGCTCAGCGTACGGAGGCCCAGCCGCTCGGCGGTCTCGCGGCGCACGGCGATCGCATAGGTGTTCTGGAAGCCGAGCGGCGGGAGCCAGCGCACGCCGAACCGATCCTGGAACTCGCGCGCAACCTGCCCGTACACCGCGCGCGCGTCGCCGGCGGGCGGTTCGCGGAGAATGACCAGCAGACCGGTGCCGGTGTACTCGGGGTACACGTCGATGGCGCCGCGCCGGAGCGCGCGGAAGGCGATTTCGGTGGCGCCGAGCCCGAGCCGCCGGTCGGCGGCGATTCCGTGCGCCTCCAGAAGCTGGGCGAACATCTCGGCGAGCAGGTAGGACTCGCCGAACGGCTTCGATGCGACCACCACGGGGCGCGGTGTTTCCTGAGCAGCAGGCGAGGCGGCATGCGGGATCCCGCCGAGGGCCACCGCCGGCACGCCGAGCGCGGCTCCGCGCACCGCGTACCGGGCCGCAGAAAGGGCGAGCACACGCCGGAGACGGAGGGCCGCACCCTGGGGAAACCGCCGCGCGGCCGCGGGCGTCTCGCTCATGCGCGCACCCGCGCCCGCGCCAGCAGCTCGCGGACGTACTCCGTCGCGGGCGCGGTGCGCAGCTCCGCCGCGGGCGCTATCTGCTCCACCCGGCCCAGCCGCATCACCGCGAGCCGGTCCGCGAGCAGGAACGCCTCACTGATGTCGTGCGTCACCAGCAGTACGGTGAGTCCGAGCTCGCGCCGCAGCTCCAGGAAGCTCCCCTGCAGGTCGGCCCGCGTGATCGCGTCGAGCGCGCCAAACGGCTCGTCGAGGAGGATGAGGTCGGAGCGTGCGGCGAGCGCGCGGGCCACCGCGACGCGCTGCCGCTGGCCGCCCGAGAGCTCGCGGGGCCACCGGTCGCCTATGGCGGCGGGATCGAGACCGACGAGCTCGAGCGCGTGATCGGCGAGCACCGGCCCGTCGGGCAGGCGGCGCAGCCACGGCACCAGCGCGACGTTCCGGCGCACCCGCCAGTGCGGCAGCAGTCCGCCGTCCTGCGGCACGTAGCCCACCCTGCGCCGGAGGGCGACCGGATCGACGCCCGCCACCTCCACGCCGTCCACCACGACCGTGCCGGCGTCCGGATCGGTCAGCCGGTTGAAGCAGCGGAGCAGCGTCGTCTTGCCCGACCCGCTCTCGCCGATGAGGGCGACGCACTCGCCGCGGCGGACTTCGAGCGACACGCGGTCGAGCGCCACGATCGCGTCATACCGCTTGGTGACCTCCCGCGCCGCGAGGGCGATGGCGTCGTGCATCGGGGCAACTTACCCCGCGCCGCGGAGTCGAGACAGAGGACGCGGCTCAGCGCGTCGCGCGGCTGATCCCCCAGAGCAGCGCGAGGCCGATTTCGGCGGCGGCATCGAGCAGATAGACCGGCGAGATGCGGCCACCCAGCGCGTACACCAGGTCGATGCCCGCCAGTCCGAGGGCGCTGCCGACGGCGAGCAGCACGATGGGCGCATCGTAGCGGCGCGCGCGCGCGGCGGCGAGCAGGGTCGCGCCGATGACGACGACGAGCACGCCGACCGTCTTCACCAGCCACAGGTCGGTCTTGGGTCCGGTGACCCGCTGGAAGCTGTCGGCGTCCACGATCGCCCAGAGACCGGTGAGGAGATAGAACCATCCCTGAACCCGGGCAAGCAGGGTCGTCATGCGTTCTGCCATCTCACCTCCTCGCCGGGGTCACGTCCTGGCTTCACCATAGAGCGCCTAGGGAAGCCTCGCGTGGAGTCATCATGAGCCGAGCGAGGGAGCCATGAGCGGACGCATGCCGGCTTCGCGCGATCGGGGTGACTCGAGTGCGCCTGGTATCGAGACGCGCTCGCGGGCCGCCGGCCGAGCTCCGGCCGGTCTCGCAAAGTACGAGGGCGCCGGGCGTCGGCGGTGGGGCGGCGCACAGGACCCGGAGAAGCCAGCGAACGGCGCGCGAGAAGCGCCGGGATACCGCGGCCGGAAGCGTCACCGCTAACCCCGTCCGGCACCGGGTCTTCCTCATCACGCCGGCGGCTCGAACCCGCACGGGGGGGAGCCCGGACCGACGCCGTCGCTTCCAGTCAGGCGTGCAGAAGCATGCACCCCGCGCGAGCACGAAAATGGCAGGCTGGGGAGGGTCCATCTGCACACACCGAGGCTGCGGCATGTACAGGATCGAGCTGGCGCCGGGCGAGGTGGCCGTCTTCCGCACCATCGAGGAGCTGGCCGTGGGCGTGCGGAACGGCGTGATCACGCCGCGCGCCCGGATCTATCACGCCGCATCGGAGAAATGGCTGCCGATCGAGTTCCATCCCCACTACAAGAAGGTGGTGGAGACTCCCGCCGGTCGGCCGGTCGTGATCCCGCCACCGAGACCGGCCGACCGGCCGCGCGGCGAGCGCGCGGGATTCGGCGATGCCCCGCTCGTGCATGCGCCGGGCGCGAGCCCGATGATCCAGGCGGCGGTGGCGAGCCCGGCCGTACTCGAGCCACCGCCCGAATCCGGCGACGCCGGCGACGAACCGGAAGGCGACCGCGAGGAAGAGGCGCGCGACAACCAGGAGCGCGACGAGGAGGCGACCTACGCGGAGTCCGTCAGCGCGGCCGGGGAGCCCATGCCCGCGGCGACCGTGTCGCCCGTGCTCCAGCTCCCCAGGATCATCTATCCCGAGATCAGGGCGGCGGCCATCGCGCCCGCCGAAGAGCCCGCCCCGGACCACGCCCCGCGGAGTGGGCAGAGCCGCCGGCCACTGCACCTCGCCGGCCTGGCGGTCATGCTGGCGGTCGGGGGATACCTGGTGACCTCCGCGTTCTCGCCCGCGCACGGGAGCGCCGAGCCGGTCCGGGCGGTGGCCGATCGGCCGGAGATGCCGCAGGCGGACATCCCGGCATCGGGGACACGGCAGTCGGACGCAGCGGGATCGGCTCCGCCGTCGGTGAACTCGTCGTCCGCGGGGAAGCGCACCGCGCCTCCCGCTCCACCGGCCTCATCCGGGTTCGCCGCGGCACTCGAGCCCCGTGCCAATGTCCCTGCGCCGCCAGCCGCCGCGATGCCCTCCCTGGGCAGCGTGCCCAGCCCCGATGCCGGCCTGACCAACGCGCCCGTCCCGATCGAAATGGAGGTCGCCGCCCCCGAGCTTCTTGCCACCGATTCCCTCGTCGCCGCGTCCCGCCAACGCGATTCCGCGGCGATCAAGCGGATTCTTCGCGCCGTGAGCGGCAAGGAGTCCGCGCCGCAGCCCTGACCACAGTGTGACTCCCCCCACAGCACCGGCTCTCCTCGATTAAGATTATCGATCGACGTAAGTTGTTATTTATCAACAACTTATGTTGACAACCCTGTGGATATTCCGTTCGCGGTGTGGAAAACTGCCGCGGATCTCCGTTCACGCGGCTCCCGGCGGGCCGATCCCCTGGGGAGGGTCCATGGCGAGAGCGATCTGGAGCGGCTCGATCAGCTTCGGGATGGTCAGCATTCCGGTGAAGCTCTACGGCGCCACCGAGAGCAAGGACATCAGCTTCAACCTGCTGCACGCCACCTGTGGCACGCGGCTCAAGCAGCTTCGCTGGTGTCCGACCGACGAGGTCGAGGTCCCCTGGAGCGAGACGGTGCGGGGCTACGAGTATGCCAAGGACCAGTACGTCACCCTCACCGATCAGGACTTCGAGCAGCTGCCGCTGCCGAGCCGGCATACGATCGATCTGAGCGCGTTCGTGAAGGAGGCGGAGATCGATCCGGTGTACTACGAGAAGAGCTACTACCTCGCGCCGGACGAGCGCGCGGAGAAGCCGTACGCCCTGCTGCTCCAGGCGATGGAGAAGAAGGGGCTCACGGCGCTGGCCACC
>DASSBA010000105.1:0-3728 GCA_035699205.1 Gemmatimonadales bacterium
TGGACGAGATCGGCGACAAGAAGAACATCCCGCAGTTCGTCAAGGAGGTGAAGGCGGGAGGAGGCAAGCTGATGGGCTTCGGCCACCGGGTCTACAAGTCGTACGACCCGCGGGCCAAGCTGATCAAGCAGGTGGCCGACGAGGTGTTCGAGCAGACCGGGCTCAACCCGAAGCTCGAGATCGCGCTCGAGCTCGAGCGGATCGCGCTGGAGGACGAGTACTTCATCAAGCGGAAGCTCTACCCCAACGTGGACTTCTACTCCGGGCTCATCTACCAGGCGATGGGATACCCCACCGAATATTTCACGGTGCTCTTCGCGCTGGGCCGGATGCCCGGGTGGCTGGCCCAGTGGGAGGAGATGCTGCTGGACAAGGAACAGAAGATCGCGCGGCCCCGCCAGATCTACACCGGCCGCGACATGCGCCCGTTCGTCCCGATCGAGCAGCGCTGACGTCCCATGACCGACCAGCTCGATACCCTCCTCTCCGAGCAGCGGCGGTTCCCGCCCGATCCCGCCTTCGCGGCACAGGCCAACGCGACGCGCGCGCTGTACGCGGCGGGCGCGCGCGATCCGGTGGAGTTCTGGGCCGAGCAGGCGCGGACGCTGGAGTGGATCCGCCCGTGGGACCGTGTGCTCGAGTGGGCCCCGCCGCACGCCAAATGGTTCGTCGGCGGGCAGCTCAACGCGGCGGCCAACTGTCTCGACCGGCACCTCGACGGCCCGCTCCGCAACAAGGCGGCGATCATCTGGGAAGGCGAACCGGGCGACCGGCGCGTGCTCACCTACTGGGATCTCGCGCGCGAGGTGCGGCGCGCCGCCAACGCGCTCCGGAAGCTCGGCGTGCGGAAGGGCGACCGCGTCGCGATCTATCTTCCGATGATCCCCGAGGCGGCCATCGCGATGCTCGCCTGCGCCCGGATCGGCGCGGTGCACTCCGTCATCTTCGGCGGCTTCTCGGCCGAGTCGGTGCGCGACCGGGTGAACGACGCGCAGGCGCGGGTGCTCATCACCGCCGACGGCGGCTACCGCCGCGGCCAGGTGGTGCCGCTCAAGCGGATGGCCGACCAGGCCATGGCCGAGTCGCCGACCATCGAGCACTGCATCGTGGTGCGCCGGCGCTCGGGGAGCGAAGGGGACGAGGCGTTCGCCGCGATGCAGGAGGGCCGCGACCACTGGTGGCACCGCCTGCTCGACGGCATCTCGAGCGATGCCGCGCCGGAGCCCATGGACGCGGAGGACCTGCTCTTCATCCTCTATACCTCGGGCACCACCGGGAAGCCGAAGGGCATTGTCCATACCACCGGCGGCTACCTGACCCAGGTCGCCGCCACCACCCGGTACGTCTTCGACCTCAAGCCCGCCGACGTCTTCTGGTGCACGGCGGACGTGGGCTGGGTGACGGGCCATTCGTACGTGGTCTATGGGCCGCTCGCCGAAGGCGCCACGGTGCTCATGTACGAGGGCGCGCCGGACTGGCCGGAGCGCGACCGATTCTGGGAGCTGGTGGAGCGCTACGGCGTCACCATCCTCTATACCGCCCCCACCGCCATCCGCGCATTCATGAAGTGGGGAACCCAGCACCCCGCCCGCCACGACCTCTCGACGCTCCGCCTGCTCGGCAGCGTGGGCGAGCCGATCAACCCGGAGGCGTGGATCTGGTATCAGACCCACATCGGCGGCGGCCGCTGCCCGATCGTCGACACCTGGTGGCAGACCGAAACCGGCGGGATCATGATCACGCCGCTGCCCGGCGTCACCACCACCAAGCCCGGCTCGGCGACGACGGCGTTCCCCGGTATCGCGCCCGAGCTGGTGGACACCACCGGCGCCGTGCTCCCCGCCGGCGGCGGCTTCCTGACGCTGGCCGCGCCCTGGCCGGGCATGCTGCGGACCATCTATGGGGACGACGAGCGCTACCAGAGCACCTACTGGTCCCGCTTCCCCGGCCGCTACTTCGCGGGCGACGGCGCCAAGCTCGACGAGGACGGCTACTGGTGGATTCTGGGCCGGGTGGACGACGTGCTGAACGTGGCGGGGCACCGGATCGGGACGATGGAAGTCGAGAGCGCGCTGGTGGCGCACCCGGCCGTCGCGGAGGCGGCTGTCGTGGGGCGGGCGCACGAGCTCAAGGGCCAGGCACTGGCCGCCTTCGTGACCCTCAAGGACGGGAACCAGGCGTCGCCGGAGCTGAAGGACGACCTCAAGGCGCACGTCACCGAGAAGATCGGCGCCATCGCGCGGCCGGACGACATCTTCTTCTCGGCCGACCTGCCGAAGACCCGAAGCGGCAAGATCATGCGGCGGCTGCTCAAGGACATCGCGGAGGGGCGGGCGCTGGGGGACACGACGACGCTGGCCGATCCGGCGGTGGTGAGTCGGCTGAAGGAGATGTACGAAGGACAGGAGTCGTAAGTCTTAGGTCGTAAGTCGTAAGTTCCTCCACTTACGACTTACGACTCACGACTCACGACTGTTCCACCGGCACATCCCCCTCCAGATACGTATACCCCTCCAGCCCGGCCACGAAGTCCGCGATGAAGCTGTTGGCCTCCTGCCGGGTGAGGTCCTTGGCGGCGCTCACCTTGCGGCGGAAGGTGGCCAGCAGGTCGGAGGCGTGGAACTGGACGTAATTGAGCACTTCGGTGACGGTATCGCCGTGGACCAGGTCGGTGATCTCGTAGCCCTGCTCGGTGAGCCGCACGTGCACGGCGTTGGTATCGCCGAACAGGTTGTGCATGTCGCCCAGGATCTCCTGGTAGGCGCCGGTGAGGAAGATCCCCAGGATGTAGGGCTCGCCCTCGCGGACGGGATGCAGCTCGAGCGAGGGCTTGCCCTTCCGGCCGCCGGTGAACCGGTCGATGACTCCATCGGAGTCGCAGGTCACGTCCTGCAGGGTGCCCCGCCGGCTGGGGGGCTCGAGCAGCCGGTGGATCGGCATGATGGGGAACAGCTGGTCGATGGCCCAGTTGTCGGGCAGTGACTGGAATACCGAGAAGTTACAGAAGTAGCGGTCGACCAGCTCGCTGTCGATGTGCGCCGCGATCTCGGGAAACGCGGCCCGGTCCTCGCCCATGACGTGCTGGATGGCATTGAGCGTGACCAGATAGAGCAGGTCGGCGTTGGCCTTCTCCCTGAGGGAAAACACCCCGCTCGCGAAGTACTCCTGCGCCCGCTCCTTGGCGAACACCGCGTCATGGAACGCCTCCTCGATCCGATCCACGGCGCCGAGCCCCTCGAGGTTCTCCGCCATCTCGCGCAGGAGCGGGTGCGCGTCCGGCTCGAGCCGCGGCGGCACGGGCTCGATCTGCGACTCGACGTCGATGACGTTGATCAGCAGCAGCGAGTGGTGAGCGGTGAGCGCGCGGCCGGACTCGGAGATCAGGTGGGGCATCGGGAGCCCCTCGGTTCGGCATACGGTCCCGATGGTGTACACCACGTCGTTGGCGTACTCCCGCATGGAGTAGTTCACGCTGGCCGGACGGGTCGAGCGGGAGCCGTCGTAGTCCACCCCCAGCCCGCCGCCCACGTCCACGTAGGTCAGATCGAACCCCATCTGCCGCAGCTCGGCGTAGAATCGCCCGATCTCCTCGAGCCCGGCCTTCACGTAGCGGATGTCGGTGATCTGGCTGCCCAGGTGAAAGTGGATGAGCCGGAGCAGGCCCTGCTGGCCATCTCGCGTGAGCCGGTCGAGCAGGCGCATCAGCTCCACGGCGTTCAGGCCGAACT
>DASSBA010000106.1:0-19204 GCA_035699205.1 Gemmatimonadales bacterium
GGGCCGGTGCCGGGGCGGCCTCGTCGCCGTCCCTCTTCGTCGTCTCCGCAACCGGCGAGGTGTCGCGCGAGAGCGAGGTGGACGACGCCAGCCGCGAACGCTACCGCCGCACGCGCGAGAAGCTCAAGCAACTCCTCGTCGCCGGCGAGCTCGAGGAGCGCGAGGTGGAGGTGGAGGTGACCCAGCCGCGCGGTCCGATGTTCGACATGCTCGTCCCGCAGGGCGCGCCCGAGGGGATGGAGAACTTCACCGAGATGTTGCAGGACATGATGCCGAAGCGCACCAAGAAGCGCTCGGTGCGCGTGTCCGAGGCTCGGCGCATCCTCCTGGAACAGGAGCTCGAGAAGCTCATCGACCTCGAGGACGTGACCGCCGACGCGCTGGAACGGGTGGAGAAGATGGGGATCATCTTCCTCGACGAGATCGACAAGATCGCCGGCGAGCGCGCGAAGGCGGGCGGCCCGGACGTCTCGCGCGAAGGCGTGCAGCGCGATCTGCTCCCCATCGTCGAAGGCTCCAACGTGCAGACCAAGTACGGGATGGTGAAGACCGACCACGTGCTGTTCGTGGCCGCCGGGGCCTTTCACGTCTCCAAGCCCAGCGACCTCATCCCCGAGCTGCAGGGGCGCTTCCCGATCCGCGTGGAGCTCAAGTCGCTCACCGAAGGCGACTTCGTGCGCATCATGACCGAGCCGGAGAACGCGCTCACCAAGCAGTACCAGGCGCTGGTGGCGGCGGAGGGGGCGGTGCTCGACTTTACCGAGGACGGCGTCGCCGAGATCGCGCGGGTGGCGTTCATGGCGAACGACCGGATGGAGAACATCGGCGCCCGCCGCCTGCATACGGTCATGTCGGCGCTCATGGAGGAGGTGCTGTTCGAGCTGCCCGACTATCCGGAGAAGCAGATCGTGTTCGACGCGGACGGGGTGCGGGAGCGGCTGTCCAAGATCGTGAACGACGACGACCTGCGGCGGTACATCCTGTAGGCTGGCACCGCCCTGGCCCGCCTTCGACCCGGGCGCTATAGTAGGCACTCTCCCGGTCATGGGATGGTCGTACGACAGACCCCGCGCAGGGCATCGGCCCGGGTACAGCGCTCTCGGATGAGCTGGACTCGCTGCGGACCGCGCTCGCCGGCCGATACGAGATTCAGCGCGAGATCGGCCGCGGGGGGATGGCGCGTGTCTACCTCGCCCGCGACCGGCCGCACGCCCGCGACGTCGCCATCAAGGTGCTCTCGACCGATCTGGCCGCGGCAATCGGTCCCGAGCGCTTCCTCCAGGAGATCCGCATCGCCGCGGGCCTCCAGCATCCCCACATTCTCCCCTTGCACGACTCCGGCGCGGCCGGCCGCCTGCTCTACTACGTCATGCCGTTCGTCGAGGGCCAGACGCTGCGCGACCGGATCCGCCACGAGACGCAGCTTTCGCTCGAAGACGCCCTCCGGATCACCCGGGAAGTCGCCGACGCCCTCGACCATGCCCACGAGCACGGTATCGTCCACCGGGACATCAAGCCGGCCAACATCCTGCTGGCGGGCTACCCGCCGCGGTCCGGCACGCGCGGCGGCTGGCACGCGCTCGTCGCGGACTTCGGCATCGCGCGGGCGCTGCATGCCCGAGGCGACGAACCGCTGACCGAGGCCGGGGTGGCTCTGGGGACGCCCGAGTACATGAGCCCGGAGCAGGCGAGCGGCGAGCGGGGAGTGGATGGCAGAGCCGACGTGTACGCGCTCGGCTGCGTCCTCTACGAGATGCTCGCGGGCGAGCCGCCTTTCTCGAGCCGCACGGTGCAGGGCGTGCTCGCACGCCATCGCCAGGACCCGGTCCCCCCGCTGCATGTCGTCCGGCCGTCCGTGCCGGCTCACGTCGAGGCGGCAGTCGAGCGTGCGCTGGCCAAGGTACCGGCCGACCGCTTTGCTACCGCAACCGAGTTCACCGATGCGCTCGACCAGGCTCGGGCTACCCCGGCGACGCCCGCCTCGCAGGTTGCCGCGGCCCCTCGACCGGCGCGGGCGTGGCGAAGGCCGGCGTTGGTGGGGCTCGCCCTGGCGATCGGGGCAGCCCTGCTCGTCGGCCACCTGCGCGAACGAGTGCCGCTCTCCACGTCGGCGCCGGCCTGGATCGTGGTGGCGGATTTCGATGGTCCTGCCGACGATCCCACCCTGGCCGACGCGGTGCGCGAGCTCGTCACCGCGGTGCTCGAGCAGTCCCGGGTGGTCACCCCCATGCCCCGGCGGCAGATCGCCGGAGTCATGCGGGATGCGGGATTGCCGGACACGGCCAGCCTGAACGACGCCCTCGCGCGCGAGCTCGCGGTGCGCAGCTCGGTCCGGACGGTGCTCGGCGGGAGCGTCCTGCCGGTCACGGCCGGCCGCTACTCCATCGTCCTGCGCGTCACCGATGCCGACAGCGGGCGCACCCTGCTCACCGTCACGCGCGCGGCCACCGACCGCGACCTCATCCCGGAAGTGCAGAGCGCCGCGCGGCAGGTCCGCCGCGACCTCGGCGAGCGGCGCGCCGCCATCGCGGCGAACAAGCCGCTGGTCGAGGTGGCGACACCCTCCTTTCCCGCCTATCGCAAGTACGTGGAGGCCGTCGAGCTGAGCGTGCGGGGTGAGGCCGCCGCGAGCAACCGCCTCCTCCAGGACGCATTGGCGCTGGACACCGGCTTCGCCTCGGCGTGGGCGACGATGGCGACGAACTACCAGGCGATGCGCAACCTGGACTCGGCCGGGCTGGCGCTCGCCGAGGCGCTCCGGCGGCCCGGCCGCCTGGCCGACGCGCAGCGGTACCGGCTCGAGGCCGACGCCGCCTACGCCCTGCGCTACGACATCCCCGCGGCCATCCGATGGTACGATCTCCTGCTCCAGATCGCGCCGCAGTCCGTCTCCGCCCACAACAATCGCGCCGTCCTGTTGTATTCGCTGGGCCGCTACCAGGAGGCGCTGGCCGGGTTCCGTCGTACGGAGGAGCTCGACCTGTTCGGCGTCGAGCAGGCGCAGATCGAGATCTTCAACCAGGCCGTGACGCTCCTCGCGCTCGGGCGGGACGCGGAGGCCGCCGCGACGGCACGGAAGCTCCGCGGGCCCTTCGCCACGTACGCCGCGGAGCTGCTCGCCACGTACCGGGGCCGCTGGAGCGAAGCCGAAAGTCTGGCGGCCGGCCCGGCCGCCGATCCGAGCACGCCGTCCTGGATGAGGCTGCCCGCCATGACGATGCTTGCCGGGGCACGCAGCGCTCGAGGTGCCGTGGCAGCGGCCGACCGCGAGCTCCGCGCCGCCGCCGCCGCCTCGGAGGCGGCGTCACGGTCGTGGTTCTGCAACGCGGTGCTGCTGCTGGCCGCCGCCGGCGGTCGCGCGCCCGGGCCGATGCCGAGCTGGCTGCGTGCCGACACGACGGCGGGAGGAGTCCTGTCGGCCGGGCTGTGGGCCGCGATGGCCGGGGACAGCCTGACTGCTCGCATGCGACTGGAGCTGCTGCACCGCCGGCCCCCGGTGCAGCAGCGCCGTCTGGGCCACGGGCCGACGCTGCTTCGCGCCTACACCCTCGCCGCCGGCGGACGCTGGAGCGAGGTGGCCGACCGGCTTCGCGTCGCCGCCGCGCTCGGCGAGCGCGACGGAGGCGACCTCGACCAGGTGTCGGGGATGGCGCTGCGGTGGCTCATGGCCGAGGCCTACGAACGGACGGGGAAGCCGGACTCGGCGGCGGTCATGTATCAACTCGTGCTCGACCCGACCCGCACGCCGTTCAGTCACCTGGCGCTGCGGGGTCTGGTGTATTCATCCGCGAGTCGCCGGCTCGCGGCGCTCTCCGGCCGCCGGAACCGGTGAACCCCGGTGGTCGCCGCATTGTCCTGAACGGGAGGCTCGTATGAGAACGATGCTGGCGGTCTCGGTCGTGGGATTTGGGCTGGTGGCGGCACGATGCGGCGCTCGTGAGGAGGCGGCCATGACCGCGAAGTGCGAGGTCATGGTGCTCGAGGACACGGTCGAGGCGTACGCCAGCGCCGGCACCGTCTACGCGACGACGACCAAGGATACCGTCCCGAAGCCGCGCGCGTCGTGCCTCACGCTCTACGCCAACGCCGGGGACACGGTCCCGAAACCGAAGTAGCCGCTGGCGCCGGCCCCGGCACGCATCACGCGCCGAGCCGCTCGATCATGCGGGCGCCGCTCCCGGGGCGCTCGCCCGGCGTCTTGGCCAGCGCGGCGAACACCGCGGCCTCGACGCGCGCCGGCAGGTCGGGGCGGACCGCGAGGATGGAGCGCGGCGGCTGGCTCAGATGCCGGGCGATGACCGCCTGCGCGGTGGGCCCGGTGAACGGCGGCTCTCCCGTGAGCATCTCGTAGAGCACGCAGCCCAGCGCATAGATATCGCACGCGGGCCCCAGACTCTCCTGGGCCATCGCCTGCTCGGGGCTCATGTAGGCGGGCGTACCGATCACCAGGCCGCTCGAGGAGAGGGGCTCGAGCGCGGCCCGGTCGATGGCGCGCGCCAGGCCGAAGTCGCACACCAGACTCCGGCTCTCGTCCAGCAGCACGTTCTCGGGCTTGATGTCCCGATGTAGCACGTTCCGGCCGTGCGCGTAGTCGAGGGCCGCCGCGACGTCGCGGGCCACCTCGAGTACGACCCGAAGCGGGAGCTGGCCCTCCCGCTGCAGCCGCATCCGCAGGTTTTCGCCCGCGACGTATGGCATCACCAGGTACAGGAGCGCACCGGCCTCGCCCGACTCGAGCACCGGCACGATTCCGGGATGGTGCAGCCGGCGCAGGAACTCGACCTCGCGCCGGAAGCGGTCGGGGCCCAGGAAGCGGGCGACCTCGGGCCGGAGCACCTTGACCGCCACGAGGCGATCATCAGCGATCGACTCGGCCATGAAGACCGTGGCCATCCCGCCTCGGCCGAGCCGCCGATCTACCCGGTAGCGAGGTGCGAGCGCGTCGCGAACCGAGTGCAGGAGATCGGGCATCGGGCGCCGTCGGGGTCGGCTGAAGCGTCCAATGTACGGTCCTGGACCGCATCGGATAGTCCCGCTGGGCTGGAGCGGGAGCCGGCGGGCGACTAAGCTACCGCGCATACTACCTCCTCGTCCGACCGCCGTCCCGGAGCCGCCCCTGCTGCCTGCCTCCAGCCCCCGCCTGCCCACGCGCTGGAAGATCTTCAGTGGCGCCGTCGCCGCGCTCCTGGCGGCCACCCTCTGGCTCCGCTCCACCGCCCCGGCCGTTCCCGCGGCCGCGGCCGCCCCCGCGCGCCCCCGCTCCGTCGCGGTGCGCCCGTTCCTCGATCTCGGTCCCGACACCGCCGCGGGCGCGCTGGGGGCCGCGTTCGCGGGCGAGCTGGTGGACGCGCTGAGCCGCGTTCCCGGCCTGCGCGTGGCCGACCCGGTCTCGCTCCGCATGGCCGCGCGCCGCGCCGGCGACCCGCGGGCGCTCGGGCGCCGGCTGGGCGTCGGGTCGGTGCTCGAGGGAGACATCCGCATCACGGGAGACCGCCTCCGCATCACCACCCACCTCCTGAGCGTGGAGCGAGGCTTCGATCTCTGGTCCGAGACCTTCGACCAGCCGGCGGCGGAGCTGCTCGTCGCGCGCGACAGCATCGCCCGAAGCGTCGCCTCGACGCTCCGGCTGCCGACCCAACGCCTCCTCACCCCGGGCACCGGCGACGACGCGTACCGAGCCTATCTGCGCGGGCGGGCGGCGATGATCCGCACCGGCCGCGACCCCGAGCGCGCGATCGCCGCGTTCCGCGAGGCCGTGCGGCTCGACTCGTCGTATGCGCCCGCCTGGGCCGGGCTCGCGGAGGCATACACGGCGGAGCTGCTGGCGGATACCCTCCCCCCGGCCGGACCCGCGGAAGCCGCGCGTGCGGCGGCGGAGCGCGCGCTCGCCCTCGATGGCCGCGCGGCCCGGGCGCTGCTGGCGCGCGGCATCGTGCGGCTGACCTACGACCGCGCATGGTCGCAGGCAGGCGACGATCTTCGGCGCGCCGCCGCGCTCGACCCGGACGACCCGGAGCCAGCCCACTGGCGGTCGCATCTGTTTCTCGCGCAGCGGCTGGTCGATAGCTCGCTCGCGGCCAGCGCGGAAGCGATCTCCCGGAGCCCGCTCGACCCGGCCCGCCGCCTGCACCTGGCCTGGCACTACGCCATGGCCGGCGCGGACACCACCGCCGCGAACACGTTCGCCGGGGTGACGCTGGACAGCGCGCTGCTGGCCACCGACCCGCACCTGCCGCTACTTCTCGAGATCGCGGGCGACAGCACGGGTGCCCTGGCGGAGCTCACCCGCGCGCTGGCGGCAGCCCCCGGCCGGCTCGATCTGGTCGCGGAGCTCGCCCGCCTGCACGCGCTCGCCGAGCGGCCCGACACCGCCCGCGCGCTGCTCGCCCTCCTGCAGGCGCCGGCGGACTCGGGCTGGGTGTCGCCCTACGCGCTGGCGCTGGTGCACGCGGCCCTCGGCGAGCGCCGGGCGGCGTTTGCCGCGCTTGACCGGGCACTCGAGGAGCGTGACCCGGCGGTGGTCGCGCTCATGCTCGATCCGCGGCTCGCCGCGCTGCGCCGGGACCGCCGCTTCGCGGGGCTGGTGCGCCGTCTGGCGCCAGACTAGAATCCCCCGACCTCGACACACCCCGGCCCC
This sequence comes from Gemmatimonadales bacterium, assembly GCA_035699205.1. Taxonomy (GTDB): domain Bacteria; phylum Gemmatimonadota; class Gemmatimonadetes; order Gemmatimonadales; family GWC2-71-9; genus CAVVWJ01. The sequence goes on from DASSBA010000106.1 coordinate 6,638, forward strand.
CAGCCTCCGGCCCATGACACCCACGCGGCACTTCCTCGCGATCCCCGACTTCACCCGGCCCGAGCTCCTCGCCCTGTTCGACCTGGCCGCCCGCATGAAGCGCCGCGATTATGCCGGGAAGCCGCTCACCGGCAGGACGCTCGGCCTGATCTTCGCCAAGAGCTCCACCCGCACGCGGGTCTCGTTCGAGGTGGGCGCCTATCAGCTCGGCGGCCACGCCCTGTTCCTCTCGTCCCGCGACATCCAGCTCGGCCGGGGCGAGCCGATCCGCGACACCGCGCGGGTGCTCTCCCGCTATCTCGACGGGATCATGATCCGCACCTTCGATCATGCCGACGTCGAGGAGCTGGCGAGCTACTCCTCGATTCCGGTCATCAACGGCCTCACCGACCTGCTGCACCCCTGCCAGGTACTCGCCGACCTGCTCACCGTGCGCGAGAGCCTCGGCGGCTGGGACGGCAAGGTGGTGGCCTGGGTGGGCGACGGCAACAACATGGCCAACTCCTGGATCAACGCGGCGGGGAGTCTCGGCTTCGAGCTGCGACTGGCCTGTCCCGCGGACTATTCGCCCGACGCCGAGATCCTGCGGCGCAATCAGGCGAACGCCCGGATCGTGCTCACCACCGATCCGTGCGACGCGGTCCGCGGCGCGCACGTCGTCACCACCGACGTGTGGGCCTCCATGGGCCAGGAAGAAGAGCAGGAAGTCCGCGCGCGCGCGTTCGAGGGCTATATGGTGGACGCCGCGCTCATGCGGCTCGCCGATCCCTCGGCGATCTTCCTCCACTGTCTGCCGGCGCACCGGGGGGAAGAGGTGTCGGAAGAGGTGCTCGAGGGCCCCCAGTCCCGGGTGTGGGACGAGGCGGAGAACCGGCTGCACGTGCAGAAGGCGCTGATGGCGACGCTGCTCGGCAACCGGTAAGCGGTGAGCGGTAAGCGGTGAGCAGGGATGTAAGCGGTAACAGGTGTGAGGTAAGCCGTGAGAGGTAAGAGGTAAGAACTGGGGGTGAAGGCGAGAAGTGCGTCACCCTGAGCGAGCGAAGGATCGGCCCGCGCATGCGAGTGAGCCGCGGCGCCACCGCTCACCGCTCACCGCTCACCGCTTACTGTTGTAAGAAAGGCCTCCAATGACCAGCATCTCTCCGACCCTCAAGTCCACCCCGCTCGCCGGCCATCACCGCGCGCTGGGCGCGAAGATGGTTCCGTTCGCCGGCTGGGAAATGCCCGTGCAGTATCCCTCCGGGATCCTGGCCGAGCATCGTGCGGTGCGTACCGGCGCCGGCATCTTCGACGTGTCGCACATGGGCGAGTTCGAGGTCACCGGGCCCGACCGCAACGCCTTCGTCAACCGTGTCACCAGCAACGATGTCGCGGCGCTCGAGCCGGGCGGCGTGCAGTATTCGGCGATCCTCACGCCCCAGGGCACGTTCGTGGACGACTGCACGGTCTACCGCTTCGACGACAAGCTGATGATCGTGGTCAACGCATCGAACACCGCGCCTGCGTGGGAGCACCTCGTCGCCCACAAGGGCGGCATCAACGTCCGGCTCAAGGACATCTCGCCGGAGGTGGGGTTGCTGGCGGTGCAGGGCCCGCGCACGGAGACGCTGCTCCAGCCGCTCACGGACGTGCCGCTGGGCTCGATCGGCTACTACCGCTTCCTTACCGGCAAGATCGCGGGCGCGCAGTGCTTCATCTCCCGCACCGGCTACACCGGTGAAGACGGGTTCGAGCTCTATTGCCGCGAGCGGGACACCGTCCCCCTGTGGGAGGCGCTCACGGCGGCCGGGGCGCAGCCGATCGGCCTCGGCGCGCGCGATACCCTCCGCCTCGAGATGGGCTATGCCCTCTACGGCAACGAGATCGACGACACCATCACGCCACTCGAGGCCGGCCTCGGCTGGATCGTGAAGCTGGACAAGGGCGCGCCGTTCGTCGGCGATGCCGCGCTCCGCTCGCAGAAGCAGCGCGGCGTGACCCGCCGCCTCGTCGGGTTCCGGCTCGAGGGCCGCGGCTTTCCGCGCCACGGCTACCCGGTCCACTGCGACGGCCGCGAGGTGGACGTCGTGAGGAGCGGCACCTCCAGCCCGTCGCTCGGCATCGGCATCGGCACGACCTACCTCCCCGCGGCCGTGGCCAGGCCGGGTACCCGCTTCGAGGTGGAGTGCCGCGGCGAGCGGCTGGCGGCCGAGGTGGTGAAGATGCCGTTCTGGACGCGAGGGACTGTGAGGAAATAAGCTCCGTCCTCCCAACCATGCGCCTTGCCATTCTGACCATCTCCGACGCCGGCCACCGCGGCGAGCGCACCGACACCTCGGGCGACGCGATCGCCGCCTGGGCGGAGGCGCGCGGCTACCCGGTGGCCGAGCGGGCGCTCGTGCCCGACGACACCGCGCGCATCGCGGGGGTGCTCGCCTCCTGGGCGGACGAGGATCTCGCCGACCTGGTCCTCACCACCGGCGGCACCGGCCTGACCGCCCGGGATGTCACGCCCGAAGGCACCCGGGCCGTGCTGGACAAGGAGGCGCCCGGCGTGGCGGAGGCGCTCCGGATGGCCGTCTACCCGCGTTTCCCGCGCGCCGCGCTCTCCCGCGGTACCGCCGGCGTCCGCGGCCGAACGCTGATCGTCAACCTGCCCGGCAGCCCCGGCGGCGTGCGTGACGGGCTCGCGATACTCGAGAACCTGGTCGAGCACGCGGTGGACCTGGTGCGCGGGGAGCGGACGGGGCACGAGAAGTCGTGAGTCGTGAGTCGTGGATCGTGAGCAGGACTCACGACTCACGACTTGTTACCTTCCCCCCATGGCCGCGCGCATCCTCATCACCATGGACGACCTCTCGACCGCCGTGCCGCTCAATGCGGCGTTCGAGGCGGCCGGGTTCTCCACCGCGATGTTCTCCTCGCTCGACGACCCCCGCGGCACCGTCCGGCGGGAGAGCCCGGAGCTGGTGATCCTCACCGGCGCGGTGCACGAGCCCCACGCCCTGCAGCTCGCCGCACTCGCCCGCGACAACGAGATTTCGACCCTCGCGCTGCTCGAGCCTACCGACTCGGAGCGAGCGGAGCGGGTCGGCCGGCTGGGCGTCACCGAGACGATGATGAAGCCGGTGCAGCCGGACGATGCCGTGGCCACCGCGCGCCGGCTGATCGACCGGCGGGGATTGCAGCAGCGCACCGGCATCATCGGCGAAAGCGCGCCGATCCAGGAGCTGCTGGTCAAGATCGAGCAGATGGCGCCGGTGTCGAGCACGGTGCTGATCCAGGGCGAGAGCGGCACCGGCAAGGAGCTGGTGGCCAAGGGCGTCCACGACCTCTCGCCCCGGCGGGGAAAGCCGTTCATCGCGGTCAACTGTGCCGCGCTGCCCGAGTCATTGCTCGAGAGCGAGCTGTTCGGGCACGAGAAGGGGGCCTTTACCGGCGCGGCCGAGCGCCGGCTGGGGCGGTTCGAGCTGGCGGACGGGGGGACGATCTTCCTCGACGAGATCGGCGAGATCCCGGCGTCCGTTCAGGTCAAGCTGCTGCGGGTGCTGGAGAGCCGGACCTTCTTCCGGGTGGGTGGCACGCAGCCGATCAAGGTGGACGTACGCGTGCTCGCGGCCACCAACCGCTCGCTACGCGACGCCGTCGCGCTCGGCGAGTTCCGCGACGATCTCTATTACCGTCTCAACGTCCTCAACATCTATCTCCCGCCCCTCCGCGAACGGCGGGAGGACATCCCCCTCCTGGTCCGCCGGTTCATCCGTGAGTTCGCCCGCGCGCACGACCGCACGTTCCGCGGGATCACGCCCGAAGCCATGCAGCGCCTGGTGGCCGCGCCCTGGCCCGGCAACGTCCGCCAGCTCCGGAACCTCATCGAGTCCATGGTGGTGCTGGCGCCCGGCGCGGAGATCCGCGCGGCGGATATCCCGGCGGATATTCTGGACGGCCCCGGCACCCTGCTCCCCGTCCGGGTCTCCGGCCAGGGCCGGGACGCCGCGGGCCACGAGCTGGAGTTCATCCTGCGGAGCCTGCTGGAACTGAAGCTCCAGGTGGAGGAGCTCCGGCGCCGGCTGGACGAGCATCCCCAGCGAGTCCAGGTCATCGAGCTGGCCGACCATTCGACCGTGGCGGACGTCCTCCCCGACGGGGACGCGTCGGATGGGGAGCAGCCGGTGGTCTACCGGTCCGGGATGACCATGGCGGAGGTGGAGCGGGCGGCGATCGAGGCGGCGCTCAGGGAGTATCGGGGGAACCGCCGCCGGGCCGCGGAAGTGCTGGGGATCGGGGAGCGGACGCTCTACCGCAAAATCAAAGCCTATCATCTGGAATGATTTAGCCCAGCAGCGCCAATAATATCATGGCGCCTAAGTTCTACTGTCTCATTGTTTTGCAGGTACATACCTCTTGACAGGTCTCAGGTCGTCCGTCAAATTGCGATGGTCCCCCCAGACCTGACCGGGTCAGGCCCTTGAACTTCGTCATCGACGCCGAACTCTGTGTCGCGTGTCTCGCATGCGTTCGCGTCTGCCCGACCGACGCCATCGCGGTGGCGGGGGACGAGCCGTTGCTGCTGCAGGTCGTGGACGAGGCCTGCATCCGATGCGGGCAGTGTCTGCCGGCCTGTCCGCACGGGGCGGTCAAGGTAAACGGCGAGATCGGTCGCGCCCTCGCCATAGCGGCCAATGGGGACGGGGTGCTCATTCTCAGCCCCGAGTCGGTCACCCACTTCTACCCAGCCACCCCGGAGCAGTTGATCAACGCCTGTTACGAGGCGGGATTCCGGGCCGTCACCCGCGGCGTCATCGGAGACGAACTCGTTGCCGCGGAATATCTTAAGCTCTGGGAAGAAGAGCCCTGGGGCACCCTGATCCGCTCGACCGACCCGGTTGTGGTGGAGACCGTCCGGGCCCAGTACCCCGAGCTCCTGCCCTATCTGGCACCGGTCACGCTGCCCGCCGTGGCGGAGGCCCGATATCTGCGAGCGCAGCACGGGCCGGGACTCCGGATCGCGTATGCGGGCATCTGCCCGCCGGTCAACAGTCCCGAGCTTGACGCGGCAATCACGTACGGCGATCTGGACCAGCTCTTCCGCATCCGCGGGGTGGAGGTGGTCTCGCAGCCGCTGTTCTTCCAGCGGGTGCCGGAGGAGCGGCGGCGGCATCTGAGCGCGGCGGGCGGCCTGCCGCTGGCGCTGCTGGAGGAGGCCCGGTACTCCAGCCGGCGGTTCCGCAAGATCCGGGGGCTGGACGCGCTGCCGGCGGTCGCCCGGGCGGTGTCGGTCGACCGGCTGGATCTGGGCTTCGTGGACATCCTGAGCACCGAGGGGGCGCTGGACCATCCGCTCTCGGGTCCGCAGGAGGAGCTCTACTGGCGGCGGGAGCTGCTCGCGAGCACGGAGCCGCCGCGCAGCCGGCAGCCGGTGGTGGACGGGGCCGTGGTGGCGAGCATCGGGGCCACGTTCGCGATCAAGCCGAGACGCCTGGTGCCGGACCCGGAGGCGGTGGCCGCGATTCTGGAGCAGATCGGCCGGGGGCCGAACGGGCGTCCCTGGGATTGCCGGGCGTGCGGCTTTCACACCTGCCAGAGCTTCGCGGAGGCGGCCGCGCTGGGACGCGCATCCATGCGGCAGTGCACGCCCTACCAGGAGCGCCGGGCGGACGAGGCGCAGCGGGCAGCGGCGGTGGACACGATGACGGGGCTCTCGACCTACCGGGTGCTGCGCGATCGGCTGGCGTTCGAGGCCGAGCGCGGCAAGCGGAGCAGCGAGGGGTTCGCGGTCCTGTTTCTCGATCTCGACCGGTTCAAGGAAGTGAACGACCAGTTCGGCCACGAGGCGGGCAACGACATCCTGCGCGCGGTGGCCGGGGAGATCCGGAACGCGGTCCGCGCCTCGGATGTGGCGGCGCGCTACGGCGGCGACGAGTTCGTCGTGATCCTCACCCGGACCGACCTGCAGGGCGGTGCGCGGGTGGCCGAGGCGCTCCGGGCGGGGATCGAAGGCGTGGGCCGGCGGCTCGGATACCCCGCGGGCCTGATCACGGTGAGCATCGGGCTCGCCGAGTTCGACCCGCGCCAGCCGTCCGAGGGCGACCTATTGGTCTCGGCCGACCGGGCCCTGTACCGGGCCAAGGCCGCGGGCCGGAACGCCGTCGCATGAGACGCACGAGCAGCGTCGGCATAGCCAACTCATTGCAGGACGTGTAAGGATACGCACCGTGACCGGATTCAGCCCAAGACCGTCGTCCAGCCCGCCCGCGCCGGATCGCCCCTCCGGACCCAATGAGGGGGTGCCGGATCCTTGGGGTGTGCGGCGTGCCGAGAACCTGCTGACCAGTCTGGAGGGAATCCTGAGCGCGCGGGTGGTGACGACGCCCTTGGGCGAAGTGAGCGAGGTCCATATCCTGGCGCAGGCGGGCCTCCAGCCCAAGCAGCTGGTGCGCAACATCGAGAGTGCCCTGCTGGCGCAGCTCGGGCTGAAGGTCGACCACCGGAAGATCAGCATCGCGCAGACGGCGGAGGTCCGGCCGATCGAGGCGCTGGAGCGCGAGTCGGTACGTGACAAGGTGCTGCAGCGGACGGTGCTGTTCGAGAATCTGGCGGTGGCGCCGGGCCGGCGGCCGCACCGGATCTCGATCACGGTGACGCTGTCCTATCGGGGGCAGACCGAGTCGGCGGAGGAGGAGTCGAGCGACACGCCGCGGAGCCGGGTGGAGGCGGCGGCCAAGGCGGCCGTGACGGTACTCGACCGGCTGCTGTCGGAGTCGTCGATCGCTCTCGAGGGTGCCAAGATCGTCGACGGATTCGACCGCGAGTTCGCGTTCGTCGCCGTCCAGGGGCTCGGCGGGCGGGAGATGACCCTGATGACGGGGACCTCGGAGATCAAGGAGAGCGGGGAGCGGGCGGCGGTGTTCGCCGTCCTGGATGCGACGAACCGCTGGACGGAGGCGCGCCGGCCGAACTAGAACCGCGGCACAAGTGCTCGTAGGCCCGGGCTCGGGGCCCGGTCCACCGGTCGATCAGAGACGCGAATGTCGTGGGCGCACCCTGGGTGCGCCCGTTGCATCAGGAGGGTAGTCGGGGCGGAGGCGGTACGTACGTGCACGCCAACCCACTCAGGAAAGGACACAAGGTACGGGGATCCCGGTCTTCGTGAGGTCAGTATAGCGGAGACTAGCGGACAATTGATCGAGCGGAGCGTCTGGTGGGCCATAGCGAGGCTTGCCACTTCCCGAGGGCTGTATTCTCGAAGGGGGGTGACGCTCATGTTGAAAGTAAACCTGCTCGCATCGGTTGCCTACTTCCTGGCTGGTATGTTCGGCAGGAGCGAGGGCACGACCTGGGCGTAAGTTCAGGTCATTGGGCCGGGACCCCAACCTTTTCCTCTTATGGCGCGTGATCTCCGAATCCGCCTGTTCGTTGCAGCTGTTGCCTTGGCAGCGGCCATCTGCGGCATGGTTGTTTGGGACATCCGCTTGCCATTCCCCGGTTGGTGGCCACTTGCGACGTTCATCTTCGTGGCGACCCTCCTCGAGAGCCTCAACACTCAGCTGCGATTGGCAGCGAAGGGCTCAACCTCATTCATAATGCACATGTCAGCCGCCCTGCTCTTTGGAGCTTGGTGGGCCGCGGTAGTTGCTGCAGTTTCGACTCTGGTAGGCGAAGTGTTCCGTGGGAACCCTACAATCAAGATTGTATTTAATGTTGCGCAACGGATTCTGGCGGTCTCGCTCGCCTCTTTGATTTATCAAGCACTTGGTGGGCAGTTGCCGCCTTCCTACCTGAGTGGCAACGGAGCCCTAGCTTCGCAAGTTGTTCAACGGGATCTTGGCGTCTTTTTCGTCTTTGCAACTACGTACTTTCTGGTAAACTCCACGGCGGTCAATACTGCAATTGTCTTTAGCTCGGGGCGCGCGTTTCGAGAAGTTTGGAATCTCAATACTCGCGGCGTGCTGGTCTACGATCTTGCTGCAAGCGTTGTCGCAGTACTCGTCGGCTGGCTGTACACTCGATTCGATAATTGGCTCGGCTTCGGCTCTCTCGGCCTCATCGGCGTAATCGTTCCGATAGTTGCGGTGCGCCACGTGTATGGGTTGTACCACCAACTTGAGGCGAGTGGTCAGGAACTGCTGCAAGTCATGGTCAAGGCGATCGAGGCGCGAGACCCATATACGTCCGGGCATTCTGTTCGCGTAAGCGAACTCTCCCGAGCCATTGCGGTGGAATTTGGTCTCTCGGCTCGTGAAATCGAGCAGATCGAAACTGCCGCGCTCTTACATGATGTTGGAAAGATCCATGAGGAGTTCGCCCCACTGCTGAGGAAAGAGGGGCGCCTGACCCCGGAGGAGACGGCGGTGATGCAAACTCACTCCGCCAAAAGTGCTGACCTAGTCGGGATTATATCCAAGTTCAAAGGGTTCATTCAGGATTCCGTTCGTCATCACCACGAAAGGTGGGATGGACAGGGCTACCCTGCGGGGTTGTCCGGCAGAATGATTCCCTTAGGTTCAAGAATCATTCTAATTTCTGACACTATCGACGCGATGACAACGGATCGGCCCTATCGGAAGCGACTTTCTCTCGAGATCGTCATCTCTGAGCTCCAGAAGTGCAAGGCAACTCAGTTTGATCCTGAGCTCGTCGAGGTAACCATCAATTCCGTGGCCGTGCGGCGGCTCATCGCTGGCGCCTCCACCGAGCTATTTGAGGTGGATCGTGTGCCACGATCTAAAAGGGTGAGTTGGCCTGGTACAGGGCTTTGGAAGATGCGTGGAGCCTAACATGGGCGAGAGCCGGAATCTTTTAGACGAGTGATTGACCGCAAGCCGCAAGTCCCATAGCTCTCACGGGTGCGAGCGCAGGCGAAGGGAGTGAACTTGCGCGACGAGAGATCTTCTCTCGGTACTCTGAGCTGGAGGCACGCCCGCAGTACACAATCGCGCACAGAATGTCGACTTGATCAAGAGCGTCATAATCGCTCAGCCGCTCGCCTAGCTGTTCAAGCAAGATGCCCACTTGGTCTTCGTCGTCTGTTCCCATGCACGTCACGGCGGCCCACCGGGCAAAAACGCCAGCCAGCGCACTACACTCAAGTTTCAGCTGATATCCGCGAACCGCCTCGCGTGCCGTTTCGAGTGCTTCCGCTCGGAATCCTGCGACGGCGAGGATGTCCGCTTTCCAGAGCAGCCAAGATTGTGTTACCGACCGAGGCACGTGCGGGCCTAGACGTTCATCACACCGACGGATGGCTTCCCGCATGTTAGCCGTCTTTCCTTGTACTGCATGGGCGAATGCGACTGAGCACGCAATGTGAACATCCGTAAACGTCACGGCCTCGGCGGTGGTTGGAATTGGGCTACTCTCAGCACACGCGAGCTGGTCTTCGTGTCGGCCCAGTCTGCCGTAGCACAAGGCCAGATTGGCGCAGATATGAGCCGTCAGGGTGTCGTTTCCTAGCAGCCTAGCGAGCCGCAGGGCCCGTTCGTGGTGCCCCGTGGCATCCTCGTACAGGCCCTGCCGGCCTCGGATCGAGCCAAGTCCCGTTTGGAGTTGAACTACCAACGCATTTGCATGACCTTGGCCACGCAGTTGTGCGAGGTGGGAATCAGCGAGTCTGTAACTTGCGTCCATATCGCCGGCCTGAAATAGAAACAGCGCCCTAATGAGGCCGACCTGTGCTTGAGCATCGGCATCTAGCTCTGAGACGGGGATGTGATCGACAACCTCCAACATCTCGCGAGCCAGGACGCGATCCCGAAGGCTGGACGTCGCATGCGCCACAGCCTTGGCCGCACGTACTCGGCTTAAGGTGTGCGGGCACGTCTGCATGATGTCTTTAAGAGTTGGGAGCAATGCCAACCATTCGCCCATCGGTGTTCCAAGATAAGCTCTGGCCAGCGCCGCCAACGCGAACGCCTCCGGGCTCTTAGCATTGAAGGTTAAGTCGCTTAGGGTCTCCAGCGCGTCCAGTGACTCTCGCCAACGGCCCTGCTCTTGAAGAGCCTCGACAAGCAGTATGGTTCCTCTGGTAAAGTCTTCATCGTGTAACGATGGCAGCGCGCTTGCGAGGGCTCTGCCTGCGCTCTGTGGCGCTCCACTTCTCATGGCAGCGCTAGCGCCGCTGAAGAGATGCGGAATTGCCTCCCGAATTCTACCGGCTCGCATACAGTGCCATGCGATTTCGAGCCCTGAAGTTGACTCGGATAAGTCTTCCCCGTGCATGAAGCGATCGGCCACGGCTGCGTGAAGTGCCTTCCTGACGGAGGATGGCACAGCTGCGTACGCATGAGCACGAATGAGCTCATTCGCAAATTCCAGCCCCTTCTCCCCGTCGCGCAGGACTCGCACTTCTGAAAGTTGCCCTAGCGCAGCCATGGTTTGACCCAGGCTTAGGTCGATGACAGAATACATCGACAGATCGTTCAACCGATGCCCGAGGATGGACGCCAAATCCAGCGCACTCCGAGTGGCTGGGTCCAGCGTGCCTGTCAAACGTGAGAGAATCTTCCCATACGCCGCCATGGGGCCAACGCCGCTGACAAATTCTCCAGTCATCGCATCTAGAGCGAGGGCTGCCGAACTACTTCCGTTGGTGCGCCAGTCCTGAACCAACAACTCGAGTACCATCGGGAACCCCCCACTCGCTCTTACCAGTGCTGATTGTTCAGTAGAACTAGGCCTCAACTCGTCTTCCCGGATTAGGGAGCGGAGGAGATCTGCGCTGCTGTCCTCGTCCAGCGGGCTGACCGATACCTCTTGACCGCCGAGAGCTCGAAGGCTCTCCCGGAGAATCGCGGCTTGGGAGGAGTAATTGAGCTCACCGGGGCGGGCGGTAAAGACGGCAGCGATTGGTTCACTCGCCGCGCGGCGAAGCACCAGATGCAATACCGATAGGCTTGCCTCATCCGCAAGATGAAGATCGTCCACCACCAGAATCACAGTATGCTCCTCCGCGATTGCCTTAAGGAGCTCATGAAACGATTCGGTCAGACGAATGCGCGCGCTCTCGCCCTGGCTGTCGCTGGCCACCGGGAGACTTGGGAACCTCCTACGAACTTCTGGGACTGTACGAGCAAGTTCGGCCAATGCCTCCGCTGGGGCCGCCGACGCACCTGGCCGGTCCAGCAGCCCAAGGACGAGGCCCCCCAGGGTAGCGAAAGGAATGTTGCGCTCGAGATCGTAGGACTGAACTCTCGCGACTGACGCTCCCTCCAGACCGGCTGCGGTCGTGAGTCGCTCGACGAGCGTCGTCTTACCTACGCCGGAGTCACCGAGGACAACGGAATGCACTGCCTTGCCCTTCTTTAGTGATTCCCAAGAATCATACAGGAGCCCGTACTCGCGTGCGCGACCGACGAAAACCCGTTCTCGTCCATGTTCCGGTGGTGAGACTGGAATATCAGCAATTGCCGTGCGTTCCCAACCTCCGCGTCGCATCGTCAGGGCCATTTGCTCGACTCGACGGGAGGGAACAGCTCGTAGCTCAGTCCACAAATTCGACTTCCATTCTTCGAACGCCTTCAGCGCCGTTAGACGATCACCCGCCATCGCCCGCGCCTCCATCTTCGCCCTGATACCCTCCTCGCTGAGGTCGTCAAGCGTCAGCATGCGATCGGCCAACTGCTCGATTTGACGGGACTCGCCGGTGCGGCGGCAACGATCGATCAGAAGAACGAGTGCATCCTTGATCAAAGGCAGTAGGCGTGCCTGCTGGCGGTCCTTCCATAGCGCGAATTCCGATGAGTCCGGAATATCAAACCCATCTAGAAATGCTGCGACTTCAAGGAGGCCGGTGCTCTCAGAGCCGAGAATGTCCTTCGTGAACAATCGATCTAGATCGAGAGTGAGGCTCTCGCGATGTAGTGTCACACAGTCCCGCGTAGCTTCTAGCGCGTTGGCACCCACTCGCGGTCGCAGAATTGACAGTGCCGTCGCGAGTGAGTGCCGGGCTTCCGCAGTCTCAGCTTTGGGCCACAAGAACTCCGCAAGCCTGTCGCGACGATGGGTCCGCCCGCTCTCGATGACCAAGTAGACGAGCAATGCTAGATGCTTCTTGGTACGGAAGCGGATCGGGTCGCCATTGGGCGCGAAGAGGGCCGGTTGTCCCAAGCAGCGTAGATGGTGCCGGGGTTCCATTGGAGCTCGCTTGTTACGGGCGGAGTGTCAAACTATGCAACCGATACAACCGACCGTCAACAGGTGAGCGGGTCGGAAAGGCCATTGGTTGAAGGTTTGTCATCACGGTGGGTTAAGTTGCCATCGTTGCCATAGATACCAGGGCGCCAGCCGCCCACGGACCGCGTTTGGTCCCCGTCGAGGCGCCCTTCATCCCAGTTCTCTACGATTAGGTGGGCCAGCGCTCACCGGTGTCTCTGTGCTCCGCCGCAGGAACCCGGCACACGGCTCCTCGCGCCCCCTGGTGCCGTCGGACACTGCGAGTGGACTCCCGACCACGGCCTTGCGTCTCCCCCCTACTCCGCCTCCGGCCTCCCGAACATGAGCTGGATCAGCCCCCGGTCCTCCGGCCGCGCCAGAACGTACACATGGTCGCCCGGCTGCAGGATGGTCGAGCCCTTCGGCGGAATCAGGCGG
>DASSBA010000107.1:0-1869 GCA_035699205.1 Gemmatimonadales bacterium
CTCGAGCAGCACCCGCACGAGCGCCGCGAAGGCGGCCGCCTTGACGCCCGTGGCCATGAACCCGGTGACCGGCGTGGGCGCGCCGTCATACACGTCCGGCGCCCACATGTGGAACGGCACCGCGGCCACCTTGAACCCCAGACCGATGAGCAGCAGCCCGAGCCCGAGCGCGCCGATGAGCGGCAGGGGCCTGCCGGCGAGCTGGGCGCCGATGAGCGAGAGGTTGGTCGTCCCGGTGGCGCCGTACACCAGGGCGATGCCGTAGAGCAGGAACCCCGAGGCGAACGCGCCGATGAGGAAGTACTTGAGCGCCGCCTCGGCGGAAGCGGGATTGTTCCGGTCATAGCCCGTCAGGACGTAGACCCCGACCGACATGACCTCGAGCCCGAGGAAGAGCACGATCAGGTCCTCTGCCCCGGCGAGGAACATCATCCCCGCCGTGGCCAGCAGCACCAGCGGGTAGTACTCGGGGGCCAGCAGACGCTCGCGCTCGAGATAGCCGAGCGAGAGGAGGATGGTGGCGCCGGCGGCGACCAGCGCCACGGCGGCGGCGGCGTAGCGGAATTCGTCGAGGGCCACCATCTGTGCCAGGCCGTCCGGGGTGGCGCCATTGACCCACAGGGCCGCCAGCCCGGCCGCTCCGAGCGCGACGCCCGCGAAGCTGAGCCAGCCCGCGAGCCGGCTGTCCTCCGCGGTCTCATGACGCCAGGCCACTACCAGGAGCACGATGAGCGCCCAGCCGGTGAGCAGGAGCTCCGGCATGAGCGCCAGCATCACCCCCGTCGGGCTGCCGAGATCGATCCGGGTCATCGCCGCGCCTCCACCACCTCCGGGGAAGCCCCCAGCGCGGCAGTGGGACCGGTGCCCGGCCGCAGCACCGTCGCTTCGAGGTAGTGCTGGGTGGCCGGCTCCATCCGCCGGAGAACCGGCGCCGGATAGAGCCCGATCCACACGATGCCCGCCACCAGCGGGAGGATCACCGCCAGCTCCCGCGCGTTGAGGTCGCCGAAGCGCTCGTTCTCCGGGTCATCCAGCCGGTTGTAGATGATGCGCTGGATGGCCCACAGCAGGTACCCGGCGGCGAAGATGACGACGGTCGTGGCGATACCGGTGGCCCACGGAAAGGCGGTGATGCTCCCGAGCAGTACGAGGAACTCGCCGACGAAGCCGTTGAGGCCCGGAAGCCCGATGGAGGAGAACGCCACCACCGTGAGCAGCAGGCTGAAGACCGGCACCACCCGGGCGATTCCGCCGTACGCCTCGAGCAGCCGGGTGTGCCGGCGCTCGTACATCATGCCGATCAGGAGGAAGAGCGCGCCGGTCGAGAGGCCATGGCTGATCATGACGATCAGGGCACCCTGGACGCTCTGCATGGTGCCGCCCCAGATCCCCAGCATGACCAGGCCGAGGTGGCTCACCGAGGAGTAGGCTACCAGCTTCTTGAAGTCCGGCTGCACCAGCGCCACCAGCGCCCCGTAGATGACGCCGATGACGGCGAGCGTCACCATGAGGGCGCTCACGGCGGGGCTCAGCGCCACCCCGGGGAAGAACGGCACGGCGAACCGGAGGAAGCCGTAGGTCCCGATCTTGAGCATGACGGAGGCCAGGAGCACGCTCCCGGCCGTGGGTGCCTCGACGTGCGCGTCGGGCAGCCAGGTATGGAACGGGAAGATCGGCACCTTGATGGCGAAGGCGAGCGCGAAGGCGGCGAACAGCCAGGGCGCGGCGCTCCCGGCCGCGCCCGCGTTCCGCAGCAGATGCTCGTAGGCGAAGGAGAGCTGGCCGGTGGCGGCCTGCACCTTCCACACCAGGACCACGATGGCCACCAGCATGAGCAGCGAGCCGGTCATGGTGTACACGAAGAACTTG
>DASSBA010000108.1:0-18420 GCA_035699205.1 Gemmatimonadales bacterium
CGACGAGCTGTCCGAGAAACTCAACGCCACGCTCCAGAAGCTCACCGGGCGCGGCGTCCTGACGGAAGATGCGGTCAAGGAGGGGCTCCGGGAAATCCGCCGGATCCTGCTCGAGGCCGACGTGAGCTTCGACCTGACGCGTGAGTTTCTCGAGCGCGTGCAGGCCCGGGCGGTCGGCGTCACCGCGCTCCGCGACGTCCGGCCGGGGCATCAGCTGGTCAAGATCGTCTACGACGAGCTCGTGGTGCTGCTGGGCGAGAAGCAGGCGCCGATCGCGCACGCCACCGTGCCGCCGACGATCATTTTGCTGGTCGGGCTCCAGGGCTCCGGCAAGACGACGACGGCGGGCAAGCTCGCCAGGCGGCTCACGCTGGAGCAGAAGGCGCCGTTCCTGGTAGCGGGCGACGTGTACCGCCCGGCGGCCATCGACCAGCTCCATACGCTCGGGCGGCAGGTGGAGGTCGGCGTCTACAGCGACAATGCGTCCAAGGACGTGGTCCAGATCGTCCGGCAGGGCGTGGTCGAGGCGGGGAAGGCGCGGGCGCGGACGGTCATCGTGGACACGGCGGGCCGGCTGCAGATCGACGACGAGATGATGGGCGAGCTCAAGCGGCTCAAGGCCGCGGTCTCGCCCCACGAGATCCTGCTCGTCGCCGACGGGATGACCGGTCAGGACGCGGTGCGGATCGCGCAGGGCTTCCACGATGCCCTGGGGGTGACGGGCGTCATCCTCACCAAGATGGACGGCGATGCCCGCGGGGGCGCGGCGCTCTCGATCTATGGCGTCACCCACGCGCCCATCAAGTACATCGGCGTCGGTGAGAAGCTCGATGCGCTCGAGCCGTTCTATCCCGACCGGCTCGCGGGCCGCATCCTCCAGCAGGGCGACATCCTCTCGCTGGTCGAGAAGGCGCAGGGCGCGGTCGACGAGAAGGAAGCCGAGCGGCTGGCCAAGAAGGTCACCTCGAAGAAGGGGATGGACCTCGGCGACTTCCTCAACGCCATGCGGCAAATGCAGAAAATGGGGCCGCTCAAGAACGTGCTCGGCATGCTGCCCGGAATGAACCCGGCCATGCTGCAGGCGGCCAAGATCGACGACAAGAAGCTCAAGCACGTCGAGGCCATCGTGCTCTCGATGACGCCGAAGGAGCGGTCCAGCCCGGATCTCATCAACGGCCAGCGGCGGCTCCGGATCGCGAAGGGCAGCGGGCGCACGGTGCAGGAAGTGAACACCCTGCTCTCGCAGTTCAAGCAGATGCAGAAGGTCATGAAGAGCGTGGGAAAGACCGGGGGGATGGGCATGAAGCTCCCCTTTGGACGTGGACCTTTCCCCGGTTAACCCCGCACACCCCAGGAACGGACATGGCAACTCGGATTCGCCTGCGTCGCGTCGGCCGCAAGAAGCTCCCGCTCTACCGCATCGTCGTCGCCGACAAGGAATCGCCGCGTGACGGCCGGTTCATCGAGATCATCGGCACCTACAATCCCAAGGGCACCACCGCGGCCGAGAAGATCCAGGTGGATGCCGACAAGGCGCGACAGTGGATCTCGCAGGGCGCCACGCCGTCCGAGACGGTCCAGTCGCTGCTCAAGCAGGCGGGGGTGTTCGAGGGGCAAGTCGTGAGTCGTGAGTCGTGAGTGAGCCGTCCGCGGGCTGATGTCTGACGACCCACGACCCGCGACTCGCGACTCGCGACTGGTCGTGGGCCGCCTGAGAAAGCCACATGGGCTGAAGGGCGACATGACGCTGTTCCCGATCACCGACGCGCCCGACACGGTGTTCGCACCCGGACGGGCGGTGTGGCTGGTGGGGCTCGACGGGGAGCCGGTCGCGGGGCCGGTGACGATCGAGTGGAGCCGCCCGTATCACCGGGAATGGCTGGTCAAGTTCGCGGGCGCGGTGCGGCGCGAGGACATCGATCCGTGGCGCGGGCTGTTCCTGGCGGTCCCGGCCGAGGAGCTGGCGCCGCCCGAGGGCGACGAAGTCTACCTCCACGAGCTCGACGGATTCGCGGTCCGGCTGTCCGACGAGACGCCGCTGGGCCTCGTCACCGCAGTGTACGAAATGCCGGCCGGGTTGATGATCGAGGTGCAGGGGCCGAAGCGCGAGTTCCTGCTGCCGTATCGGAAAGAGTTCGTGCGGGAGGTGGATCGGGCCGGACGGCGGCTGGTGGTGACGCCGCCGGAGGGGCTGGTCGAGTAGGGCGGCGCTCGGGATCAAGGCATGCTGACCATCGACGTCGTCACCCTGTTTCCCGAGGTCATCGCCCCGTTCACCGTGGCGAGCATCCCCGGCCGGGCCGCCGCCGCGGGGCTGGTGGGGTTCAATCTCGTGCAGCTCCGGGACTTCACCCACGACCGCCACGCCACCGTGGATGACTACGCCTACGGCGGCGGCGCGGGGATGGTGCTCAAGCCGGAGCCATTGTTCGAGGCCGTCGAGAGCCTCGGGCCGGTGGGGCCCGTCGTGCTGCTCTCGGCCCGAGGCCGGCGGTTCGGCCACGACGACGCGGTGCGCTTCTCCCTGGGAACGCGGCTGACGCTGCTCTGCGGCCACTACAAGGACGTGGACCAGCGGGTGGCGGACGGGCTGGCCACCGAGGAGCTGTCGGTGGGCGACTTCGTCCTCTCGGGCGGCGAGCCGGCCGCGATCTGCGTGCTGGACGCGGTGGTCCGGCTCCTCCCGGGCGCCCTGGGCGACCACGAGAGCGCCAGCGGCGATTCGCATTACGACGGCCTGCTGAGTCCGCCGAGCTACACCCGGCCGCCGGAGTACCGCGGTCTCGCCGTTCCCGAAGTCCTGCGCTCGGGCGACCACGCGCGGATCGAGGCGTGGCGGCAGGCTGAGGCGGAGCGGCTGACGCGGGAGCGGCGGCCGGAACTATGGAGGTCGTGGGTCATGGGTCGTGAGTCGTGAGTCACCCGACGACCGATGACTCACGACCCGAGACTCACGACCCACGACTCACGACTCACGACTCACGACTTACGACTTACGACGGAGATTTCCACGATGGAACGCCTGGCAGAAGTGGCCCGTGAGGGCTTGCGCACGGACATTCCTGCATTCGATCCCGGAGACACCGTTCGGGTCATGGTCCGCGTCCGCGAGGGGGACAAGGAGCGACTGCAGGCGTTCGAGGGCATCGTCATCGCGCGGCGCGGCGGCGGGATCAGCGAAAACTTCACCGTCCGCAAGGTATCGGCCGGCGTCGGGGTCGAGCGCATGTTCCCGATCCACAGTCCCACCATCGCCTCGGTCGAGCTGGTTCGCCGCGGCCGGGTGCGCCGCGCGAAGCTCTACTACCTGCGCGCGCTGAGCGGCAAGGCGGCGCGCATCCGGGAGAAGCGCGAGCGCTGAGCGATGTCCCTTCGCCCCTCGCTCCTCAGGGAACGGGCGGCCTGGGCCGACGCGACGCTCCTCGTGGGCGTCGATGAAGCGGGCCGCGGCCCACTGGCGGGACCGGTGGTGGCCGCGGCCGTCGTGTTTCCCCCCGATTGCCGGGCGCTGCGCGGGCTCAGGGACAGCAAGGTGCTCCCCGCGCCGGTCCGCCGGACCCTCGCCGAGCGGATCCGGGCCCGCGCGCTCTGCTATGGGGTGGGCGCCGCCTCGGCCGGCGAGATCGACCGGCTCAACATCCGGGTCGCCACCGCGCTCGCCATGCGGCGGGCCCTCGTCCGGCTGCTCTGCCGCCCCCCGCTCGCCGGCCGTGCCCATCGCATTCTGATCGACGGCCTGCCGCTGCCCGAAGTGGGCTTCCCCCACGAGGCGCTGGTGGACGGCGACGCCCTCTGCCACTCGATCGCCGCCGCCGCCGTCATCGCCAAGACCGTGCGCGACCGGCTCATGGAGCGGCTCGATGCGCGCCACCCCGGCTACGGCTGGCACACCAACATGGGCTACGGCACCCCCGAGCACCACGAGGGGCTCCGCGCGCACGGGCCCACCTGCCACCACCGCCGGAGCTTCGCGCCGGTCGCGCAGATCAGCCTGTTCTGACGGCCGGCTCGCCGCGCCCCCGGCGCGCTTACATTCCGCCCATGCTTCCCGCCCCCATCCGCCTTGGCCTCGCGCTGCTCCTCGCGGGCGCACCGCTCACCGCCCAGAGCAACATGGAGCGCGTGGTCAACGGCTCGTTCACCGCCTCGCACGACTACGACCTGGTCCACCAGCGCATCGAGCTCCGCAACTTCGACTGGGACTCGACCTCGTTCGACGCCCGCGTGGGCATCACGCTCGTGTCGCTGCGGCCGGGGCTCGATTCGGTGGTGCTCGACATGGGGCGCACGCTCGAGGTGCGCAAGGTGGTGCCCGTCTGTGCGCGGCGGAGCAGCCGGTGCGCGGGGCTCGCCTTCGCGCGGCCCGGGGATTCGCTCGTGGTCCGGCTGGCGAGCCCCGCGGCTTTCGGCGACACGGTGCGGTTCAGCATCGGCTATCACGGCCGGATCCGGCAGGGCTACGGGCTCTACTTCTTCAAGGCCGACGGGCGGCCGCACCGGCCGCAGCAGGTGTACAGCGGAGGCGGCACCGACGGGAACCCGCGCTGGCTCCCCACCTGGGGCGGCCCCGCCGACAAGATTACGTGGGACCTGATCGCCACGGTCCCGTCGCGCTTCACCGTCGTCTCCAACGGCCGGCTGGTGAGCGAGCGGCCGGCCCCCGGGGGCATGCGCACGACGCACTGGCGGCAGGAGAAGCCGGCGTCCACCTACCTCATCTCGCTCGCCGTCGCCCCATTCGTGAAGATCGCCGACCGGTGGCGCGGCGTGCCGGTCGACTACTACGTCTATCCGGAGGACGGCGCGCTGGCGCGCCCGCTCTTCGGCGTGACCCCGGACATGATGGAGACCTACAGCCGCCTCACCGGCGTGCCGTACCCCTGGGCCAAGTACGCGCAGGCCACGGTCGCCGATTTCGTCGGCGGGATGGAGAACGTGAGCGCGACGACGCTGGTGGACTGGCTCCCCGGTGCCCGCGCGTACCGCGACGACCCGTGGTACCGCCGGTCGCTCATCCCGCACGAACTGGCGCACCAGTGGTTCGGCGACCTGGTGACGGCGGAGAACTGGGCCAACTACTGGCTCAACGAGGGAATCGCGGAGTTCATGCCGGGGCAGTACTGGCGGGTAAAGGAGGGGCGCCACGCCGCTGAGGACTACTATCTGTCACGGTACCGCCAGTTCCTGGAGCTCGATGCGCGGCGCCGCGCCCCGCTCGCGACCTACAACTCGAACGTGGTCTACCAGAAGGGCGCCCTGGTCCTTGAGATGCTCAGGACCGAGCTGGGGCCGGAGCGCTTCTGGGCGGCCATCCACCGCTATCTCACCAGTCATGCGTACGGCAACGCCACCAGCGACGACCTGCGCCAGGCGGTGCTCGCGGCCACGGGTCAGAGTCTCGACTGGTTCTGGTCGCAGTGGATCTATTCGGCGGGGTACCCTGCCTTCGCCGTGACCTCGGACTTCGACTCCGCGGCCCACGCGCTCACGCTCGCGGTACGGCAGACGCAGGTGGATACGGCGACGGCGGACAGCAGCGGCCTCCGTTTCGGCACCCCGCTCGTGTTCCGGGGACATGTGGCCATCCGCATCGGCACGGCGGAGGGCGACGTCGTGCGGCGCGTGGCCCTCGATCGTCGCGAACAGACCATCCGCATCGGCGATCTGCCGGGGCCGCCCACGATGGTGGCGTTCGATGACGAGAACGCCATGCTCAAGACGCTCGCGTTCGAGCAGCCCACCGCGTGGCTGGCAACGCTGCTGGAGCGGCACCCGCATCTGTGGCAGCGTTCCTGGGCCATCGACCAGCTCGCCGCCCGCACCGGCGACTCGCTCGCCGGCGCGGCGCTGGCGCGGGCGGCGCGAGGCGCCGACTACCACCTGACCCGGGCGGAGGCGGCCGGGGCGCTCGGCCGGTTCCCGCCGGCGCTCGCCCTGCCGGCACTCGAGGTCGCGGCCCGCGACACCTCCGCGCAGGTGCGCGACGCGGCGGTGAGCGCCCTTGGCACCGTGGGCGGCGCGCGCGCCCTGGCGATTGCGGGCGCCGCCTGGCGGGCCGACTCGAGCGATCAGGTGCGGGCAACCGCGCTCCTCGTCCTCGCGCGACTCGGCGGGTCCGACGCGCGCGAGGCGGTGCTCGCCGGGCTGGCGACTCCGTCCTACCGGGACGTGATCCAGAGCGCCGCGATCACCGCGGCCGTCCAGCGGCCCGATGCCGGAGTGGTGGCGGCCCTGGCCCGCCAGGCGGGAGCGCAACCGCTGGTGACGATGGCGCTGGCGGCGCTCACGGCGCGAGGGAACCCGCACGCGCGCGGCGCGCTGGTGGCGTCGCTCGGCGACGCGCGAAGCTGGGTGCGCCAGTGGGCGCTGGAGGCGGTCGAGGACCAGTTGGATGCCGGCACGGCCGTCGGTGTGCTGCGGGAGGCCGCGGCGCGGACCGGGCGGGCGGACGTGAAGGCCGCGGTCGAGGCGGCGATCGGGCGGCTGGAGCGGCGGGGGAGCTGAGGGGGCCTCACCCCGCTCCGCTGCCCACCCGATCGATCCAGCCGATCACCGGCGCCAGCGCGGCTCCCGCCAGCGTCGGATCCGCCAGCCGAGGCAGCGTGAGGATCCGGTCCAGCCCGGCGAGCCGCGCGATGCTCGCCGCGTTGGTCCCGGTGGAGGCGTCGGGGGTCTCCGGCGCGGTCAGCACCATTCCCGCCACCTCCAGCCCCGCGAGCTCCAGCGCGCTCAGCGTCATCAGCGCGTGGTTGATCGTGCCGAGCCGGTCGGACCCCACCAGCAGCGCCGCCGCGTCGAGCGAGCGGGCCACGTCCACGATGGTCCATTCCCATGCGATCGGCGTCAGCAGCCCGCCCGCACCTTCGATCAGCAGCAGCTCCGCCCCCGCGCTCAGCGCCTCGATCCGGAGCATCAGCGCGTCGAGGTCGATCGGCTCGCCGGCCGCGTCCGCGGCCACCGCCGGCGCGATGTCGTCGTCGAACCGGTGCAGGGCGGCCAGCGGCTCGGCCTGGCCGGTGGCCGCGGCGAGGAGCACGCCGTCCTCGCCCGCCGCGGTGGCGTCGGCGCAGCCGGTCTCGACCGGCTTGATGGCGACGACGCGGCGGCCCGCCTGCGAGAGCGCCCGACCGAGCGCCCGGCCCACCCAGGTCTTGCCTACGCCGGTATCGGTGCCCGTGATGAGCAGCGCATTCATGCGGACCTCCTGGTCGCGGCGCTAGGGCTGAGGCGGATGGAGCCGCAGGATCTTCTCGATGCTCCGCCGCCGGTCGGCCGGCTGGAGGGGCGAGAGGTCGTAGATCTCGTCGTCCCCGCCCATGAGCGCGTTCATGGCGCCGGCGGTGGCGGCGCCGCCGGTGGCTTCCACCCTGGATTTCTGGATCAGCCGGATCTCGTCGATGTGCGCCACGGGCACGTGCACCAGGCTGTCGGACTGGCGGACGACGAGCGCGTCTCCGTCCAGTCCCACCAGCCGGATGTCCCACACGTAGCGCGCATCATCGAGGGTGATCTGCCAGCGGTCGTCCTGGGCGGCGAGTGGGCGCGCGAGCGCCGGCAGCACCAGCAGCGCGGCGAAAAGCAGTCGCGTCATCGAGGAAACCTCGGGGAAAACGGGCACGGCCAATATACCCCCGGGCGTGGCGGTCCGCAGGCGCGCCGCCCTGGTCTTCCGTCCTCCACGGGTTTTTCGTGCATGAACGCCGGAGGACAGTCTCGGTCCCGGCGGTCACTCACGAGCGGCGAGACGGCCAGGCGGGAAGGAGACCATGGTGCGCAAGACGCGTGAGCAGGTGTGGCGGGAACTGGATACGCTGGGAGAGCAGGAGGTGCGCCAGCGCCTGGCCGCCAGGCCCACCGAGGTGGAGGAGCCTGCCCTGGTGCACGAGTGGCTGTTGCGGCAGGAGCGCGTCAACTCGGCGCTGGCCGACACCTCAGACCGGATCGCCGCCCGCGACGCCGGCCTCGGAGGCAGCGTGAAGCGGGTGGTCGGGTCGGCCCTGCTCCTGGGAGTCGCCGCGGTTGCCCTCGGATTCCTGCTGGCCCGCCGCAAGCGGTGACGACTGGCGCGATGCATCAGCCGCCGATCGCCTGGTAGAGTCGCCGGTAGAGCTCCAGGTGCACCTGCGGCGAGAACCGCTCCGCGAGATAGCACTGGGTGTGCCCCTGGTACACGGCGTAGTTGGCCCGGAGGTGCCGGATGGCCGCCTCCAGCCCGTCACCCGTGGGATCGAACGCCACGCCGGCGTTGGCGCGTGCCACGCCGTCCGCCAGCGAGACGCAGTTCGACAGCAGCAGCGGCTTGCCGTGGCTGAGCGATTCCAGGGCGCTGCGCGGGCAGGGAATGAAGCTGCGCCCTTCCAGCGCGGGGAGGATCGTCGCGTGGACCCGGTCGTAGAGCGTCCCCATCTCGGGGACCACTCCGTTCATGATCTCGATGTTGGTGGCGCGCGCCGCCGTGATGGCGCGCTGGAGCTTGGCCAGGTGGCGCTTGCGCCAGACCAGGAGGAACCGCACGTCGGGCAGCCGGGCCGCGGTGCGGATCATGAGATAGATCCCGCGCGACAGGAAATGCTCGGCGGTGAGCGGACTCGACGCGAACAGGATGGTGAACGGGCCGCGCGCCTCATGGTACGAGGCGAGGCCGACTCCCGGGCGGATGACCCGGAGGGCATCCTCGCGCACCCCGAGCTGCCGCATGATTTCGCGGTCCCGCTCGCCCTGGACGACGACCGCCCGAAACCGCCTGAAGCACTCCGCGTTCCCTTCGTAGGCCGCCAGGCTGGTCGTGTCCTTCGCGACCGTGAGGACCCCGTTGCGCCGGGCGAGTGCCGGCGTCAGCCAGCGCTCGCCGCCGGAGGCGAACAGGTGATTGATGTCCGCCCGGGCCGCACGGGGCTTCAGCACCGGATAGAGCGGGAGGCCGTGCGCGAGCGGCACGCGCTTCTCGGTTCCGCGGAGGCTGAACCGCCATACCTTGGTGTCGAGACTCACGAGCGACCCCTCGATCTCGTCCCGCAATCCCTCGCGGAGCGACGCGATCTCCTTCGATACTCCCTCCCATTGCGGCATGTAGTTGAACACCCAGTACCGCACCCGCGGGAGACTCACGCGGGCACTCCGGGAGTGGCGCGGCAGACGTAGATCTGGTTCTTCGAGATGCGGTTGACCCAGGGAGTCCGAGCGAGGGACGCTTCGAGGGCGAGCAGCCAGCGCCGGGGCAGGAGCAGGAAGGCGCCATGGCCCGGCAGCACGAACAGCCGCCGGACCGATTCGACCTCCAGCCCGGCGGCCGCGCAGGCTTCGCGGACCTCCCGCTCCGACATCGTGGAGATGATGCCGCGCCGCCCGGGCGGAACGTTCGGCTTCCTCGGTATCCTGAGCACCCGGTGGGCCAGCAGCGCCGTCACCCCGAGTATGGAGTACCGGTTCATGTGGTTGTCCACGATCAGACGGCCTCCGGGGGCCAGGCGCGCCCGCAGCGCCCGCAGAACCGGGATCCGGTTCTCGGGCTCCAGGTTGAGCAGGAGACGGAAGCTGGTGATCAGATCGAAGCGCCGATCGCCGAGCAGCTCGGGGTGGGTCACCAGGTTGCCATGAACGAGGACCGCGTCCGGGACCTTTCGTCGCGCAATCTCGAGCTGCCCCGCGCTCGTATCCATTCCGACCTTGACCCGGATCAGGTCGCGAAAAACCGTGAGAATCCGGCCCGTGCCGCACGCGAAGTCGAGGTATCGCGTGCCGGGGTCCGACGCCCGGAGCCGGCGGAACAGCTCGCGGAGGTGCCGCTGCTCGAGCTCGAAAATGGCGAGCTCGAATCGATTCGCCAACGACCGGTCGTACTCCTCGCCCGACGATTCCACGCACTGATAGTGCTCGGCGTACACGGAGCGGTAGGCCATCGGCGGTCGCAGAATTGTGATGGTGAAGCGTGCGGTGCTAGACCCAGCCGAGGCCCCGGTAGGAGTCCAGGGTACGGCGAATCCCGTCCCGCAGGCGGACCTTCGGAGTATACCCCAGCTCGGCGCGGGCGCGAGAGGTGTCGAACCAGCGATTGTTGGTGAAGAACGCCACGCGGCGCCGGAAGATCGGAGGCTCGATACCCAGCGGCACGCAGATGCCCTCGCAGATCGCGCCCGCGATCCAGAAAGGCCACACGGGCAGCCGGGTCCGGGGGACCGAGACCTCGGCGATCGAGGCGATCTCGTGCACCAGCTCGTTCAGCGTCGGCGCCTCCCCGCCCGTCACGATGTATGTCCGCCCCGCGGCGGCGGGCGTCGCGGCGGCGAGCCGGAATCCCTCGGTCAGATCGTCCACGTAGACCATGTGAAAGTGGGGGGAGCCGTCGCCCAGGAGCACGAAGCGCTTCCGGGCCACGCCGCCGATCAGCTTGAGGAGCCGCCGATCCCCCGGGCCGTAGATCGGCCCGGGCCGGACCACGGTGAGCGGAAGGCCGACCCGCTCCGCCGTCCGCCGCGCGATCTGCTCACCTTCGAGCTTCGTGCGCTGGTAGATGTCGCCCGGATGGAGGGGAGCGTCCTCCGCCGCCGGCGCCTCGCCCTCCACGTCGCCGTGCACCCCGACGGTGCTGCAATGCACGAACCGCCTGACGCCGGCCGCCGCGCTGCACTCGACCAACTGCCGGGTCGCATCCACGTGGACCGAGCGGTATTCGGAGTCGGGGACCCCCGCATGGCGGAAGACGGCGGCCAGGTGGTAGACCGTGTCCACCCCTTCCAGGGCCTGCTCGACGGTGCCCCGGTCGCGCACGTCGCCGGCGATGACCTCGATACCCGCCTGTTCCAAGGGCAGAGCACGATCCCTGCTGCGCACCAGACCTCTGACGCGGTGTCCATGCGCCGCCAGCGAGCGGGCAAGCGCCAGGCCGGTAAATCCGGCGGCGCCGGTCACGAGGGCGGTGTGGGCGTCGCGGGCGGATTGGGCATTGGCAGGCACGGCGGTCCTCTGGACGCGGGGAAACGGATTCTCAGGCGATGCTCTATTTACCCCGTGTGCGTTTGCCCGGCGGTGCCTTCCATCACACTTCCGTCGCCCGCGCTGACGCGCTCAGGCCACCGAATCCGCGGCCGGGGCCGGCAGGCGGAGGTGGCGCGCCGCCACGACCAGCGCGGCCACGGCGCGCAGCAGCCAGCCAAGCCCGACGCCGTAGATCACTCCCGGCAGCCCCCACGGGCCGGCCGCCGCCGACGCTGCCACGGCTGCCACGGCCACCGACGCCCACCCCAGGATGTTGACCAGCGACAGCTCGCGCGCGCTGGCCAGCGCCGTGACGGTCGCCTTGCTGAAGGCGTTCAGGACCTTCGCCAGGCCGGCGGCGGTCGCGGCCAGCACGAGCGAGCTCCCCAGGTGATACTTGCCGGCAAGGAACCAGCGCTCGACCAGGGGAACGGCAAACCAGACTACCACGGCGGCCAGCAGCAGCAGCAGTCCCGCCAGCCAGACCTCGCGCGCGATGAGCCGGCGCCGCTCCGGGACGCTCGCGGTGGCGGTCAGGCGCGGGAGCAGGGAATACCCCACGCTGTTCTGAAGCACCCGGAAGGGGGATCCCACGATGGCGGCGAGCACGCCGTAGGTGGCGAGCTCCCCGAGCGGAAGGACGTGGGGAATGACCAGGCGGTCGAGCTGCACCAGGAGCAGCCCCGACGCATTCAGCCCGGCGAAGGCGAGCGCCTCCCTCCAGGAGAACGCGCTGCCGCGCTCGGGCCTGGCCCCGCGCTCGCGGAGGAGCAGCCACCAGCCGTACCACGCCGCGAGCACGAACCCCCCGGTCGCGACGAGTACCGGCACCCAGGCTCCCGCGGCGCCCGTCGCGAACACGACGGCGGCCGCCAGGGCCAGGAAGAGATTGGGGCTCTGCACCAGGGCGAGCGAGAGCCCGAAGCGCTGCTCCCGCTGGAACCGCGCGCCCGCCACCACCATGATGCCGCCGGCCGCGGTGGACACCACGAGCATCCCGAGCAGCGGCAGGCCGATGCCGTACGCTGCGGCGGCGGCCGCACCCAGTGCCAGCGCCACGAGCGTCGCGGCGGCGGCGACGCGGCCGAGGAGCCGTGGCCCGCACTCGATCGGCTGCCGGAGCACGATTCCGTCGACCCCCGCGGTGGCGAGCGCGAAGCCGAAGTTGATGATGGCGAGGACGAGCGTGAAGAGCGCGTACGCTTCCTTCGGAAGTACGCGGGCCAGAACCAGGTTCGCTCCCGCGAAGCCGAGTCCCGACGCGCCGTACACGACCGCCGTGCGGATCGTGGGCAACCGCCACAAGCGACGCGGGAGAAGCGGACCGGCCCCCGCCCTTTCCCGCCAGGCCGGAGTCAGCGGCTAGAGCCGGGTGATCGAGAAGCGGTCGTACTTCTGCGCGGCCACGTAGCCCACCCGGCGGGCGACGTTCATCAGCCGTTCGGTGTCCAGTTCGGACGGAGCGTACACCACCAGGAACGTCTGGCCCTTCGCCGCGCCCTCCAGGTGAGCCTTCGTCGCGCCGGCCTCGGATCCCAGCGCCTTGACGAAGGGACTCAGATTCTCGAGATCGGCGCTGGCGCCCGCCAGCACCTGCGCCGTGTCCAGCATCCTGACGTCCTCCTCATCGTATCCGCCATCCACGAGCAGCCGTCGCAGCCGCTCGCCGTCCGTCTGGCTCTGGAGCGCGATCACGACGTATCCGCGAGGGTAGAAAATGCCGAACTGTCGCGGCGGCTGTTCCTGCTCCGACTTGGCTGACATAGAACTCCCCAGGAATTGAGTGCTCGAGCCTCCACTTGCACAGTATTCGCGAGCGGTGGCGCTGTGAAGGGGCAACGGCTACTCTGCACACCTGATGATTCCCCTGTCGGTCCTCGACCTCGCGCCGATCGTCCAGGGCGGCGACGCGGCCCAGGCGTTCCGCAACACGCTGGACCTGGCCCGGCACGCCGAGCGACTGGGCTATCAGCGCTACTGGCTCGCCGAGCATCACGGCATGCCGGGTATCGCCAGCGCCGCCACCGCGGTCGTGATCGGCCACGTGGCGGCCGGCACGTCGACGATCCGGGTGGGCGCCGGCGGCATCATGCTGCCCAACCACGCGCCCCTGATCATCGCCGAGCAGTTCGGCACGCTGGCGTCGCTCTTCCCGGGCCGCATCGACCTGGGCCTGGGCCGCGCGCCGGGGTCGGACCAGCTCACGGTGCGCGCGCTCCGGCGGAGCCCGGCCGCGGCGGACACGTTTCCGCAGGACGTCGTCGAGCTGATGAGCTACTTCCAGCCGAGGCGGCCCGACCAGGTGGTGCAGGCGGTACCGGGCGCTGGACTGGACGTGCCGATCTGGATTCTGGGCTCGAGCCTGTTCGGCGCGCAGCTGGCGGCGGCGCTGGGTCTGCCGTACGCTTTCGCCTCGCACTTCGCGCCGGCGGCCCTGATGCCGGCACTCGAGCTGTATCGCGCGCAGTTTCGCCCGTCGGAGCGGCTCGAGCGGCCCTATGTCATGCTGGGGGTCAACGTGTTCGCGGCGGACACGGAGGACGAAGCGGCGCTGCTGTTCACGTCCCTGCAACAGGCGTTCGTCAACCTTCGCCGGGGGCACCCCGGCCCGCTCCCGCCTCCCGACGAAGGCTACGGGGAGCGGCTGACGGCGGTGGAGCGGTCAGGCATCCAGGAAATGCTGTCCTGGTCGATGGTCGGCGCTCCCGCGACGGTCCGGCGCGGGCTGGAGGCGTTCGTCGCCCGCACCGGGGCCGACGAGCTGATGGTCACGTCCCAGATTTACGATCATGCCGCTCGCCTGCGCTCGTATCAGCTCACCGCCGATGCGTGGGCACTGTCGTCTGAGCCCCGGGCTCAGTGACCGGCGGATTCGCCCTGCCGGCTGGCCTCGAACAGGAACCAGGTGCGCCGCTCGGTCTCGTCGATCCAGATCTCGATCAGGCTGGCGGTGGCCACGTCCCGGCGCTCTTCGCACACGTTGTGGGCCTCGCGCAGGCTGGCCGCGAGCGCCTGGTTGTCGTCCCGAAGCTCGGCGAGCATGTCCAGCGGCTCGACGTACTCGGCATCGTTGTCCAGCACCCGTTGCGTCCGGGAGATCTGGCCGATCGATCTGATCGTCAGGCCACCCAGCTTGCGCACGCGCTCGGCGATCGGGTCGGTCATCGCGAACAACTGGTCGGCCTGCTCGTCCAGCAGCAGGTGGTAGTCGCGGAAGTGCGGGCCGCTCATGTGCCAATGGAAGTTCTTGGTCTTGAGGTAGAGCGCGAACACGTCGGCCAGGATCGCGTTCATGGCTCCGCTGACGTCTCTGGTCGCCGCAGGCTTCAGGTCGGTGGGGGTGAGCAGCGGGGACTCCCGCCGGCTCGTCAGTTCCTGCCGCTTTCTGGTTTCAACCGCACTCATGACTGTCATCCTCTTCAGGGGGAATTCCGGGTGCAATTCGTAGCATCGTCAAGTTGCCCCCAGGAGGCACGCGGAAGCAAGCTGGGCGCAACTCTCCCTGGCGGCCCCCGCAGCTTCGGCGTAGGTTGTCCCAGGTCTCTCCCGGACAACTCCGAGGTCGGTTGTGACCGAGCCGCGGTTGGAACCAGCGCCCCCCGTCATCGTACTCCTCGCCGAGGACGAGGAGCCGCTGCGCACGATGGTGGCGCGCGTCCTCTGGACCGAAGGCTACCGCACCCTCGAAGCGCGCGACGGGGCGGAGGCGCTGCACCTCGCCCGCCTGTCGCTTCCCCACCTGGATCTGGTCGTTACCGACGTGGTGATGCCGAGCATGGACGGGCGGGAGCTCGGCCGGCAGCTTGCCCTCGACTGTCCCGACCTGCCGGTGCTCTACATCTCGGGCTACGTCCAGGGCGACGTCTTCCATCGGGACGGACCGGGCGCCCCGTCGCACTTTCTGCAGAAGCCCTTCTCGAACGAAGATCTGCTGGCGGCGGTGAAAGCCCTGCTCGCCGCGTCCCCCCGGCGCGGGGCCCGCACGCTGACGAGCTGAGACTCCTCCCGACTCAGGTTGCCGGAGGTGGCCAGGCGTGGGATATTCCGTCACCGGTGATGCAACGGTGCGTCCGGGGGCGTAGCTCAGCTGGTAGAGCAAGGGACTTTTAATCCCTAGGTCGTGGGTTCGAGTCCCACCGCCCTCATTGCCTGATTACATTGCCCCCATGAGCACCACCATCCAGCCTGCCAGGCAGGCAACAGCCACGGGCGCCGGTGTGCCGACAGTCTGGCTCGACGGCCAGTGGCACACCCGCGAGACCGCCAGCGTCTCCGTCTACGACCACGGCCTGCTCTACGGCGACGGGGTCTTCGAGGGAATCCGGATCTACGGCGGCAAGATCTTCCGCCTCACCGAGCACCTCGAGCGGCTGTACGACTCGGCCAAGGCCATCTGGCTCACCGTCCCGATGCCTCAGGAGGAACTGGCCGCGGTCACCGAAGAAGCGGTGCGCCGCTCCGGAATCACCGAAGGCTACATGCGGCACGTCGTCACCCGCGGCGTCGGCGACCTCGGCCTCGACCCGCGGAAATGCCCGCGTCCCTCCGTCATCATCATCGTGGACACGATCAAGCTCTGGCCGGAGGAGGTCTACGAGGCCGGGCTCAAGGTGGTGACCGCCGGCACGCCCATCCCCCAGCGCGAATCGCTGTCGCCCCGGGTCAAGTCGCTCAACTACCTCGCGCACATCCTGGCCAAGATCGAAGGCGTGCAGGCGGGCGCCGACGAGGTGCTCATGCTCGACAGCAGCGGCAGCGTCGCCGAGGGCTCGGGCCAGAACATCTTCGTGGTGCGGCACGGCCGGATCGCCACGCCGCCGCCCTACGCGGGGATCCTGAAGGGCGTGACGCGGGACGTGGTCATGGCGCTGGCCCGCGGGGCGGGGTACGAGGTGGAGGAGACGATGCTCAACCGCTATGATGTCTACACCGCGGACGAAGCGTTTCTCACCGGGACCGCCTCCGAGGTCGTGGCCATCCGCGAAGTGGACGGCCGCATCATCGGCGCCGGCAAGTCCGGCCCGATCACGCGCGACCTCAGGGCCCGCTTCCAGACACTGGTCCGCAGCTGACCGGGTGCATCCCGCGACCCATATCGCCCGACCCTCGTCCCACCCTGGAGTTCGTGGATGGTCTGGAGAGTCGTCGAGCATGACGACCGCCGGTGGAACGTCTCGATCGCCGCCGAGCGCCGCGCCAACTCGCCGCACTGGACATTGATCTGCTGGTTCCGACCCACGGGCGTGGGCCGGCGAAGTTTCTGGGCCGCATACCCGCTGTCGTCCATGTCCCGGGCCGCGCTCTTCGCGCAGGCCGATCAGATCCCCGACGCCGCGCTGGCCGCATTTCTCGCGGAGCAGCTCGAATGAGTCGGCCATCGCGTTGACTGGCATGGCCTTTGCCCGATTGGGGGCCTCGCCGTCGCGGTCAGGTTCGCCCTCCACAAGGACTTCCATGTCGCCGCCCAACCCGCTCAGCGAACGGTTGCGCTTCGCCGAGTTCGTGCTCGACCGCCTGCCCAACGGCCGGTGCCGCGCCCGGGTGGGATTGACCTGGAAGGAGTCGGAGCAGTTCACCGGCGAAAACGAGGGCCTCGGGTCCCAGGCGGGCGAGTTGCGCTGCGCCGCCCAGGCCTGCGTGGACGCGCTTGCCGGCGCGGTGAGCGGGGGCATGAGCTTCGAGCTGCTCGGGGTCAAGGCGGTCCGGGCGTTCGATGCAACGGTTGTCATCGTGTCGCTGGCCGTCCACGGCGAAGGCAGCGGCCACCGGGTGGTCGGCTCCTATCTGACCGAGAACGACGCCCCCCGCGGCGCGGCACTGGCCGTGCTGAACGCAACCAATCGCATCCTCGGCAACCGCCTCTTCATGCGCTGAGGGCCGACGGCCCACCGCCGGGTTGTCTCAGTTCGCCTTGGCTCCCGCGGTTTGCTTACCCGAAGGCCCCCCGAACCGGCCCCTCACCCCCGGAGTGACACAATGCGCCTGCTGCCACTCGCGGTCGTGATCCTCTTCCTGGCCTGCGGCGGCCACCGCCCCGGCTCGCCGGTGGTCCCGGCGCCCGCCGGCGAGCTCGACGCGCTGGTGCTGCCGCCCGCACCCGCGCTCGACACCATCGTCCCCGCCGAGGAGCTCGCAGCCGAGCTCCGGATCGCCGCCGACAGCGCCGCCGACGAAGAGGTGCTCGAGGCCCTGGCCGACGCGAGCCCGAGCGACGGCGACAGCGACGATGTGGCCCTCGAGTCGGAAGGGAGCGGCGCCGGCGGCGCGAAGGCGCTCACCAGCACGGCGGTGAGCTGGGACATCGACGTCGACACCTACAACAGCCACGATCGCGTTCAGTACTATCTCGATTTCTTCCAGGGACGCGGTCGCGAGCGGATGGGCATCTGGCTCACCCGCATGCCGCGCTACGAGACGATGATCCGCGAGCGGCTGCAGGAGCAGGGGCTGCCGGGCGACCTGGTCTACCTGGCGCTGATCGAGAGCGGCTTCTCCAACTCCGCCACCAGCCGGGCCCGGGCCGTGGGGATGTGGCAGTTCATGAAGGGGACCGCCAAGGGTTACGGCCTCCGGGTGGATTCGTGGGTGGACGAGCGGCGGGATCCCTACAAGGCCACCACCGCGGCGGCCCGGCACCTGAAGGATCTCAACGACCGGTTCGGCTCGCTCTACCTCGCCGCCGCGGCGTACAATGCCGGCGCCGGCAAGGTGTCCCGCGGGCTCGGACGCCTGCCCGACGAAGACGAGGCCGACTCGGTCAATGCCGACGCCATGTTCTTCCGGCTCTACGACACCAAGTTTCTCCGGCGGGAGACCAAGGACTACGTGCCCAAGCTGATCGCGGCCGCGCTGATCGCGAAGGAGCCGGCGCGCTACGGCTTCGAGGTGGGCGCGGGTGAGCCCGCGGTCTACGATTCCATCATCGTCCCCACCATGACCGGTCTCGACGTCGTCGCCCGGCTCGCCGACACCACGGTGGCGGCCATCCGCGAGCTCAATCCGCAGTACCTGCGCCTGGCCACGCCGCCCGGCGTGTCGTCCGTCGTCCGGGTGCCGGCCGGCCGCGGGCCGACCACGGTCGCGGCCTACGCGGAGCTTCCGGCTTCGCGCCGGGTCACCTTCGTCGAGCACACGGTGGCCCGCGGGGAGACGTTCAGCGGCATCGCCAAGCGGTACCACGTGAGCTCGAGCCTGCTGGCGCAGGCCAACCCGCGGCTCCACGCCCGGCGCCTCCGGCCGGGACAGCGCGTCATCGTGCCCACGGGTGGCGCGATCTCGAGCTCCGTGGCGCGGCACATGGCCGATCCCGTGGAGCCGGCCGCGAGCAGCCCGAGCGGCGTCCATCGCGTGCGGCGGGGAGAGACCCTGTCCGGGCTGGCCGCCGAGTACGGCGTGACCGTCCGTCAGCTTCGCGGCTGGAACCGGCTGGGCTCGGGCGACGGGCTC